>JAGCXA010000056.1 GCA_017961575.1 Clostridia bacterium | reverse complement strand
GCCGTCTTTTCGTACTCCGCCCGGAGCGCGGGCAGTTTTTTCGCCGCCTCCTTCGCTTCGCGGAGTTCGGTTTCGATTCTTCCTTCTTCGGCGAGCGCCTGATCGTAGAGCCCGTTTTTGCCGCGCCCCTGAATGATTTTCTTCGCCGCTTTGTCCAGCGCGTCGATCGCCTTCTCGGCGGGAACCGTCCCTTCGGGATTCGCGACCGTCTCGCAGAGCCGGTCGGAGAGCGACTTGCCGGGGGCGGGATCGAGCGTTTCGGCGGACAGGAACGCCGTCCGGGCGAAGGCGTCGGCGTCGACCCCGAAGAGGATCTCGCCGATCTCGCGTCCGCGGCACTCGAACGGTTCGCCGTTCTTGGTGACCGTCAGGGCGTCCTGCGTTTCGCTCTTTCTGTCGAAATCGCGCCGGATCAGATACTCGTCGCCCGCGTCGGTCCGAAAAACCAGCGATCCGCCGAACGCCCCGCCCGCAAACGGATAGTAGTGTTCGCGGTCGTTGAAGTCCTTTGCGTTGCTCCGCACCCGCGGAAGACCGAAGAGCATCGCGGAGAGGAACGCCGAAAGCGTGCTCTTTCCCGCGCCGTTGTCGGCTTTGATCCCGGTCAGCCCGCCGTCAAAGGTATAATCCTTGTCCGAGATCGCCCCGAATCCGTCGATATGACAGGAAATCAGTTTCATATTGCTCTCCTTTCCCGGGTCAGCCGAGGTCTTCGCCCGACAGAGCCCGGAGTCCGAGTTCGAGGATCGCGTCTTTTTCGTCTTCGGGGCGCTTTTCGTCTTCGGGGCGCTCCTCTTTGTCTATCTGCCGCAGAAACTCGCCGCGGAGCGAGAGTTCCCGCCGGATCGCGTCGAGGTCGAGCGCGACCGACGTTTTGTCCTTCACCGAGACGAAGAAACGCCCGGCTTTCAGCCGTTCCTCCGCGATCCGCGCGAGGTTCGTCCGGTCGAACCGGACGGCGCCCGTCAGGTTGACCCGGATCGGATCGTCGGCGGGCAGCGAGGCGATCGCGCGCTTCGCGATCTCCGCCGCCTCGTAGACCGACGTCGCCGCCGAAACGTCGCAGTCGATCTCGTGCAGCGTGCGGCAGGCGTGCGGGATAAACGCGGTTTTCACCGTCCCGTTTGCGGCGTCAAGGAGCAGAAATCCCTTCTCGCCCGGCTCGTCGAAACCGCGCCCCTCGGGGCAGCCGGGATACGCCCACGCGCCCCGCGCGCCGAGTTTGCCGTCCTGCCGCGCGTGATAGTCGCCGAGAGCCAGATAGTCGATCCCGCGATCCGCGAGTTTCGACAGCACCACCGTGTCCGGGGCGGGGGAGGACCCGAGCCGCCCGTGGAGCGCCGCGATATTGATCTTGCCCGGGACCGGCTTGAAAGTATCGTAGAGCGTTTTGCAGTTCTCGGGGGTCATCTCGATCCCCGATACCGCGACCCCGTCTTTTTCCCACGTCGTCCATTCGTCCCCGAAGGTCACGAGGTTCGGAAGCGCCGCGGGGAGGGCGACGGTCTTGTCGTGGTTGCCGCGCAGATAGAGGAAAGTCAGGTCGGGGTTGCTCCCGATCGCGCCGAAAAAGAAATCGGCGTCGGCGGGCGTCGCCGGATCGGTGTCGAAGGCGTCCCCCGCGATCAGAATCGCCGTCGCCCCGAGTTCCTTCGCCCGCTCAATCATCCGGGCAAACGAGTTTCGGAGTTCGGTCCGGCGTTGCTGCGCCTTATCGGGCGGGAACTTTCCCTCGATCTTCGACCCGAGGTGCAGGTCGGCGGTGTGGATCAGTTTCATCGGTTTTCCCCCTCTCGCTTTTGTTGGGAAAAGTATACCACGGAAAACCGAGTCTGTCAAGGGAAAACCCCCGATTTTCCTAAAAAAATCACGACGCCCCCCTTGCCGTTTCACGGCGACTTTTACGCGCGGAGACGCCCCCCGCCGTGGCACGTCAAAGTCCCCTTTGTGCCGCGTCACGGCGCCCGTTATGACGCGGCTTGACCGCCGCCGTGGGGAGGCGTCGGGAGGGCTTGTCCTGCCGCCCGGTTGATCCCGGTCTTGATTTTCTCTCCGATCTGTGCTATACTGGCAGGGAAAGAAAAAAGGAGAGCGCAATGGATCAAAACCAAGGTCCCGAACGGGACAAGCTGGAGGGCGGCGAACTGCACGTCAGTCACGGCAAGGTGTGGCGCTGGTTCGACAACTTCTGGTATCATTACAAGTGGCAGACGATTATCGCCGCGGTCGGGATCTTCGCGGTCCTTTTCTGTACGCTCTCGATGTGCCGCCGCCGCGAGCCCGATTATTACTTCTACTACGTCGGGCAGGGCGAGTTCTCGGGAGATCAGCAGCGCGCGATCGTCTCCTCGCTCTCGCGGGAGTCGGGTGAGGACGAGCGCGACGCAGAAATCACGATCTCTTTCCTTTTCCTGATGACGAACGACCAAATCCGTCGCTTCAACGAGGAGCACGCGGGCGACGGTCTTTCGGTGAACGGCGGGCAGATCGGGCAGAACCGCGAACTGCTTTCAAACGAAATTATGACCGGAAGCGCGCTTATCTTCCTGATGGATCCCGAGGTGCTCGCAGAGACGCAGGAGAGTTCCGGCGCCTTCCTCCCGATCCGTGATTTCGCGCCCGCCGGCACGCCCGACGAGGCGTTTTCGGGCGAGTGCGGGATCGACCTTCGCTACACCGTTTTCAAGGACGATCCGGCGTTTTCCGCCTTCCCCGAGGGGACGGTCGTCGCGATCCGCAACGGGATCTCGGCGCTCGCGCTCTTTCAGCGCGACGAGGCGCTTGAAAACCGGGCGCGCTACGAGAAACTGCTACGGAAATGGCTTTCGGTTGAGTGAGATCGCTCGGCGGCGATACCCGTCCCGACGAAGTGTTGCGGGGCGGGTTTTATTTTTCTTTCTTCACCCCGCAGAGTCGGCGGAGCAGGGATCGCAGGAAACGGGGCGGACGGACAAGCAGGATCTTCATGATTCTCTCGTTTCCGCCGGGGCGGAAACGCTCCTTTCGTTTATTTGCGGAGGAGGGCGGCGATCCCGGCGAAAAGGATCAGGACCGCGAGCAGAACGGTCAGAGCGACCGGCGGCAGAAACCGGCTGAGCAGGATCCCCGAGGCAAACGCGACCGCCGCCGCGACGGGGAGCGGGACCGTCTTTTTACAGCATTTCATATCGGCGCCTCCTTTCCGTTTACAGGATATGCGGGAACGGGAAGAACGGTGACGGGCAAAAGGAGAGGGAACGCCCCTCTCCCTTATTTATTTTCGCATACGCGCGCGACCCCGCGCCGAAAAAAATCGCCCGCCCTCTTGACAAAACTCTTTTTTCGTGCTATACTGCGTTTGGTGATATCAAAACGATATCAATTTGAAACAAACGAAAAGAGGAAAAAACGATGCAGGAAAAAGTAATCAAAGGAAAGAAGAACGGGTTTCCGATGCTCGTGCTTCTGATCGCGCTCTACGTGGCGGCGATCGTCGGACTGGCGGTTTGCGGCGCGCTCGGAAACGACGACGCGCCGGCGTACCCGGTGGTTTTCGGTATCTGCGCGGTGTACGCTTCGCTCGGGTGGATTCTTCTGCTCGGCTTCAAGGTGCTGAAACCGCAGGAGGCGCTGGTCCTGACCCTGTTCGGGAAGTATTACGGCACGCTGAAAGGCGACGGCTTCTACTGGGTCAATCCCTTCTGCTCTTCGGTCAACCCCGCCGCCAAAACGAAACTGAATCAGAGCGGCGACGTCTCGACGAGCGAAGCGGCGGCAGAGCGGCAGGCGGCGAATCAGAAGAACGCGGCGGCGGTCACCAACCGCATTTCGCTGAAAATCATGACGCTCAGCAACAACCGGCAGAAGATCAACGACTGTCTCGGCAACCCGGTCGAGATCGGGATCGCCGTGACCTGGCGCGTGACCGACACCGCGAAGGCGGTCTTCAACGTCGATAACTACAAGGAATACCTCTCGCTCCAATGCGACGCCGCGCTCCGCAACATCGTCCGCATCTACCCCTACGACGTCGCGCCGAACGTCGACACGACGGGCGACGGCAAAGCCGACGAGGGCAGTCTGCGCGGGTCGAGCGAACTGGTCGCCCTCCGCATCCGCGACGAGATCCAGTCGAAGGTGAACGAAGCCGGACTTGAGATCGTCGAGGCGCGGATCACCTACCTCGCCTACGCCCCCGAGATCGCCGCCGTCATGCTCCAAAGACAGCAGGCGTCCGCCATCATCGACGCGCGCAAGATGATCGTCGAGGGCGCCGTCGGGATGGTCGAAATGGCGCTCGATCGGCTCGCCGAGAAGGGAACCGTCAACCTCGACGAGGAACGCAAGGCGCAGATGGTCTCGAACCTGCTCGTCGTTCTCTGCGGTAACCGCGACGCCCAGCCCGTCGTCAACTCCGGGAGTCTCTACTGATGGAGCCCGAGGGGAAGAAGCAGATCCCGCTCCGCCTCTCGGCAAAACTCTACGCGGAACTTTCCGCTTGGGCGGCGGACGACTTCCGTTCGCTGAACGGACAGATCGAGTATCTTCTGACCGAGTGCGTCCGCCGCCGCAAAAAGGCGGGCAAGACGGAGCAGGACGAGGAAAAACAGTAAAAAAGGCGGCTGCCCTCGGGCAGCCGCTTCGGTTTTATCGTCCGTTTTTTTATTTGTCGTAAACGGTAATGATTCCGATGATCGCGAGAACGAAGATCCATTCAAACAGCAACGCAACTCACCTCTTTGCTCAATTCTCGGCGCGGCGGCGCAGAGAAGAAAGATCCTCGTCGTCGCGGTCCGGCTTGCGGTATTCGGAGAGGCAACAGCAGACCCGCTTCGAGAGATCCCGCACGCCATAGTCGTTCGCCTCGAACGAAAAACGCTCTCGTTTGTCAAATCCGAGTTCTTCGCCTTCGACGTCGACGTCGAAGTTCGCTCCCGCAAAAACGAAGTTCCACCCGTCTTCTTTCTTTGCGTCGATCAGGCGCCGGACGTCGGTGCGGGTGTAGAACCGGCTCGCGTTTTCCAGACCGTCTGTGATGATGCAGACGATCCGGACGATCTTCCACTCGTTTGCAAGGTTCTCTTTTTCCGCGCCGGTGATCTCGTTCAAAGCGGAACAGATCGCGTCGTAAAGAGCGGTCCTGCCGCACGGCAAGTAGGTTTCGGTCGTCAGGCGCCGCGCGCTTTCAAGGGGAGCCCGGAAGCAAAGCTTTTCGATCGTGTGATTGAACGAATAGATCGAGATCCGCGCCTCGTCGCCGTGCGCTTCGGTTTTCTGCGCGTCGAGCAGTTCGTTGAAGTTCGAGACGGTCGCCCGCCGGATGCCCTCCATCGACCCGCTCCTGTCCAGAATGAACACCAGTTCGGTCAGCTGTTTTTCCATAGTCCTTTCCTTTCTTTTTCCGTGCTCTGCGCGTTTGTTCTAAATGGTTTTTGATAAACATAAAAAACCTGTGAACGTGGCAAATAGGTTGCATACGAAACGCCTCCTGTTTTGCGCTCGTCTATACGGTCATTGGAACGCCGCCTTTCGATCTGTTTTCTCTCCATATTAAGTATAGCAAAATGGGGTATACAAAACTGACCGCCCCCTTTCGGGGATGGTCAGTCGCTTCGGTTTTAAAGAAACAAGCGGTTATTTTCCGATTCTGTTTTTCTTCTTATTAGGGTCTTCTTTATACTTTTGGCATCTAATAGAACCGCCGCATATGTACCCGGAACAGCGGTTAGACCAGCAAGTGTTGTCGCTTTTTCTGTAATGTTCACACCATTCCTTACGACGATTGTTTCCTTTTCCTACGGGAGTTCCTGTTACTATAGTCGCCCATCCAAAGTCTCCGCTTCTGTTTCCCATTTCACTATCCTTCCTTTTCCCAAGTTGTGTTTTTTTCTATTATTTGTTTTGGGTTATTATTCTTTTAAAAGATTGACCAACTCTTCGTACTCATCACGGACGGTAACATACTTTGATAAATTGATTCCTTTGTTGATTTCGGTGACATATGATTCCGGCATTTGGGCTGCTTTCAATACTTCAATCGGCTTAATGTCCTCGTTGCGCATAGTTTGTGCGAAGATGACCCCAAACAGATGGATCATTGCAACCTTGTTCACATTTTTCTGGGAATACATAGCTTTCAGTCTAATGCCAAGTTCAAGCGCAGTCATTTTTGTTCTCCTTCCGTTAATTGTTAGTTTTGGAATTCTCAAATTGAAGGGTTTTTAAAACAATCACATATATCCTCCTTGTATTTACTCTTCCACTTTGAACGCAAGTCCCATAGCGGCAATCTTGCCGCGGATCTCATCAAAGGACTTTTTGCCGAGGTTTCGGATCTTTAAGATCTCGTCTTCTGTGCGCGACGTGATGTCGCCGACGGTGTCGATTCCCGATCGTTTCAGGCAGTTGTAGCTTCGTTGCGAGAAGTTGAGTTGCTCGATCCCGATCGAGAGGGCGGGGGGTTCTTTCGGATTCGGGCCGTCGGGGCCCGTCATCTCAGGTCTCACCCCTTCCGCGATCGCCGACAGGCACTCGAAATGTCGGATCAGGACGTTCGACGCGGTGGCGATCGCGGCGTCGGGGGAGAGGGCGCCGTTGGTCGTGACCTGAAGGATCAGTTTGTCATAATCGACGTCGCCGCCGATTCGCGTGTTTTCGACGGCATATTCGACGTTTAACACGGGGGTAAAGATCGAATCGACCGCGATCGAGCCGAGCGGCAGCGGGGAATAGAGTTCCTTGTTCCTCTCGGCGGGAACGTAGCCCTGCCCCTTTGCAAACGCGATCTCCATCCGGAAACGCACGCCGTCTGCGAGCGTCGCGATCACCTGCTCGGGATTGACGATTGAGAGATCAGCGTCGGCTTGCAGATCGCGCGCCGTGACGGTTTTGGGACCGATTTCGTCGAGAGTTGCGACGATCGTTTCTTCGCCTTTGAGTTCTGCGACGATCCCTTTTACGTTTAGGACGATCTCGGGAACGTCCTCTTTCACGCCGTCGAGCGTCGTAAACTCGTGCAGAACGCCGTCGATCTTGATCCAGACGGCGGCGGCGCCGGGCATCCCGGAGAGCAGAACGCGGCGGAGCGAGTTGCCCACGGTGATCCCGTAGCCTCGATCCAAAGGCTGGATACATGCGGTCGCGCTCCTTTGATCCTCGCTGACTTTTACGGTGACGTCGGGTTTACAGAATTCGTACACGGTTTTTCTCCTTTATCTTTTGCTTCGAGGGAGCGTTTTTCACTCTTGACTGACGCCGGACGGAACGAGCGGTGCGAAGAAGTCGTTTTTTCGTCTGTCGTAATAGTACCCGGGGATCTTGCCCTCCACCCGACGGACGGGAAAACCGGCGCCGATCAGATAACCGATGTTGCGCCCGACGGTCTTGCGGTCGCAGGGGATCCCGAGCTCGTTCAGGTATCGGGTGATCTGCGTTTGCGTTACCGTATGCTCGCGCGAGGTGTAGCAGTACAGAACCTTGAAAACGTAGAGGATAATGGTCTTCTTTGCGATCAATTTCACGGCGGAACTCCTTTCGTTTTTGCTCCTCATATATAGTGTAGCACACCGGTTGGGACAGAATTGACCACCCGGTAATCCCCCCGATTGTTCCACATATAGGATACCATAAACCGGATGGTCAAAATTGACCATACACCTTGAACGGGCTTTTGTAAAGAAGAAAAAAACGCAGTCGCTTATGTTTACCATAATATACGCACGAAACCCCTTTTTTGCTTTTTTCGCCAAAAAGCGCCCCCCGAAACGGTTGGTTTCGGGGGGCGTAAGTATTCAGTTCGGCGTTTCCCGTCAATCCTCAATCGCGGCTTTTTTCGAGAAGATCGGGCGGATCGTTTCGGGCGGGAACTTCGGGCGGCGGTCGTAGGTATACAGCCCGTTCTGTTCCTGTTCGACGTCGGTCAGCTGCGTATAGCAGAAGGCAAAGATCTTCGGGTTATCGAGCAGGGCGTCGGTCAGCCCCCTCAGGCGAGCGAGGAACTCCTCCTTGCTCTTCGGGGTGTTGCCGTAGCCCCAGGCGGAGTCGTCGACGCTCCAACCGATGCCGCCGTACTCGCTGACGAAGACCGGCTTGCCCGGCGTGTAGGGCTGGCGCTCGTTGCGCTTCATCGGCTCGATATAGGTCCCGTCCTTGACGAGCGAGGCGAAGTGCTCGACCATCACGTCGGGCTTCTGCTCGTAGTCGTGGACGTCGTGGATATCGCTCTCGACGTGGAAGTTCCCGCTCGTGTCGATGACGGGGCGCGTCGGGTCGATCGCCTTGGTCGTGCGGTAGACGAGCGAGAGCAGGGGATCATACTGCCGGCAATGGTGCTGATCCCACGTCTCGTTGAAGGGGCACCAACCGATGATCGCGGGGTGGTTGAAGTCGCGGTTCATCTCCTCGATCCATTCGGGCAGGATCGGGTAGACCGCCTCCGGCTTCGTGTGGTCGAGCCCCCAGTTCGGGTACTCGCCCCAGACGATATAGCCGAGTTTGTCGCAATGGTAGAGGTAGCGCTCCTCGAAAATCTTTTCGTGCGGGCGCGCGCCGTTGAAGCCCATTGCAAGCGAGCGGAGAATATCGTTTTTCAGTTCCTCGTCCGAGGGGGCGGTGTAGATCCCGTCGGGGAAGAAGCCTTGATCGAGCACCAACCGCTGAAAGATCGATCTGCCGTTCAGACGGAATTTCATCCCGTCCATTCTGACGTCGCGGAGCCCGAAATAACTCTTCACGCGGTCCTGCCCGAATGTGAAAACGAGGTCGTAGAGTTTGCCGTCGCCGATCTCCCACAGGTGTTTTTCGGAGAGGGCGAGCGTGAAGGTGACCGTCCCGCCGACGTTTTTGAGTTCCGTCCGTCCGACCTCGCGCCCCTCGAACGCGGCGACGGCAGACAGATCCGCCGTCCCCGAAAGCGTCGCCTGCACGGTCAGGGAGGCGGTTTCGGCGTCGGGATAGTAGCGCGTTGAGAGGACGCGCGTTTCGGGCGCGAATTCAAGCCACACCGTCTGCCAGATCCCGGTGGTGCGGGTGTAATAGCAGCCGTAGGACTCGTACCGGTCGCTCTGCTTGCCCGAGGGGATCATCGGATCGCGGCTGTCGTCCTCACAGCAGACGACGAGGACGTTTTCGCCCTCCTTCGCCGCGTCGGTAATATCGAGCGAGAAGGAGACGTAGCCGCCCTGATGCCCGCCGACCTCGGTTTCGTTCACGAACACCCGGCACTTGTAATCGACCGCGCCGAAGTGGAGCAGCACCCGCCCGGCAAGGTCCTTTTTCGAGAGCGCAAAACTCCGCCGGTACCAGACCGCCGCGTGAAAATCGACGTCGCCGATCCCGGACAGTTTGCTTTCGGGGCAGAAGGGAACGACGATCTTCTTTTCGTAGACGGCGCCCGCCTTGTTCATCCCCCTCGACAGTCCGCTTCTTCCGTCGTCGAAGGAGAAATCCCATTCTCCGTTCAGATTTCTCCATCCCTCGCGCTCGAATTGCGGTTTCGGATGTTCGGGTCTTGCGATCATGTTTCTGTCTCCTGTTCGGTTCTCGTGTAATGTGTCTTCCGTCTTCCTATTATACAGGACTGCGGCGCGGGTTGCAAGAGGAAAAGACAACTTTTTGCTGATTCGGGCGCTTTTTATATCAAATCAAAAAGGGCGCGCCGACGCGCGCCCTTCCGGGGTCAACCGAATTTGACGATCCGCTTGAAAAACCGATAGCCGCAGACGTCGATCCAATGGCTGAACTTCGTTTTTCCGGTCGCGACCATCGCGGTGCTCGACCAGCGGAGCCGCCGGTAGAGCCACGGGTCCTTGTCCTTGATATACTTCCAGACGGCGTAGAAGTTCTTTCTGCGCTCGGGGGTATCGTCCGCGTAGGTGAAGACGGCGCAGATCAGGACCATCATCCCGAGTTCGTGCAAGAGATACCGCCGCAGTCTCGTTCTCCCCATCGGGCGGAGATCGAAGCAGTCGACCATCATCTTGGTCACGAGGATCTGCTGATCGACCCGCTTCGCCCCGTTTGCGAGCGTGACCGACTGATCGGCGCGTCCGATCAGATAACGGTAGAGGTCGAGCGGCATATAGTAGATGGTCTTCACGTCGGGGAGCGGCTTATACATGAACAGGTTGTCCACGTAGAAGGTGTGCTTCGGAAGTTCAAGCCCGCAGTTGCGCAAAATCGAGGTCTTGAAGTAGACCGAGTGCATCATCAGGTACTGCGTGATCCCGAAGGGGCGGACCTCCTCCCACGAGCAGACCGTTTCGTTCGGGAAGTTCCGGCGGTAGTTCATCACGAAGGTCTTGCCGTCCGCGACGTGCTCGTAGACGTAGTTGGCGACGTACATATCGACGTCGACCCCAGCCGCCTCGTGTTCGCGCATCCGCGCCGTCAGGCGGGAAAGCGCCTCGGTATCGAGCCAGTCGTCCGAGTCGACGACCTTGAAATACTTGCCCTTCGCGTGCCGGATCCCCTGATTGACCCCTTCGCCGTGTCCGCCGTTCTCCTGATGAATCACCCGGACGCGGTCGGGATGGGCGGCGGCGTACCCGTCGGCGATCTCGCCGGTCCGGTCGGTCGATCCGTCGTCCACGATGATGATTTCGGTATCGTCCCCCGCGGGGAGCAGGGAATCGATACATTTTTGCATATATGCTTCCGAATTATAGCACGGAACGGTAAACGTCATCAGAACCATTTTGCAACGTCCTCCCGTGAATATCGTCGTTTGCGCGTCCGTCTTCACGAACCGAACGGACACGACAACAGTATAGCACAGACGGCGCAAAAAAGCAAGTCCGAAGCGAAAAAGAACCGTCCCGGCGGGCGCTTTCCGTATAGTTTTGCAAGAAGTTTACAAATCGGGTTTCATTCGTTCTTTTTCTGTTCAAATATATCTTTTACAATGATTCTGCGAAAAGTCGCGCCGGGACGTCCCGGCGCGCGGGAAAGGACACTGTCATGCTCAGTTTGATCGACGTCAGAAAAGAATACGGGGAAGGCGAGAACGCGGTGACCGCCCTCCGGGGGGTCTCGGTCTCGTTCCGGGAGAACGAGTTCGTTTCGATCCTGGGACCTTCGGGATGCGGGAAAACCACGCTGCTCAACATCATCGGCGGGCTCGACCAGTACACGTCGGGCGATCTCGTCATCCGCGGCGTTTCGACCAAACTCTACCGTGACGCCGACTGGGACGCCTACCGGAACCATTCGGTCGGCTTCGTTTTTCAGAACTACAACCTGATCCCGCACCAGTCGGTTCTGTCCAACGTCGAACTCGCCCTGACCCTCTCTGGCGTTCCGAAATCCGAACGGACCAGACGGGCGACCGAGGCGCTCGTCCGCGTCGGGCTCGGCAATCAGTTGAAGAAACGTCCGAACCAACTTTCGGGCGGACAGATGCAGCGCGTCGCGATCGCCCGCGCGCTGGTGAACGACCCCGATATTCTGCTCGCCGACGAGCCCACCGGGGCGCTTGATACCGAGACCAGCGTGCAGGTGATGGATCTGCTCCGCGAGGTCGCGCGCGAAAAACTCGTCGTGATGGTGACCCACAACCCCGAACTCGCCGACCGTTACTCGACCCGGATCATCCGGCTCCTCGACGGCGAGATCGTCGGCGACACCGCCCCCTTCACTCCGGAGGAACAGCCCGCGAAAGCGGAACCGGAGGAGACCGTCGCCGCGCCGCAGACGGACGAAAAGCCGAAGAAGAGCAAAAAGCCGAAGAAGCGCTCGATGTCGCTTCTGACGGCGCTGTCTCTCTCGCTGAACAACCTGATGACCAAGAAGGGGCGCACCTTCCTGACCAGTTTCGCCGGAAGCATCGGCATCATCGGGATCGCCCTGATCCTCGCGCTCTCGAACGGGATCAATCTGTACATCCGGCACATTCAGGAGGACGCCCTGTCCTCCTACCCCATCACGATCAACCGGGAGGAGACCGACCTTGTCGCGATGATCTCCTCGCTCGGCGAACAGCGGAAAGAGGGCAGGAACCATCCGACAAACGACGGGAACGTGTACAGCAGCCCGGTTTTCTATAACCTCATCAACACGCTGCTCGCTCCCGACAAGAGCGAAAACAACCTGACCGCCTTCAAGGAGTATATCGACGGGGGCGCGTTCAAGGACGTGGACGCGACGATCCAGTACGGGTACGATATTCCGCTCACCGTTTACACCCGCGACCCCGATACGGGAGAATACGTCTCCTCCGACGTGGGCGCCCTGATCAACGGGATCGGCGGGGGGATGTCGGGTGTCTCCGACGAAGACGCGGGGCAGACGGGATCCTTCTCCTTCTCGTCCAGTTTCTCGTCTTACAGCGTCTGGGGCGAGGTGCTCGGCGGCAAGAACGGGGAACCCGTCGCCGATCTGGTGAAGGAACAGTACGACGTGATCGCCGGAGATTGGCCGAAGGGGGCGGGCGACGTACTGCTCGTCGTCAGCGACGACGACGAGGTGAACGATCTGACCCTCTACGCCCTCGGGCTGAAAAGCGAGAGCGATATGCGGGAAATGATGATCGCGGCGTTCACCGGGCAGAAGATCGCGCAGCCCGGCACCGAGAAGTGGTCCTACGACGAGATCCTCGGGCGGACTTTCCGCACGATCGCGCCCGCCCGCCTCTATCAGAAGGTCGGCGAAGAGTACCGGAACGTCGCCGATCAGCAGGCGGTGCTGGAAACGCTGCTGTCGAGCGACGAGATGTCGATCGAACTCCGGATCTGCGGTATTCTCCGCAAGAATCCCGACGCCACCTCCACGTCGGCGAACGGGACGCTGCTCTATACCTCCGCCCTGACAAAATACCTGATCGAGTCGACCCGGCAGAGCGAGATCGTCAAAGAGCAGTTCGCGCATCCCGAGACCGACGTTCTGACGGGTCTGCCCTTCGTGGTCGATCCCGCCACGCTCCCGAAGACCGAAGACGAAAAGATCGCGCGCCTGACCGAGTACGTCGCCGGACTGACCCCCGCGGGGAAGGCGAGTTTGCTCAAAACCATGCTGACGAGCCATTACGACCCGCTGACCAACTCGGTCAAGCACCTGAATCTGCGGATCCAGGACGCGGTCGGGCAGTTGATGGATACGATCGGTTCGACCAAGGAGGAGATCACGGCGTGGGTCAATTCGTATTATCCCGAATACGCCGCGTTCATCTCCTATTTTGAAACCGACGCCGAACTGGCGTCGACGGTGAGGACGCTGCTCACGATCAAGGTCTCGCAGGAACTCACGGCGGCGGGCGAGGCGCGCTACGACGCCATCCGCAACACGCCGTCCGACGCGGAGATCGCGGCGAAGGCGGCGGAGATCCTCTCGACCCTCCCCGACCGCGCGGCAAAGGAGAACTACGTCGTCGAGATCTACAAGACGACGACCGAGATCTCGGAGGATACGCTGACCGCGTGGGCGGCGGGACTTTCCGACGACGACCTCGACGACGTGACCAAAACGATCGCCGCGGAGCGGGCGGCGGCGAAGATCGCCGCCGATCCCACGGTCGACGAGGCGACGAAGGACGCGCGCTGCGCCGCCGCGCTCGACGGGATCGTGGCGTCGCTTTCCTCAAAGAGCAAACTGAACGCCTACGCCTATTTCGTCCCGGACGGAAGCGCCAACACCACCTACGAGGAAACGCTCGCCAAACTCTACGTCTACGACGAGGACACCCCCTCGCGCATCAGCATCTACGTCTCCACCTTCGAGGAGAAGGACAAGGTGACGGAGATCATCGAGAAATACAACGACGCGGCGCCGGAGGACGATCGGATCACCTATACGGATATGATGGCGCTGCTGATGACCTCGGTCACGTACATCCTGAAAGCCGTGACCTACGTTCTGGTCGCCTTCGTTTCGGTCTCGCTCGTCGTCTCGTCGATCATGATCGGGATCATCACCTATATCTCGGTTCTCGAACGGACGAAGGAGATCGGCATTCTGCGCGCCGTCGGCGCGTCGAAGCGCGACGTCTCGCGCGTCTTCAACGCCGAGACGCTTATCATCGGCTTTGCCGCCGGGCTGATCGGGATCGCCGTGACCCTGCTCTTCTGCATCCCGATCAATCTGATCCTCCGGGCGCTGACCGGGATCGGCAACATCGCCGCCGTGCTTCCCGTCGGAGGCGCGGTCGCGCTCGTGCTCATCAGTATGGGCTTGACGCTGCTCGCCGGGCTGATCCCGTCGAGAATGGCGGCGAAGAAAGATCCGGTAGTAGCATTAAGAACGGAGTGACGCGCGGACGGTTCATAGGACCAAAGACAAACCCGCGTGACGTTTTGCCGTACGCAAACGTACGTACGACGTCAGCCGAATAACGTTCCGTCGTCAAGAGGAAACGCCGCGGCGCGTTCTCTCTTGACGACGGCGTCTGAATGTGGTAAACTGTACGCGAAAGAAAAGGGAACCCCCGTGCGGGGTTCGTTTGAGGAAGATAGGATATGGAAAACAATCACGCACAGGTCGCCGTCGTCGGCGCGGGGCACGCCGGAATCGAGGCGGCGCTTGCCGCCGCCCGGATGGGACTGGACGTCGTGCTTTTCACGCTGAATCTCGACGCCGTGGCGAATATGCCCTGCAATCCCTCGATCGGGGGGACGGCGAAGGGGCATCTGGTCTACGAGATCGACGCGCTCGGCGGCGAGATGGGCAGGGCGGCGGACGAAGTGACCCTGCAATCGCGGACGCTGAACCTCGGCAAGGGGGCGGCGGTTCGCTCCAAGCGCGTGCAGGCGGATCGGATCGCCTATCGCACGCGGATGAAGCATACGCTCGAAAAGCAGGAGAACCTGCGCCTGATCCAAGCCGAGATCGTGGATCTGGAAGTTACCGACGGGCGCGTTTCGGCGCTCGTGACCCGGCTCGGCGAACGCTGGGAGGTCGGGTGCGCGATCATCGCCGCTGGGACCTACCTCGACGGCAGGATCCACGTGGGCGACGTCTCCTACGAGGGGGGACCCGACGGAATGCTCCCGGCGAAGGGACTCGGCGCCGCGCTCGCGCGGGAGGGAATCGCGCTCCGGCGCTTCAAGACCGGGACGCCCGCGCGGATCAACCGGCGGAGCATCGACTTCTCGCGGCTGGAACGGCAGGACGGGGAAGAGGATCCCGTCCCCTACTCGTCAGAGACCCCGGCGGACTACCTCGCGGGGGTCGAGCAGACCCCCTGCTACACCGTCTATACCACCCCGGACACCCACGCCCTGATCCGCGAGAACATCGGACGGAGCGCGATGTATTCGGGCAAGATCCACGGCACGGGGCCGCGCTACTGCCCGTCAATCGAGGATAAGATCGTCCGCTTCGCCGACAAGTCCCGGCACCAACTCTTCGCCGAGCCCTGCGGGCGCGATACCGAGGAGATCTATTTGCAGGGGTTCAGCACCTCGATGCCGGTCGATCTGCAAGTTCAGATGGTGCGGAGTCTGCCCGGCTTCGAGCGCGCAGAGATCATGCGCTACGCCTACGCCATCGAGTACGACTGCGCCGACCCGACAGAGCTGCTTCCGACGCTCGAATGCAAGGCGATCGGCGGGCTTTACGGAGCGGGGCAGTTCAACGGGACCTCGGGCTACGAGGAGGCGGCGGCGCAGGGACTGGTCGCCGGGATCAACGCCGCCCTGAAACTGCTCGGACGCGAGCCGATGATCTTAACGCGCGATTCGTCCTATATCGGGACGCTGATCGACGATCTGGTTACCAAGGGGACGAACGAGCCCTATCGGATGATGACCTCGCGCTCGGAATACCGGCTTCTGCTCCGGCAGGATAACGCCGACGTGCGGCTCTCGCCCGTCGGGTACCGCGTCGGTCTGCTCTCCGAAACGCGCTACCGCCGCTTCCTCGAAAAGCGAAAGACCGTCGAAGACGAAAAGGCGCGGCTCGAATCGGTGATCCTTCCTCCCTCGGACAAGGTGAACGCGACGCTCTCGTCGCTCGGCTCGGCGGAGATCGCGGGCGGGATCCGTCTCTCCGATCTGCTTCGCCGCCCCGAACTCACCTACGCCGATCTCGCCCCGCTCGACCCCGACCGCCCGACCCTCTCCGCCGCCGTCGCGACGACGGTGCAGACCGAGATCAAGTACGACGGCTATATCAAGCGCGAGATCGCCGAAGCCGAGCGCTTCGCCAAACTCGAAAACAAGCCCCTCCCGCCCGACGTCGATTACCGCACCGTCCGCGGACTGCGGATCGAGGCGGCGGAGAAACTCAACCGCGTCCGCCCGTTGAGCGTCGGGCAGGCGTCGCGGATCAGCGGGGTGAACCCGGCGGACGTCAGCGTCCTTTTGATCTGGCTTTCTTCCCGGCGCCGGCAGGCGGCACAGACCGGAAAACGAGGGGAATGATTATTGCCCGTTCATACTTTCGGCTCTGTGTTCAATCCTCACACGGCAAATTGCACGTAAGGTGGAAAACCGCCCCGAGGGGCGGTTTTCTCCTTATATTCGGATCCGTTTTCCTCTCGCCGTTTGCTCGCTCTCGCGGTACGTCAATACCGCTTCGGGTCGCAAACGACGATTCTGCACTCACCTGCGTTCGCCGCAGGAAACGCGCCGGCGCGGGTCGAAAAAGTTTTGTGAAAAGACTTGACAAAAGAGACGGGCTTTGCTATAATAAACGGGCGTGAAAAGCGATTTGCTGCTATAGCTCAGTCGGCAGAGCGCATCCTTGGTAAGGATGAGGTCATCAGTTCGAATCTGATTAGCAGCTCCAATTTGTCCCAAGATCCAAACGGGTCTTGGGGCTTTGGTTTTGATAGGGGAAAGAAGTGTAAAACAGAACGGGGAGCTGCTAATCAGTTCTTCACTGATGAATGAAAAATCGCGCGAGCAAGTCGCTATTTTTCATGGAGGCGCCCCCGGCGCCTCCACAGTTCGAATCTGGCGGGGGTGAATAGTTCCAATCGCTTTTGTTACATCCGTTCAATCCACCCGCGCCAGCGTGCGAAAAGGGGTGCGCAGAGACGAGTGCAGAATCCCCGTTCTCGACCCGAAGGCGTATATATATACGTCGAGAGGTCGAGAACGGGGATAGAAAAACGAATTTAACAAAAAGAAGAAACCCGTTCGCGTCCGCGAACGGGTTTCAACCTCAAATTGCGTTTAACAATGCGAAGAATTTGCACAGAGCAAAATGCTTTAACGGATCATAAATAAACCCCATTCGTTTTTCGGTCTGTGCCGTATAGGGGTTCCCCGGCGCGAACTTGTAAGCGTCGGGGGTTCGCGTGTATCTGCGTGCCCTTCCTTACTGCTTCGTGATGGTTACAGAACCCGCGGGGGCGGTGAAGGTCAGCAGTTGCCCGTCGGAGGTCGCCTTTACGGTCTGCGTTGTCCCGCCTGCCGAGACCGTCCAGTTTCCGGCGGCGACGCCCGAGACGTAGTAGGTCAGGTTGCCCGAACCCGGCGCCTCGAAACTGAGCGGGACCGCCCGCGGGGTTTTGTCGATCACGAAGACCGCGGCGACGCTGCCGATCACGGCGCCCTTGTAAACGCTTGAGGATTCCCCGATCTTCTGCGCGGTGACGTTCGACGGGGTCTTGCCGGAGTCGGTGACGTACATCACGTTCAGAAGCTGGCTCGTCGCCGAACCCGTCCCCGTGGTGATCTCGACGCGGCCCCAGAATCCGTCGTCGCTGTTGTTGGTCGGGTTGATCTGGCTGCCGTTGACCACGTAGTTCTGGTTCGCGCCGCCGATCTTGGTGATGGTGTTGCCGCCGTAGAGGTTTTGCAGAACGAGTTTGCCGCCGTTCTTCTCGACCGTCACGGTGCTGCCCGAGATCGTCGGCTCCGTCGGCACGTGGAGCAGGAAAGTCTTTTTATAACTCGCGGATTTCGCCGTGATGTTGTCGAACACGAAGAAGAAGAGCGGTACGTCGGCGTTCTTCGTATCGAAGACGGTCAGCATCCGGCGCGTGACCTCCGAAGCGAGACTGCTGGTGGTCGCTTTATTGTCGTTATAGGCGGCGGTAATATCCCCGGCAATGTAGGCGTAGGTCGGCTGGGTCTTCGCCGCGTCGGCATAGCCCTCCGCGTGCGCTTTGACCTCGCCGATCTTCAAGTACGCCGAGTCGAACTGGTTGTAGTTCAACTCGTTTGCGCCGGTGCTCTGCCTCGTTTGCCCGGTTCCGTTGATCAGGATCGAGTTGTGCGCGATGGTTGCCTGATGGTACTGGTTCCAATGCGCGTCGCCGTAGGAGTCGTAGACGCCGGTATCGCCCGCCAGCATCGTCTTGTAGAAGATCTGGAACTGTCCCGCGTCGCGGTGTTCGTGGTTTCCGGTCGTTTTCTGCCCGATCTTCATCAGGACCGCCGCCTGGTTGGAGCCCCAACTGTTCCGGGCGATGATCTGTCCGAGCCAGCCGCCGTTATAGCGGATCAGGGGCATTCCCTCGCGGCTGTTGGTCGCCGCCTTGACGCCGTTCGAGGAGCAGATCATGTACTCCGCGACGCTCGCCCCGACGGTAAACCAGAGGCCTTCGAACTTGGAATAACTGTCCTTATGGGATTCGAGCTGCGCGCGGATCGTCGCGTCGTTGAAGAGATAGGACGAGATCAGGGTGGGGTAGCCGAGTTCGATGAAGTGACCGTCGTCCGCGTGGTCGTCGCCCGCGGCGAAGGCGTTGTTGTTCGGGAGTTCGTAGGAGTAGACCGTGCGCATGACTTCTTTCATATCGTCCTTGCTGGCGTAGGGGAACTTGCCGGTCGCCGCCTCGATCAGCCAGGCGGAGAAGAGGTCGGAGGTAAAGCGGAGACGGATATAGAGCGACACGCCCTGCGGATAGAGTCCCGCCTCGTAGAGTTCGTTCCGCGCGGGAACGTATTCCTTGTAGAACCGTCCGGCGATCATATCCCACCAGTCGGGATACTCGTCGTAGATCGCGATGGCAAACGACAGATAGTCGCGCAGCAGTTGGAGTTCGCACCCGTGTCCCGCGACGGTGGTTCTCTTCGTCGGCGGGAAACCGATCTCGTTATCCATCGCCGCGTTGTCGCAGCAGACGTTCTGCACGCCCATCACGATCAGATTGCGGGTGCTGGGCTCGATCAGATCGTAGCACCAGTCGTAGACGCAGGCGGCGGTATACATCACGAACCCGAAGTTACGCTCCGGGTCGCCGTCGGTCTTCTGGAAATCCAGCGTCTTGATATAGTTCATGATCGCGCGGACCGCGCCGTACCCGGAGACCTGGTTCTTCGTCAACTGGTAGTCGAGCGCGAGCGCCTGGATCTGGCGGAGCAGTTCGTTGTTGAAGTTGTCGTGCGCCGAGGAGGCGGGGAGTTTCCCCGTGGGCAGCTGCGTCTTGCTGTTGGTCAGGGGAGAGGCGATCGAGTTTAAGAACAGGGAACGCGCGACTTCGCTCCTGCCCTCGCGTACCGCCGCCGCGACCGCCGCGACGTTGCTCTTGTTGATGAGGACGCGCGGATGCTGTCCCCTCGTCGGCTTCGCCGGGGTGGCGGGGTAGGAGGAACCGCCGATGTTGGCGCGGACGCTCGTACCGCCGAAATCGGAGGTCGTGAACTTACCGATCTCGGTTTTCAGCGCGTTCACCTGCTGATTGTACGCCGCGAGGGTCACGGTGGCTTCCTGAACGACCGCCTTCCCGCAAGCCGAGCACGCCTTCACGAGTACCCCCGGCTCGGTCGCCGTGGGGGGCGTCGCCAGCCAGACCTTTTCGGTCGGCTTGACTTCGTGCACGTCGTTTGTCGGGGTGGGCTCGGTCCTTCTGTCGTGGCAGCGGGTGCATTCGAAGAGTTTCGTTCCCTGTTTCGAGCAGGTCGCGGCGGAGATCTCGTCGCCGTCGTTCCAGGCGTGTCCGTCGGTTTGCTCGGTCTTTGTCGCGCCGCAGACCGTGCAGGTATAGCGTTTCTCGCCCTTCGTTTCCGCCTTGGTGGCGGGGTCGCAGGTGCCTTCCTTAACGACCGTTCCCGCGTCCCAGACGTGTTCGTGACCGTCGTCCGGGGTGTTGTCGGGGGTCTTGGTCACGCAGGAGGCGAACAGGACCGCCGAGAGCAGAAGGCAGAGGACGGCGGCGGACAGGATCAGGATTCTTTTCATCGGATCATTCATTCCTTTGTTCATAGTATTTCGGTTTGGAGAGGGTTGCCGTTACTGCGGGGTCAGCGTGACGGTCCCCGCGGGGGCGGTAAAGACGAGCAGTCCGCCGTCGGAGGTCGCCGTCACGGTCTTGGTCGTCGAGCCGACGGTGATCTTCCAGGTCCCCGCCTTGACGCCCGAGACGTAGTAGGAGAGGGTGCCGCTTCCGCTCGCCGTGAAACTGAACGACGAGGTTTCGCGCGACGCGCTGTCGGCGAAGACCGCGACGACGTTGCCGAGGACGGCGCCGGTCGCCTTGGTGCTCGTGATCGCCTTCGCCGAAAGGGACGGATCGTTCCCCGCGTCGCAGACGTACATCGCGTTCAGCATCACGTTGTTCTTGCCGCTCGGGGTCGTGATCTCGGCGCGTCCCCAGTAGCCGTCGTTCTTGTCGTTTTTGGTTGCGATCTGCTTTCCGCCGACATCATAGTTGTGTGAATTTGTGGAATCATACACGTCTGTGCCGTCAACAGTTTTTTTGACGATTCCGCCCACCTTGGTGATCGTGCAGTTCCCGGCTACGTTTTGCAGCACCAGCCGCCCGCTGTCGTTGGTGACCGTCACCTTGCTCCCAGAGATCGAGGGTTCCTTGACCGTATGGAGCAGGAAGACCTTCTGATAATCGCTCTTCGACGTGATGTTGTCGTAGACGAAGAAGTACATCGGCGCCTTCGCGTTCCCGGTGTCGTAGACCGCGAGCATCCGGCGGTCGCAGCGGGAGAGTTCGGAGGAAGAACCCACGCTTCGGGTTATCCATCCGAACAGGTTGTTGATTTTCGTTTTGTAATAGGCGTCGGCGATGTCCCCGGCGATATAGGCGTACTTCGGCTTGGTCTGCGCCGTGTCGGTATAACCGTAGGCGTAGCCGGTCGTGGTCCCCATCGTGTAGGTAGTGCCCTGCCAGGTCGAGTATGATCCCGCCTCGGACGGCTGTTTCTGTCCGACGATCGTGCTTCCGCTTTTCAGGACGATCGAGTTGTGCGCGATGGTCGCCTGATGGTAATACAGGTGGTGATCCGACTCGTACTTGTCGTAGTAGCCCGAGTCGCCCGCGAGCAGACTCTTGTAGAAGATCTGGAACGAGCCGGAGTCGGCGTGGTCGTGGTTCGCCGTCATCCTGTTCCCGATCTTCATGTAGACCGAGGCGGAGTCGGACTGCCAATTGCTGTGCGCGATCATCTGCCCGACGAAGCCGCCGTTATAGGTGATCAGGTCGAGCCCCTCGTAGCGCTGACCGGCGCTGCCGCCCGTGCCCTTTGATTTCAGGATCATGTAGTAGGTCGCGGGGAAGTAGGCGTATTCCGCGAACTCCGCCCAGCCCATCGCCGTCGCGTCGTTGAAGAGGTACGCCGAGATCATCGAGGGAAGCGCCAGCTGCTTCATCGCTTCCTTACCCGACCGCCCCTGATGGTCGCCCTCGGAGAAGATGACGGTCTTTCCGTTGTCGGAGACCTGTTTGGTCGTGTGCGCGTAGACCGAGTGCATCACCTGCTGCATATTCGCCTTGCTTGCGTAGGGGAACTTCCCGGTCGCGGTCTCGATCAGCCAGGCGCTCCACAGGTCGGAGCCGAAGCGGATGGGGATATAGGTCGAGATGCCCTGAGGGGTGTAGCCCGATTTGTAGTACTCGTTCCGGACCGGGACGAACTCCTGATAGAACCGTCCGGCGATATACTTGTACCAGGTCGGCTCGTCGTCGTAGATCGCGATCGCAAACGACAGGTAGTCGCGCAGGATCTGCCGCTCGCACCCGTGTCCAGAGACGGCGTTCTGCCCCGACGGCGGGAACCCGACCTCCATACCGGGGCCGCACTTCTTTTCGACGCCGATGATGAACTGCTTTTTGTCGGCGGCGGTAAGAAGCGGGTTGCACCAGTCGTAGACCTGCGCCGTCGTGAACATCACCTCGCCGTAGCGGCGGCAGGGGTCGCTCGTGTCCGCGATCTTGAAGGTGGTGATGAACTCCTTCATCATCCGGATCGCGTCGTAGCCGTAGAGTTTCACGCCGGTCATCTGATACAAAAACGCCTTTGCCCGGATGGTTTGCAGGATCTCTTCCAGATAATCCTCGCCGTCGTATCCTTGGGTGTTTCCGTGGGGAACGCCCGAGGAATAGTCGTTTGCCGTTGAGATCAGGGAGCGCAGTTTGTCGGCGTTTTCGGGCTTTTTCATCGCCGCCCGCACGCTTGCGAGCGTGGTCGTGTTGAACAGGACGCGGGGATGCTCGTTGCTCTTCGGGCTGGCGGTCGGCGCGTTGTATTTGGACGTCGACATCGTACTGTACGACGAACCGCCGAAATCGCTCGTGCCGTATCCGTCGATCTTGGTCTTGAAGTTGTTCAGTCTGGTCTGGTAATTGGCATAGGTATTGGTGGTCGACGTGTCGTCGACGGTGGCGTGCGCGCCGCAGACCGAACAGATCCCGTCACGTTTGGCGACGGTGTTCGAGGTCGGCTCGACGGAGAGGTAGTAGGACGTCAGTTTGTGTTCTCCCGTCTTCGGGATCGCGTCGACCTTGGTAAACTTGCATTTGGTGCAGGTCAGGGTCTTTTCCCCGGCGGCGCCGCAGGTCGCGGCGACGGTCACTTTCCCGGCGTCCCACGTGTGCTGACAGGCGTTCGCGTCGATTTTCGGGATGACCTCCGTCTTTTTCTTGCCGCATTTGTTACAGGTAAAGAGCCGCGTGCCCTCCTTCTCGTAGGTCGCGCGGATCATATCCACCCCGACGTCCCAGTCGTGCAGGCAGACGTCCACGACGGTCTCCCCGTCGGCTTCCGCCTCGGTCGCCGCGACCGAGCCGGGCGTCGTCTCCGACGCCGCCGGCGTATTCGATTCGGTCGTCTGCCCGCCCACACAGGACGCCAGAAGCCCCGCAAGACAAAGAGCGAGAAGCACGAAAAGAAGGATGCGAACGGTTTTCATATAAGACCTCCCGTAAATCGGAGAATGTTTCCCATAAAAACTCATCGTATTCCAATTAATAATAACATAATAAAAACTTTTTGTCAATAAAAAAGCACCGAACTTTTCTTGCGACGCGGAATGTGCGGAGCGCAGGGAAGTGCGGAGTGCGCTCCGCAATGATGTGGGGCTTCGCCCCAATGATGTAGCCCCTCCGGGGCTAATGATGTTGACCGCAAGCGGTCAAATGATGCGCCGCGCCCGCGCGGCAACGGGAACTTCAAAAAACCACCCGCGCCGGCGTGCGAAAACAGGGTCAGGAAACGAATTTGAATGAAAAGGAGAAAAGCGTCCGCGTTCGCGGGCGCTTTTCATCCTTTAATTGCGTTTTACTGTGAAACGGTTTGCACAGAGCGAAACGCTTTAACGGATCAAATAATTCCATTCGTTCCCGGTCTGTGCCGCATCCACGCGCCTTATGCTTCTGTGACGACAGGATCCGTCGCGTTCACCGCGACGCTCTTCATCCCACCGATGCACCCGCTCTTCGACTTGTACCCCTCTTCGCTGATCGCGATGCTCTCGCCGTTCGAGGCGAAGAGACGGTAGCGGAAGAGCCCCGCCTTGTCGTAGTAGATCTCAAACTTCGGGAAGGGAACGCGATCCGGCGCTTTTTTCAGGGTCAGATCCTCGATCCGGTTCTCTTCGATGCAGCGCGCGGCGTTTTTGCCGACGCTCTCGATCCCCTTCTTGCAGGCGGACTTCGTCGTGTAGACCTGGGAGGAGACGGCGATCTTTTCCTTATTGCTCGCAATCAGGGAGAAGTTGAACGCTCCGCTCGGCGTTTTCTTGATGATGAAAGTTCCCATAATTTGACCCTCCGGCAATTTCTTTGTACTTCCATTATATACGACTTGCACCGCTTTGTAAAGGGTTTGAACCGCTTTTTTGTGAAAAAAAGAGAAAAAGTCGCAAAAAACCGCCCGCAGAACGCGGGCGGCTGAAAAATCATTTTTCGAGGAGGTTCGCCTTGATGTAGTCGGCGCTCATTTTGACCGATTCCAGCGGGTTGCCGGTCGAATAGAACTCGTCCTCGACGACGAAGTACTTGACCCCGCACCGCTCGGCGGTCTCGATGATGCCCTTGTAGTTCATATTGCCCCGTCCGACCTCGATCCGCTGCGGTCCGCGGTACGGTTCGCCGTCGATCTCACCGTAGAGGTAGTTCGCCTGCACGTCCTTGACGTGAAGGATGTTGATCCGCCCCGCCATCTGTTCGATCAGCGCGCGGACGTCCATCCCGGCGATCTGCGCCCAACCGGCGTCGAGATTGAACTTCACCGCTTCGGGGTCGAGTTCGTCCAGCAGGTGCTGATACCGGGTCTTCCCCTCGAAGACCTTGAATTGGTTGGAAAACTCGCCCGTGTGGTTGTGGTAGGAAAGGACGAAGCCCTCCTTGTGGTAGATCGAGGCGAGTTCGTTGAAGGTCTTGATGAAGGCGCGGAGGTCTTCGAGCGTTTCGGCGCCGTAGCCGCCGATCCCGATCTCGTCGGTGCCGAGCGTCCTGTGATAGGCGATCGTTCCCTTGATATCGTTCTTGATCCGCTCCCACTTGTAGTGCGTTCCGACGATCTTCACGCCGGCGTCGTCGGCGTAGCGGCGGAACTCCGCGGGATCGACGAAATCGTACGCCCCGGCGGTCTGCGCCTGCGTGTAGCCGTATCCCGCGATGGTCTTGAAGGCGGCGCGGGCGTGTTCCTTGTCCTGAAACTCGTCCCGGACGGACCAGAGTTGCAATCCGAATTCTTTCATTCTTTCTCCCTTATACGGACGGTTTGTCCGCCCCCTATTATAGACGAGCGGACGGGGAATGTCAAGAGAAACGCCCCCCCGGTCGCCGCAAGAAAAGCAAGATAAGACATTTTCTTCCGGCGAGGGGATTGCAATATGCTTTTCGTTCTGCTATAATAAATAGTAACCCGAGTATCACAGGGGGGCGTCCGCCCCCTGACGGAAAAGGAAAAAACAATGAAAAAGCCGTATCAACCCCCGACGGTTGAGATCGTCCCGTCGGTTTCTCCCGATTTTCTCGTCACGTCGGGGCTCCCCATAACGGAGGACCCGGATCCGGGATTCGGTGAAATCAAGTTTTTCTGATCTCGCGTCCCCGTCATATCGCTTTGTTTTGGAGAAAGAATGATGAAAAGAGTTTTGTCTTTGCTTCTGATCTGCGCCCTGATCGCGGGGTGCCTGATCGTGCTTGCGTCCTGTGTGACCCGGAAGTCCCCGTCCGGGTCTTCGCGCACGCCCGTCGCTTCGTCTCCGACCGGGTCGGGAGAGTCGACCGGCACGGCGACCGATCCCGGGGAACCCGACGGGGAGGATCCCGGAAAACTGGTCCCCTCGGAGGACGACGAAGACCCGTACAAATGGAATCCGCCGCACTATTTTAATCAGAACTGAAAAACCCGATTTGATCCGCTGACAGGAAGCGGGGAAAGAGGAACGATATGAAAAAAACCGTTTACGGCGTCCGCGGAAGGACGGTCCTGTTCTTTCTTGCTGTCGCGGCGCTGATCGCCGTGCTGACGATCCTGCCGATCATCGGCTCCGCCGATCCCGCCCCGGGCGAGATCGAGGACTTCGGCTATCAGACCGTCTCGGCAGATTCGCTGGAATCGGGCGAGACCTCGCTCCGATTCGTCTTCACGGTCGGGTCGCTCGACTATACCCGCGTCGGGTTCGTTTTCTCGAAAACGAACGAGAATCCGACGATCGGGGGAAGCGGCTGCTACGTCCATCAGACGACGAAGGTACATACCGAAATCTGGGCGAACGGAGCGCCGCTCCGCGCGTCCGACGGGCGCTACTGGGTCGCCGTCAAGATGTCCCACATCCCGAACGCGAGTTTCAGTACGCCGACCTATATCCGCCCGTTCGTGCAGGACGGGGAGGGGATCCGCTACGCCTCCGCGGTTGACCTCTCGGTCTGCGCGGCGTACGGACACGACAATCCCGAACTCGGCAAGATCCTCGTTCCTCCGACGAACGGGAATCCCGGCAAACGGGAATGCCATTGCGCCCGCTGCGGCGACGTCGTCACGTCTGTGGATCTCGCGGCGTATAACGCCGAGGTCGCGCAGTATCAGTCGCTTGCCGCCGGTTTCTCCAACTCCGACTTCGCGTCCGGCAGCGTCACCGCCAACCTCGGCAACGGCACGTCCTTCAACGCCCTCGCCAAGAACCCGACGAAGGGTCAGCACCCGCGCGTGATGTTCAACGAGAGCGATATCGCGGGCATCCGGACGGCGCTTTCAAACGCCCCCTCCGCCGTGACCGAAGCATACGACGTCGCGGTGTTCACCGATCCGACCGACGGCGAAATCGGCCCCGCCGATCCGGAGCGTACCGACGGCACGCACAACTTCGACGCCGGACGGATGAACAAGATCCAACTGCTTGCCCTCGACTATCAGTTGACGGGCAATAAGATCTCGGGCTACCACGCGATCTACGCTTTGAAAAACTACCTGAAACGGATGGATTTTCAGGAGATTACGGGCGATCAATGCCGTCAGTTCGGCTACGTGATGTATAACGCGGCTTGCGTCTACGACTGGTGCTACGACCTCTTGACGGCAAACGACAAATATCAGATCGTCCTTGCCGTCGAGAAAAAGTGCTGCACCGGCTCGAACGATTCGGGCAAGCGGATGGAGGTCGGCTTCCCGCCCTCTTTGCAGAACGCCGTTTCGGGACACGGCTGCGAATTCCAGATCCTGCGCGACTACCTGTCGTTTGCCATCGCGATCTACGACGATTATCCCGGCTGGTGGAACTATATCGCCAACCGCGTGTATCAGGAGTTCGTTCCCGTCCGCAATACGTGGTACGAGGCGGGGATGGTGCCGCAGGGCGCCTCTCTCTACGTCCGCATCCGCTTCACCTCCGACCTGTTCTCGGCGCTGCTCCTGAAAGCGGCGACCGGCGAGATCCCCTACGACGAGGCGGGGATGCAGCAGGTTCTGCACCCCGTTTACGCCTACGAACTGTCCGCGTACGGCGATAGGCCGAGACGGGGCGCGTTCCAGTCGGGCGACAACCACCCGAACGACTCGGAGTTCCAGAACTTCGGACGCGCCGCCCTGATCGCGTCGCATCTGTTCGAGGATCGGACGCTCCGGGCGCAACTGGAGTATTTCCAATGGAGTCATTCCAAATTCGACAACAGTTTCACGGTCAACG
>JAGCXA010000055.1 GCA_017961575.1 Clostridia bacterium | reverse complement strand
GGCGGTTCGTGCGCTTTGCAAAGAACGTCTGGGGACTGGACGGCGACGACGAAGCCGCGCTCGCCGTCGCCGGGATCGACGCGCTCGAATCGTTCTTCCGCGCGTCGGGCATCCCGATGACGCTCTCGGAACTCGGCATCGACGAGGAGCATTTTGCCGAGATGGCGGCGCACGCGAACCCCGACGGCTATCTCAAAAACGCCTTCGTTCCGCTGACGACGGAAGACGTCGAGGAGATTTACAGGCGGTGTTTATAAAAGGAGCGCTCTTTTCAAACGAGGTCTTTTATGCAGACGGTTGCTGAAAGCAAGTTGATACAGGAATGGGATTATTCCAAGAACGCCGAAGTCGGACTTGATCCCTTTGTTTTGACTTGCGGCAGCAACAAAAAAGCATGGTGGATCTGCGAAAAAGGGCATTCCTTTCAACAACCAATAAGCAAACAGTTTTCAAGATTCGGTGGGTGCCCTATCTGTTCCAATCATTTAGTCGTTAAGGGGATTAACGATTTTCGGTCCAATTATCCGAAACTAATGTTAGATTGGGATTTTGACAAAAACCGCGGAATTGATCCTGCGTCTCTTTCGATCGGGAGTTTGACCCGCGTTTTTTGGAAATGCCATAACTGCGGACACGAATGGAGCGGAAAAATCCACGATGCTGTCGAAAAAACAATTAATTGTCCAAAGTGTTCTCGAATGGAACGAGGTCATCGAAAACACTTGCTCTGTCTCAAAGAAAACGGCAGTTTATCCGACGAAACCCTTTTAAAAGACTGGGACTACGAAAAGAATGCATTTCTTCCAAAGGAAGTAACACGACAATCCCCCTCGATTGCTTTTTGGAAGTGTCACGTTTGCGGCTACGAATGGAAAGCAAAAATCGCAAACAGAAGCAACGGACGCGGTTGTCCCTGTTGCAGTCGAAAAATTGCCGTTCCCGGTGTTACCGATCTTGCTACAACGCACCCTGACCTCGCAAAAGAATGGCATCCGACAAAAAACGGAGAGCGGAGCCCCACAGACGTCCTCTACGGTTCAAGAGAAAAGATTTGGTGGCTGTGTCCCATGGGTCACGAATACCAAGCAAGTCTACTGGATCGGGCAAAATTGGACGGATTGAATGGGACGAACTGCCCGATTTGTAATAGCGGAAGACAAACCTCTTTCCGAGAACAGGCAATCTATTATTACATTAAAAAACTGTACCCAGATGCAATCAGTAGATTTAAACCAGAGGGGTTTGGGAAATTTGAACTTGACGTTTACATACCAGAGATAAGATTTGCTTTTGAATATGACGGAGCGGCATGGCATAAGAACAGCGATTTTGAACGGGAAGAACGCAAGTTTCAACTCTGCAAAAAGAACAACATCAAACTAATCCGTATCAAGGAAAAAATGCCGGATAAGTTTGAACCGGTTTTGGCTCATGAAATCCTGTCGTTTGATGATTTTGAAAGCGAAGAAGGGTTTACGCAAGTTATTCACGGCGTTTTAGAAAGAATCTTCTTCCGGGGTTTTTATCGAAAGCATCCGATCGATGTCAATCTGCATCGGGATCGATTTGAGATTATGCGCTACGCAACGGAGATCAAGCACTCTTTTGCGGAGGCAAATCCCGAAAAAGCAAAACAATGGCATCCGACAAAGAACGGTACTCTAAAGCCGACTATGTTCAAGCCGAAAAGCAATTTCGTCGCGTGGTGGCTCTGCTCCGATTGCGGGGCAGAATATGAAGGCAAAATAAACGGCAGTTTCTGCCCGTTTTGTAAAGACAAATACCTTTCATCAGCACAACGAATGATCGCCGTAAAGAAAAACGGTGCAATTTCCAATCCTCTGCTATTGAAAGAATGGAATTACGAAAAAAACGGAGATGATTCTCCGGATCTCTTTCCGCGAGCGTCTGATCGAAAAGTTTGGTGGAAGTGTTCCAAGTGCGGGCACGAATGGCAATCCAAAATATCAAACCGTGAACACGGGCGCGGTTGTCCTAAATGTGCTGGATATAGATTGTTCCCAGGATATAACGATCTGGCAACCGTACACCCGGAACTGTTGGAAGAATGGGACTACTCCAAAAATGTCGGCATTGACCCTCACTCGACGCACGTTGGTTCACAAAAGCCCGTCTGGTGGAAGTGCAAAAAGTGTGGGTACGAATACCAAGCGCCGGTAGCACGAAGAAGTAAAACCGGCTCCGGTTGTCGGAAAT
This sequence comes from Clostridia bacterium, assembly GCA_017961575.1. Taxonomy (GTDB): domain Bacteria; phylum Bacillota; class Clostridia; order Oscillospirales; family CAG-272; genus UBA1740. The sequence continues at coordinate 13,241 of JAGCXA010000055.1, read as the reverse complement.
GCGCCGACAAGGCAAACCCCGATTTGCTTCGGGCGGCAATGATAAGAAAACACGGCTCGTTAGGTGCTGTTTGTCCCGATTTGATCCCGGAGTATTCGCTGGAAAACACGGTTTCTGTTTATGAGATCGCCCCGTCCTCTCACATTAAAGTAAAATGGAGATGCTTGAAATGCGGTTTCAAATGGGAAGCATCACCCTATTCCCGAAAAAACGGACACGGTTGCCCGGTTTGCGGGAGGGAAAAAGCCGCTCTGTCGAGAAGAAAGAATAAAGAAAGCAAAAAGCAACCATAGGAACACCTCATTCGCCGCTACGCGGCACCTTCCCCTCCAAGGGGAAGACTTGGAACGAGCGCCTTCTGCGCACGGAAAGGACAAAACCATGACAGACAGCGTTGTATTTCGCAATGAGAGAAAAGAGGACTACCGCGAGGTCGAGAATCTGATCCGCGAGTCGTTCTGGAACGTCTACCGTCCGGGGTGTCTCGAACATTTCGTGATCCACGAGCTGCGCTCCGACCCGAGTTTCATCCCGGAACTGGATCTGGTGATGGAGAAGGACGGCGAGATCATCGGACAGAATATGTTTATGAAGACGAGGATCGACGCCGACGACGGGCGGACGGTCGAAGTTCTGACGATGGGTCCGATCTGTATCACCCCGCCCCTGAAACGGCAGGGATACGGCAAACGCCTGCTCGACTACTCGCTCGAAAGGGCGACCGGGATGGGCTTCGGCGCGGTGCTGTTTGAAGGCAATATCGGCTTCTACGGCAAATCGGGCTTCACCTACGCGCGCGAGTTCGGCATCCGATATCACGATCTGCCGGAGGGCGCCGATTCGTCGTTCTTCCTCTGTCGGGAATTGATCCCCGGCTACCTCGACGGCGTGACGGGGGTCTACCAAACGCCCGCCGGTTACTACGTCGACGCCGACCGAGCCGAGGCGTTCGACCGGGGGTTTGCGCCGAAAATCAAGTTGAAACTGCCCGGGCAGTTGTTTCAAGCATGAACGAAAGCCAAATAAATCGCAAAGGAGAAAACCGCTGATGTCTCCGTACTTTCTGCATTATCTGCAATCAAACGCCGTCTGCCTCGTCATCTTCGGCATCGTGCTGTCTCACAATCTGCTGAGGAAAGACCGAACCGAAAAACAGATCAAGTACAACCTGACGCTGATCGCGTTCATGTCGTATTTCGTTTCCGACACGCTCTGGGCGGGGGTGATCGCGGGGGTGCTCCCGAACGTTCTCTCCCTCGTCCTCGTTCTGAATTTTACGAATTACCTGATTATGGCGGGGATCACCTTCGCGTGGCTATGCTACGCTATGGCGGTCGAAGAGGTGCAGAACCGGGACAAACCGACCAAACTGTTCGCTCTCCTCGTCCCGTTTATCCTGACGTCGGTCGCCCTGATCGTGACCTATATCGCGGCGCCGGGCTCGCTCCTCGATGAATCGAACAAACCGAAACTGCTCTACAACGCCTTTCTCGTCGTCGTCCCGATCATCTATATCATATCGTCGCTCGTCTACTCGCTGCGCCGCGTAAAGGGCGAAACGAACGCCGATGAGAAACGAAAGCATCTCAGCGTCGGACTCTTTCCGCTGATCGTGATCGTCGGGGGGCTCGCGCAGATCCTTCTTCTGAACGGTGAATCGGCGCTCTTCTGCTCCTGCTGCACCGTCTTTATGCTGATCTTCTACATTCAGTCGATGGAAAAGCAGATCTCGGTCGATCCCCTGACGGGGCTGAACAACCGGGGGCAACTCTCGCGCTATCTCTCGCAGTCCTCGGGCGCGCATAAGGACGCGACGACCTTCATCCTGATGATCGACGTCAACGATTTCAAGCGCATCAACGACACCTTCGGCCACGCCGAGGGAGACCGGGCGCTGGTGATCGTCGCGGGCGCCCTGAAACAGATCGTCGACGGACGGAATTTCCCGACCTTTCTCGGACGGTACGGCGGCGACGAGTTCATCCTCATCGCCCATACGGTAAACGAGAAGGAGATCGAGCGGATGATCGTCGAGATCCGTCAGCGGATCGAGGAGGACTGCTTCCTGCAACAGACGCCCTACGTGATCTTCGTCGGGATCGGCTACGATAAGGTCGGGGGAGATTCCGACACCTTCCAGAAGTGCATCTCCCGCGCCGACGACAACCTGTATCTCGACAAAAAGAACTGCAAACTGAACAGTCAAACCACCTTTCTGAAATAAGGAACACGAAAAAGAAACGAGGAAGAAAGATGTCGCAAAAAACGAAAGGTCTGCTTGTCAATCTCCTGCTCTACGCCGCGGCGTTTGCCGTCGGCGCGATCCCGTTTGCCCTGATCGACGATCTGCTTCTCGCCGAGGCGGCGTTCACCGGGGCGGCGACGCTCGTGATCTTCCTCGTCACCTGCTTCGTTCCAGACACCTCGCTCTACGACCCCTATTGGAGCGTCGCGCCCCCCGTGATGCTGCTCTTTGCAATGGTGAAATACCGTCTTTGGAGCGTGAACGCGATCCTCTTCTTCGCCGCGGTCTGCCTCTGGGCGATCCGGCTGACCGGCAACTGGGCGCTGACCTACAAGGGGCTTTGCCGCGAGGACTGGCGCTACCGTCAGTTCCGCGAAAAGTGTTCCCCGCTCGGCTTTTTCTTCATCAATCTCTGCGGGTTGCAATTCGTCCCGACGATCGTTGTCTACCTCGGTCTCGTCGGAGGGTTCGGCGTACTCCGCGCCGAAGGGTTCGACCCCCTGATCCTGATCGGGCTTGCCGTGATGCTGACCGGGGTGTGGCTGGAACTGATCTCCGACCGGGCGATCCACCGCTTCCTGCGCGAGCACGCGGGCGAGGGGCGCACCTGCGACGCCTCGATCTGGCGGCTGTCCCGCCACCCGAACTATCTCGGCGAGTTGACCTTCTGGCTGGGGGTCTTTCTCGTCTATCTGTTCGCGGGGGTCGGCAAATGGTATCTCGGGCTCGGATTCCTTTCGATCTGGATCCTCTTCTTCACCGTCTCGATCCCGATGATGGAACGCCACAATCTGGCGCGGCGGGAAGACTACGCCGCCTACCGGGCGCGGACGTCGGTCCTGATCCCTCTCCCGCCGAAAAAAGAACGGGAGGACCGTGATGAGTAAAGGAAAAGTCCTTATCGCGATGAGCGGCGGGGTCGACAGTTCGGTCGCGGCGTATCTGCTTACCCGCGACGGCTACGACTGCGTCGGCTGTACGATGAAACTCTGCCCCGACGACGTGTCGCACGAGGGCGGCTGCTGTACCGCCGACGACGCGGACGACGCGCGGAGCGTCGCGCGCCGGATCGGGATCCCGTTTTACGTCTTCAATATGACCGATCTCTTCAAAGCCAACGTGATCGACCGTTTCGTCGCCTGTTACCGCGCGGGACGGACGCCGAACCCCTGCATCGACTGCAACAGGACGATGAAGTTCGCCGAACTCCGGCGGCGGGGCGAGGAACTCGGCTACGACCTGCTCGCGACGGGACACTACGCGAAAATCGAGGAGAAGGACGGACGGTACCGTCTCAAAAAAGCCGCCGACCCCTCGAAGGATCAGAGTTACGTCCTCTACCATCTGACGCAAGAGGAACTGAAAAGAACGCTCTTTCCGCTCGGAAATCTGACGAAGGGGGAAACGCGCGCGCTCGCCGCCGAAAGCGGGTTCCTGAACGCCGACAAGCCCGACAGTCAGGACATCTGCTTCGTGCCCGACGGCGACTACGCCGCCGTGATCGCCCGCTATACCGATAAGACCGAGCCGGAGGGCGACTTCGTTCTCCCGGACGGGACGGTCGTGGGGCGGCACAAAGGCATCAGCCGCTACACCGTCGGACAGCGCCGGGGGCTTGGGATCGCGTATTCCGAGCCGCTCTACGTCAAGCGGATCCTCGTCCCGGAAAACAAGGTCCTGCTCGCGCGGAACGAAGACCTTTACGAACGCGCATGCACCGTCCGCGACGTCAACTGGATCTCGGGAGAGACGCCGGGGGAACCGATCAAATGCGCCGTCAAGATCCGCTACCGGCAGACGGAACAGCCCGCGACGGTGACGCCGCTTTCCGACGGGCGCGCGAAGGTCGTTTTCGACGCGCCGCAGCGCGCGATCACACCGGGACAGTCCGCCGTCTTCTACGACGGGGACGCCGTTCTCGGCGGCGGCGAGATCGAATCATAACGCTTTTTTGGAGAGACGCGAAATGGGATTTGACCCGAAAACCGACAAATACCCCTACCCCGAGACGACGGATCGGCACTACATCATCTTAAAGAAGAACGACGGGACGGTCTTTGACGAGAACTACCCCTATATCGACCGTTCCTTCGGCTTCCGTTTCAAACGGTTTTGGGTACGGGCTCTGCTCTCTATCCTCGTCTTCCCCGTCGCGCGGATCCGGCTGGGGCTCCGTATCAAGGGGCGGAAGAACCTGAAAAAGAACCGGGAACTGCTGAAAAAGGGAGCCCTCTCCTGCTCGAACCACGTGCATTTCTGGGACTACATCGCCGTGATGTGCGCGCTCCGTCCGCGCCGCCCGAACGTGCTTGTCTGGGCGGAGAACGTGCGGGGCGAGAACAAGAACCTGATCCGCCTGGTCGGCGGGATCCCGATCCCGGAGAACAGCGTCCGCGCCACCGTCGCCTGTATGAAAGCGGCGAAGGAAGCGCTCGACGGCGGGTGGCTGCATATCTACGCCGAAGGGAGTATGTGGGAATACTACCGCCCGATCCGCCCCTTCAAGAGCGGGATCGGCTACCTTTCCTGCCGGACGGGAAAACCCATCGTGCCGATGGCGTTCTCCTACCGCCTCCCCGGCTGGATCCGGCGCAAGATATTCCGGCAGATCGCGGTCTTCGACCTCTCGATCGGCGAGCCGCTCTTCCCCGACGAGTCGCTCGGATTCAAGGAGCGCGAAACGGATCTCGTCACGCGCTGTCACGAGGCGGTCCGCCGTCTCGCCGCGATCACGCCCGACGAGGACCTCTACCCCCCGATTTTCGACGACTCGAAGCGCGTCGATTATTACACCGATACTTACGGGAAAGATTACGGAAAGAAGTAAACGCCCGAAACGCAAAGGAGCAATATGACGGAAGAAATCAAGAAAACCGGGAAAGCCGCCCCCGACCGCGACAAAGTGATCGTCAGAACCAGCGTGATCGGCGTGCTGACGAACGTCGCGCTCGCCGGATTCAAGGCGGCGGTGGGGCTTCTCGCCAACTCGATCGCGGTGCTGCTCGACGCGGTCAACAACTTCTCCGACGCCCTCTCCTCGGTCATCACGATCGTCGGGGCGAAACTCGCGGGAAAGGCGCCGACGAAAAAGCACCCGCTCGGATACGGACGGATCGAATACCTCACGGCGCTGATCGTGTCGGCGATCGTCATTTACGCCGGCGTGACCGCCGGCGTCGAGAGCGTCAAAAAGATCATCTCGCCCGAAGCGGCGGACTACTCGACGCTGTCGCTCGTGATCATCGGGGTCGCCGTGGTCGTGAAACTGATCCTCGGACTCTACGTCAAGCGGCGCGGAAAGCAGGTGGATTCGGGCGCGCTCGTCGCCTCGGGTTCCGACGCGCTTTTCGACGCGATCCTCTCGTCGTCGGTGCTTGCCTGCGCCCTGATCGCGCGGTTTACCGACCTGTCGCTTGAAGCGTACGTCGGCGTTCTGATCTCGCTCGTGATCGTCAAGGCGGGCGTCGGGATGATGGCGGAGACGGTTTCCGACATTCTCGGACAGCGCACCGACCCCGAAACGGCGAAGAAGATCAAAGGGATCCTCTCGTCGCTCCCCGGCGTCCGGGGCGCCTACGATCTTGTTTTGAACAATTACGGTCCGAACAAGAATTACGGCTCGGTGCATCTGGAAGTTCCCGACACGATGACGGCGGAGGAGATCGACCGCCTGACGCGGACGGCGGAGGTCGAGGTCTACCGCGCGACCGGGGTCGCCCTGACCGGGATCGGGATCTATTCCTTCAACACGGGGGACGACGAGGCGACGGCGCTCCGCGAGAGGGTCAGAGAGATCGTTTTGTCCTGCCCCTCCGCCCTGCAAATGCACGGGTTCTACGTTGATCCCGAAAAAAAGGAGATGCGTTTCGACGTCGTGATCGGATTCGACTGCGACCGGCGGGCGACGCTCGACGCCGTGGCAGGCGCGGTCGGCGAGGCGTTCCCCGACTATACCGTCCGGATCACGCCGGACGTCGACGTTTCGGACTGAAAAAACCGCAAAAAATCACGACCGCCCCCGTGCGGGAGCGCCAAACGAACAGGAGAATCAAATGGACCTTATTCCGAGTTTTCAAGTCGATCATACCAAGATCGTTCCGGGAATCTACGAATCGCGCGTCGATTCGGTCGGGGGCGATTTCGTCACGACCTTCGACGTGCGGATGAAGCGCCCCAACGCCGAACCCGCGATCCATCCGGGCGCGATGCACACGATCGAGCATATCGTCGCGACCTTTCTGCGCAACGATCCCGCGTGGCAGGAGCGTATCGTCTACTGGGGTCCGATGGGGTGTCTCACCGGGTTCTATCTGATCGTCAAGGGTCGCCCCGCCCCCGCCGAACTGCTCCCGCTCCTGCTGCGGGCGTTCGATTACTGCGCCGCCTACGAGGGGAGCGTCCCCGGCGCGACGCCCAAGGGATGCGGGAACTACCTGCTGCACGACCTCAATATGGCGAAGTACGAGGCGCGCGTCTACGCCGACCTGCTCCGCCGGTCTCCCTGCTTTACCTATCCGACCGCCGAACGCGCGAAGGTCGACGGGATGACCTTCTTCGATTCGTGACGACAGGCGAAAGGAAACCGAACTCTTGAAAAAGTACTTCATCATCACGTTTCTGATCTCGATGATCCCGGTCGTCGAACTGCGCGGCGCGATCCCCTACGCCGCCTATCACGATCTTCCCTTCGGGTGGTCGTACGCCCTCGCCGCTGTCGGCAATCTGCTTCCCGTTCCCTTCATCCTCTGGTTCGTTCCGGCGCTCTTTTCCTTTATGCGGCGGCATCATATCCTCGTCGGGCTCGTGGACTGGCTCGAACGGAAGGCGCAAAAGGGCGCGCGGAAAATAAGCAAACAAAAAGCCGAGCCGGACGGCGCGACAGCAAACGAAGCGCCGCAGACCGAAGCGGTCGAAACCGACGGGACGGTCGCCGAGGGGACGAAGGGAAAGACGATCGGTACGCTCGCGGCGTTCGGGCTCTATCTCTTCGTCGCGATCCCTCTGCCCGGCACGGGGGCGTGGACCGGGTCGCTTGTCGCCGCGCTCTTCGGGATGAAGCGTCGCCGGGCGCTTCCCGCGATTATCCTCGGGGTGCTTACGGCGGGGGTCATTATGACGCTGGCGTCCTACGGGATCGTTTCCGCGTTCCGCTTTTTCGCGAAATAATCATTTTTTCGCGTTTTTCCCTTGACACGGGGATTCGATTGTGCTATACTACCGCACGAACCGAAACAGAATACAGATCAGGGGTGCCGAACGGGAGTCTTCCCGCGTGGCTGAGACGGAGAGATCCGAACCCTCTACCTGATACGGATAATGCCGTCGTAGGGAGATCGTTTGAACGACTACCGCACGGGTGTATCCTGTGCGGTATCTTTGTTTCAAAAGGAAGGAACACAAAATGCAAACCAACCAGCAAACCACCGTCCGCCGCCTTGTCGAATCGGCGATCATGGTCGCCCTCGCCTCGGTGCTCAGTCTCCTCAAACTCGCCGAGCTCCCCTACGGGGGCTCGGTCACCTGCGCCTCGATGCTCCCGATCCTCGTGATCGCGTATCGGAACGGTCCGCTCTGGGGGCTGGGCTCCGGGCTCGTCTTCTCGGTCGTGCAGTTGCTCACCGGTCTGTCGGTGTTCGCTTGGGTGACCGGATGGCAGTCGGTCCTTGCCGTCGCCCTGCTCGACTATATCATCGCCTTCGCCGTCTCGGGACTCGGCGGGATCTTCCGCAGTCAAAAGAGATCGCAGGCGACCGCCTTGATCTACGGGGCTCTGCTCGTCTCGGGACTCCGCTTCATCTGCCACTTTATTTCGGGCGTAACGGTCTGGAGGAATATCTCGATCTCGAGCAGCGCGGCGGTCGGCTTTTCGATCGTCTACAACGCGACCTATATGATCCCCGAAACGATCGTTTTGCTCATTGCGACGCTCTATATCGGTTCGATCCTTGATTTTTCCTACGATATTCCCCGCCGCTTCCCCTCCGAAGCAAGACGCAAAACCTCGCATTCGATCCTCTCGTTTGCGATCCGGCTGGTGACGGTCGGCGTCCTGATGTTCGACGTGGCGGCGATCGCGGCGCATTTGCAGGACGCCGAGACCGGGAAATTCACCTTCGCGCATCTTGACGAGGTGGCGTGGAGCACCGTTTCGGTCGTCTCGATCGTCGCGCTCGTTCTCTCTGCGGTTTACTTCCTCTTCATCGACGGTATTCTGAGAGAGAAGAGATACGTCGTCCGGGTCGCCGAAGAGGAGGCGCGGATCGCCGAGGAAGCCGCGAAGATCGCCGAAGAATCGGCAAAACGCTGATCTTCCCTTGACAGATCGGGTTTCATCTGTTATACTATCTGCGTTACCGGGTGGCGCGATCGCGCGGTATGGCGCCGAAAGGTATTACCGTGAGGAAAGTCCGGGCTTCATAGGGGAGGATAACGGATAACGTCCGCCGGGGGCGACCCCAGGGAAAGTGCAACAGAGATATACCGCCGCCGAAAGGCGGTAAGGGTGGAAAGGCGAGGTAAGAGCTCACCGGAATCCGCGGTAACGCGGGTTCCCTGTAAACCCTATCCGAAGCAACGCCTTCGGGAGAGCGGAGCGATCCGCTACGGTTCCCGCCGGAATCCCGATGGCGGCAGAAGGCGTACGCCTTCAAGCCGTTTGGCAACAAACGGCGCAGATAGATGACCGCGGTGCCGAAAGGCACACAGAACCCGGCTTATAAACCCGGTAACGTTTTTTACAAAGAGAGCGTCGCGTAATGCGGCGCTCTCTTTGTAAGTGATACGTTTCGTGTGCTCGCACACAAAACGTGACGTCGCCCCTTTTGGGCTTGTGACGCACGTTTCACGGCGTGAAGTTGCCGGCAAGTCGAAAGCAGAGAATCTTTACTTTTCGGGTGAAAAAGTGCGCAAAATCTTTACTTTTTTGAAAAAAATAATTAGAATCTTTACTTTTCGCGTTCTTTGTGGTATAATAAAGGAAAGACGGAGGGGCAAACGATGGTATCTTACGAAGGGTTGGAACGGAAACTGAATGAACGCGGGATCCGGCGGTCGGAGTTGACAAAACTCGTGGGTCTTTCTTCCCGGACGATCGCCAAGATCGGGAAAGGCGAGGCGCTTACCGGCGCGGTGATGAATAAACTCGCCGCCTTCTTCGGCTGCGCGCCGGAGGAACTCAGCCGCGCGCTCCCGGACAACCCGATCCTGCGAACCCTGCGGGAGGAAAAGGACGCGCGTATTACCGGCGGGCTGTATCACGAATTGCAGGTGCGTCTGACCTACAATTCCAACCACATCGAGGGTAGCCGGCTGTCGGAAGAACAAACGCGATTCATTTTCGAGACCGATACTTTGGACGCGGAGAACGGCGTACGGGTGGACGACGTTTTGGAAACGGTGCATCATTTCCGCGCGATCGATTACGTGATCGACTGCGCAGAAGAACCGCTTTCCGAGGAGATTATCAAGCGCCTGCATCTGATTCTAAAACGCGATACCCGCGACGACGCCCTCGATTGGTTCGTCGTGGGGGACTATAAACGCCGCCCGAACGTCGTGGGCGGACGCGAAACGACAAAACCGAAAGACGTTCCGAAAATGATGCGGGAACTGCTTGCCCGGTATCACGCAACCCTGTCGGCGACGTTTGAGGATATCGTGGGGTTCCACGCCGCGTTTGAGAAGATCCATCCGTTTCAGGACGGAAACGGACGGGTCGGGCGATTGATCGCTTTGAAGGAATGCCTCTGTTTCGGGATCGTCCCTTTTCTGATTGAGGACAGCAAAAAGACGTTCTACTATCGCGGACTTGCCGAATGGGATCGCGAAAAAGGATATCTGCTGGACACCTGCCGCGACGGGCAGGATACGTTCCGACAGTTGCTTGAAACCTTTGAGATTTGATCCTTTGAATAAGTATAACAGCGAAAGGATGCGTTTTTGATTAAACAATCCCTCGAATGCAGATGCATCCGAGGGATCGCTTTTTTGATTGAAAACGAAAAGGTTTGTTCTTTCTCTTCGGATCAGGGATTCAGCGTGAAGGTCAGTTCGACCGGGTTGTGGTCGGAGAAGGCGAAGCCGGTGTCGATCACGCGGGAGGCGGTGACGGCGACGTTATCCGACGTGAGGAAGCCGTCGATCGTGACGCGGAACTGTTCGGGGTTGTAGGGACCGTCGGCGTTCCGGCAGGTGGCGACGGGATCCGCGGAATCGAAGGGCGCGACGAGCGTCATCCCGGTTCCGTCGAGGAGGTTTTCGGGGAAGGGCTGCGCCCAGGTGTAATCCTCGCCCGAAACGCCGAAGATCGCGCCCGAATCGCCGAGCAGATCCTTGTTGAAGTCGCCCGTGCCGATGACGTAATTCCCCGCGTCGGCTTCGCGCTTCATATCCGAAAGCATCTTTTTCAGTTGCTCTTCGGCGATCTTGCCGTCCGAGGTGTACGCCGAGAGGTGAAAATTGAAGAGGACGAGGGTCTTTCCGTTTGCGACGGGGACCCGCGAGACGGTATAACAGCGGTCGAGGTCGACCAGTTTCATAAGCGACTTTTCAACCGGAAGTTCGACGCGGGACGCCGACGCGATCCCGAAACGGGCGTAGGTCTTGATCCCGGTGAGCGCCGCGCCGTGGGGTCCCGAGAAGGGGTAGAGCAGATAGGGGCTGTCCCAGTTGACGGCGAAGACCGACGTGTAGGCGGGCAGCGCCGCGTCGAACGCCGCGACCTGATCGACCTTGCGGGCGCGGTCGGAGCGCTTGTCCACCTCCTGCAAATGGATGAAATCGGGATCCTCCTCCCGGATCAGGGCGACGATCCCGTCGATCACCTCGCGCACGGCGGCGGCGGAACGGGCGCGCCCCTCTTTCCCCCCGTCCATAAAGAAGCCGAAATCGGGGGTGTAGGTGCAGAAACCGATATTGTAGGAGAGCAGTTTGTATGGCGTCCCCGTCGCGGGGGTCTCGGTCAGGGGATTGGCGATCTCGAGCTCGGGTTGGTCGCCGACGCGGTGGTAGGAAAAGACGAAATAGGCGGCGTAGCCGAGGACGAGCGCGAGGATCAGTCCGAGCGGGATCAGGACCGAAAGCAGGATCGTTTTCTTCTTTGAATGCGTCTTGGTTCCCATCGCGATCTCCTTTCAAATATCGGGTCAGAGACCCTTTTTGAAGTTCAGGACGATACTGTCGCGGGTCGGTTGCAGTTGGGTCAGTTTCACCCCGGCGGAGGTCAGCATCCGGCGCGAGATCTTGGTCATCTCGGTCTCGGCGTACTTGTCGGAGAGGTAGACCACCTCGCGGATCCCCGACTGAATGATCGCCTTCGCGCATTCGTTGCAGGGGAACAGGTCGACGTAGATCCGCGCGCCCGCGAGTTTCTTGCCGCTCGCGTTCAGGATCGCGTTCAGTTCGGCGTGCACGACGTAGGGGTACTTGGTCTTCCCCGCCGTGTCGCCCGCGCGATCCCACGGATACTCGTCGTCCGAGCAGCCGTAGGGGAAACCGTTGTAGCCGGTCGAGATGATCCGGTTCGTGTCGTCCACGATGCAGGCGCCGACCTGGGTGTTCGGATCTTTCGACCGCTCCGCCGCGAGAAGCGATACGCCCATAAAGTATTCGTCCCAACTGATATACTCGTTCCGTTTCATACGAACCTCTCTCTCCGGGAATGCGGCAGCCCGCCCCGGCTTTTTTTCTATTGTAACATAAATTGAAAGAAAAATCTACCCGATCCGGTAAAAAAGCGAAACGGGCGGGCGTAAAAAAAATCCCGGCGCGGCGCGCCGGGAATTCCGGGGGGTGATCCTGCTTATCAAGAAAGGGGGCGTCAGACCAGACCGTCTTTACACGGTCTGCCCGCCTTTCTTCTGAAATCGTAATAGAGTTCCTCGGTCGCGAGAGCCATTTTCGTCACCGAAAACTCGCAATTCTCGGGGTAAACGTACCAGGTGTCTTCGAGCGTGTTGAGATCGACGCAGTCGCCGTGCTTGAAAAGGTACTCGAATTCGATATGGCAGGAGTAGAGCGACGACACCGACTTCTTCATCGTATACGTTTCGCCGTCGGGCGTTTTCACGGTGACTTCAAATCCGTTCATATCGTGCGTCATGACGCCTTCGCCGAGCGGAATAAATCCCTTCGCGTTCGGAAGACTTTCCACCCGGACGGGCAAAACGCCTGTCGAATAAGTACCGCCCTCGACCTCGGCTTTGACGTTTTCTCTCTCCCACTCGTACCAGTCGGGGACGTGGGAAAACTCGGTCTCCCCGTCGTTTGCCGTCAGTTCGCCGTATTCGGTCATGGTCCAGACCTTGCCGCAGTTTTTGCAGGTCAGTTCCGCGCCCGAGGCGGTCATAGAATATTCTTTTTTGCAATGCGGGCATTGATAGAGGATCTTTTCCAGCCCGACGGCGCGGTCGGGGCAGTCGACCTTGATCCTGTTTTCGAGTTGCCACCTGAAATCGTCGTACTGCAATTCGCCGACGATCCGCCGGTTGATCTCGTCGACCGAGAGGGTCGCGATCTCCTCGGCTGTGATCAGTTGCCTGACCGTCGCCGTCGTGGGCTTCACGCCGCGCTCGTGACGGGTGTTCCAGAAGGGGTGATTGATATGGTGACCGTGACAGATGACCGTGACGACCGGCACGCCGAGCGCCTTGCAGAGTTGACCGAGAGATTCGGGCACGGGCGCGGGCGTTCCGCAGAGCGAGTAACGCGCCTCGGGATAGATCGCCGCGATGCCCTTGTTTTTGACGACGGTGCGGATGTGCTTCACGATGGTGCTGTCGTTTGTGAATTTGCGCTTGCAGATGCATCCGATATTGCGAAGCAGTTTTTCGCGCCCAATGAACCCGTCGATCGCGACGACGTAATTCGCCACGTGCGGAAAGGTCGCGCGCGCCGAAACGTTCATATCGAAAAAGGCGTTGTGGTTGCCGAGCAGGACGTAGGGCGGCTTTACGCCCTTCATATTGATCTTTTCGATCTTCGTTCTGTGTTTCCACGT
>JAGCXA010000054.1 GCA_017961575.1 Clostridia bacterium | reverse complement strand
GCTTCTTGCCTTGCTCGGGCGCGGCGTCGAAAACAGTCCACCGGACTCTTTTCGCCTTGCTTACCCGTCTCCCGCACCAACAAAAGCCGTCCTCATCGGGGGTGGCTCTCTTGTTGGTGCGCGCTCCGTGGGACTTGAACCGACTTTCACGGCGTGAGCCGTGAAAGTCTTGGAGTATGCCCCTCCGATTCCGCTTCCCTTTTGCTATGTTCGGGCATACTCCGTTCAACTGTCCCGTCTCCCCTTGGTTACTTCCATACGGGTTCCCCGACGGCTCGCAAGCATAGTCGCGGCGGGTGCGGAGCACAGCCCCGCGTCCGTCGCTTCTTGCCTTGCTCGGGCGCGGCGTCGAAAACAGCGCACCGTGCTGTTTTCGCCTTGCTTACCCGTCTCCCCTTGGTTACTTCCATACGGGTTCCCCGACGGCTCGCAAGCATAGTCGCGGCGGGTGCGGAGCATAGCCCCGCGCCCGTCGCTTCTTGCCTTGCTCGGGCGCGGCGTCGAAAACAGTCCACCGGACTCTTTTCGCCTTGCTTACCCGTCTCCCGCACCAACAAAAGCCGTCCTCATCGGGGGTGCCTCTCTTGTTGGTGCGCGCTCCGTGGGACTTGAACCGTGTTCCCCGGAGGATTGCAATAATCACTTTTTTATGTTATACTAAAGAGAGAAAAAGGATCGACACCCCGGGATCGATCGGAAGGAATGATACTATGTCAAACGAGCAAGAAAGAAAAGTGATCGAACAGTACTCGGGATTCCCCGAGGGAAAGCGTCTTACGTTTACGAAAGCAAACGAAACGGAGTTTCTCGTGACCATGCATTATATACGCAAGTTCCTTCCCCCGGCGGCGAAGATCGCGGACGTAGGCGCAGGCGAAGGGACTTATACCAAGGCATTGGCTGACGAAGGATGCTTCGTTGACGCAGTTGAACTGACTCCTTGTTACGTTGAACAGATGAAAGGCATGTTTGCAGATCGTGAAACGGTAAACGTATTTCAGGGGAACGCGAAGCGTCTGCCGTTTCTTGAAGACGATGAATACGACGTCGTTCTCCTGATGGGTCCGATCTACAGTTTAAAGGATCCCGAAGAAAGAAAAGCCGCCTGTCAAGAGGCGCTCAGGATCGTCAAGCCGGGCGGATACGTCTTTATTGCCTTCTGTCTGCAGGACGCACCGCTGATCCACGAGATTTTTATGAGCGAAAACCCCGCCGAAGAAATCAACACCATCGGCTACGATAGAGCAAACGCGTTGGTGACCGACAATACCGGATCCTCCAGGATCCTTGATACGATCGCGTCGGTCGATCTGCTGATTGACGCAGTATGCGCCGAAAACAACGCCGTCAAAGTATGCAGGTTTTCTCAAGACGGAGTATCCCAAATCATCCGCAATTTCGTGAACTCAATGAATGAAAACTCTTATCAAGAATGGATACGGTATCTGATCTCTACTGCGGAAAGACCCGATCTGATGGGTTTCTCCGACCATATCGTGCAAGTATTGGGAAAGCGATAATTTCCGGACTGCCTTCTCTTGAATACGTCGATTTCATCGACGTCCGACTGAAAAGGCGCGGTTTGAAGTGAAACAAATCTTTGATCGGCGTCCGCGCCGCGTCCGAAAGGAGACTTGAACCGTGTTCCCCCGAAATCGTTGACAAATCCCGCGTGCGGGGGTATAATAACGGTGAAAAATATTTTCACGAGGTGGCTATGAACGCGGAATTATCAAACGGGATCCTGACGGCAAAATTTTCGACGCGCGGCGCGGAACTGATCGCTCTTGAAAAAGACGGACACGATTTGCTCTGGAGCGGGGATCCCGCCGTCTGGGGCTTTCACGCGCCGATCCTCTTTCCCATCTGCGGAGGACTGAAGGACGACAAGTACCTTTACCGAGGGAAGAAATACGAACTGAAAAAGCACGGATTCGCAAGAACGGCGGAATTTGCGATCGAAGAGCAGGAGGACGAGAGGATCGTCTTTCTTCTCCGGTCGAACGACGAGACGATGAAGAGTTATCCCTTCCCCTTCGAGTTCCGGGTGATCTACACCCTCTCGGGGGCAGCGCTCCGGGTCGACTACCGGATGAAGAACCCGTCGGACGACGAACTCTATTTCTCGGTCGGCGCGCACGAGGGCTTCGCCTGCCCCGAAGGGATTGAGGAATACTCGGTTCTCTTTGAGACGCCCGAGGACCTCGACAGTACGATTCTGGTCGGCAATCTGCTCGACCGAAAGACGCGGAACCTCGGGCGCGGCGTTTGTGAACTGCCACTGAAATACAGCTATTTCGACGTCGACGCGCAGGTGTTTCTCTCACTCAAATCCCGCAGAGTCACGCTCCTCAACCGCAGGACGGGGGCGAAGATCGAAGTCGACTTCCCCGGTCACGACGCATTTCTGCTCTGGACCAAGCCGGGGGCAAAGTATATCTGCCTCGAACCGTGGTGCGGCTGTCCCGACTTCGTCGACAGCGACGGACGACCGGAACACAAGGAACTTTTGATCCGGCTGAACGCGGGAGAAGAAACGACGAGAAGTCATACGATAAGAGTGTGACCGTAAAAGAATCGCGCCCCGCGGGGCGCGATTCTTTTTTGCTATTCAGTCACAATGCCGTTCAATCGACGGCTCGCAAGCATAGGCGCGGCGGGTGCGGAACCGGATCCTCCACCGGTCGCGCCCCTTCTGATAAACCTATAAAAAGTCGTTTGGCAAATACCGCCAAAGCAAAACCGCCGTTCGGCGCAAAAAACGCCGAATGATTTGGGGAATGTGACGAATCGTGTTTTTTGTCCCTTTATCGGTTGCAAAAACGATTTCTTTCCTGTATAATCAAAGGTATGGGAGACGCCGTTTTGGCGCGCCCCCCCGTGTAGAATAATGAAGGAGAAAACTATGAAAAACAGAATCGTATCTCTGATCCTGTTCCTGTGCGTCGTTTTTTCGGTCTTCGCGCTCGCGTCCTGCAGTCCGAAAACGCCCGCGACGAACACCCCCACGAGCGACACGGTGACCGACGCCACCACCGACAAGTGGGAGGTGCTGGCGCCGAGGGTCAAGGCGATCCCGGAATCGGACAGAAAACTGAAGATCGAATACGACACCAACTCGACCGCGTCGAAGACGGCGAAAAACGACGTCTATCTGAAAGGTCCCGACTCGCTGGATTCCTCGATCCCGAAGATCGAGCGGATGGTCTTCGACCGCAACGTGGCGGCAAACGAACTGCTCGGCACGACGATCGAATACGTCGGATGGGAGGACGGCTGGGGAAACCAGTCGACCCGGATCAACACCCTCGTGCAGGCGCACGACACGAGTGCGCCCGATCTCTTCGTCAATATGCTCTACGACCTGAATATGTCGCTCATCAACGGCTGCTTCAAGGACGTGTGGTCGCTCCCGGGTTCGTTCTTCGATTTCGAGGCGCCCGGCTGGATGGACGTCTGGATGAAAAATATGTCGTTCACGGGAGACCGCGCGTACATCCTTGCGGGCGACTATTTCCTCGACGTTCTGCGCGTGCTGACGATCCTGCCGTTCAATATGACGATGATGGACGCCAACGCCTCCAAACTCACCGGGGCGATCCTCGGTACCGGCGAAACGCTCAAAGCGGGCGAAAAACTCACGCCCTATTTCTTCGACCTCGTTGAGGACGGGAAATGGACCTGGGACGTCCTCGGCGAACTGTGCGAAGCGATCTGGGTCGACAAAGGGACGATCGGACAGGACGATATTAAAGACACGCTCGGCATCATCGCCGACCAGAACCAGGGGTTCAGCGCGGGCGGTTACGTCTACTCCTGCGGCGAACAACTGATCATTCAGGACGAGATCACCGACCCGACGACCAACGCCAAGAAACAATGGCTCCGCTACGCTCCCGACTCGACCGGGCTGGACCTGATCTTCAACAAGGTGAAAGCCGTCTTCGAGGGGAACGGTTCCCTGTCGACCAACTACGGTCCCAGTAAAAACACGGAGGCGGAACCGGGTCTGGCATATCATCACACCAAGTTCGCCATGGGCGAGATCCTGTTCGGCGGCGTTTGTCTGCTCGGCGGTCTGGAAGACGACGTGTTCCAGCAGATGACTGACCTTTATTCGGTCGTTCCCTGCCCGAAACCCTCCGAAGCGGGGACCTATAACACGATCATCTACAACACCGGCGACGCGGGCGCGATCAACGTCCACACGTCGAGAAACAAGGCGAGAGCGCTCTCGGCGTTCCTGCAATACTGCACCGAACACTCGACCGAGATCCGCGACGAATTCCTTGAAAACGTGACGAAATACAAGACCACGACCTACAATCAGGGGACCGACCGGATGCTCAACATCATCTACGAATCCATCCTCTACGGACGCGACAAGACGGTCGAAGATCTGATCGGCGATCAAGTCGGCGGCGGATCGCGCTGGCATTCGATGATGAAGATCAACGCCTTCGTGGTCGGCTCCGATTTCATCGCCGAGAGATACCAGGCGCTCCGCGACGCGAAGCAGACGCTTCTTGACGAAACGATGGAGACGTGGTACAATCTTCCGAAGTACGAGCCCCCCGCCAACTGAAAAAAGAAACCGAGTCCGGCAAATCGCCGGGCTCGGTTTTTCGGCTTCGGCGTGAAAACTGGAACGGGACGCCCCGGCGGCGCGGGGCGGAAAACGAAGCGGTCCCCGGACGGGGCGCCCCGCGCTTCCCCTTTCGGCGGACTCTTATAAACCTATAAAAAGTCGTTTTGGCAAATACCGCCAAAGCAAAACCGCCGTTCGGCGCAAAAAACGCCGAATGATTTGGGGAATGTGACGAATCGTATTTTTTGTCCCTTTATCGGTTGCAAAAACGATTTCTTTCCTGTATAATCAAAGGTATGGGAGACGCCGTTTTGGCGCGTCCCCCCCGTGTAGAATAATGAAGGAGAAAACTATGAAAAACAGAATCGTATCTCTGATCCTGTTCCTGTGCGTCGTTTTTTCGGTCTTCGCGCTCGCGTCCTGCGGTCCGAAAACGCCCGCGACGAACACCCCCACGAGCGACACGGTGACCGACGCCACCACCGACAAGTGGGAGGTGCTGGCGCCGAAGGTCCGCGCGATTTCCGAGGAAGACCGGCAGCTGAAAATCGAACTCAGCACGAAAGTCACGGCGGAAAAAGCGTCGAAAAACGGTCCCTACGTCATGGGGCCCGACGCGCTGGACAATTCGATCCCCGAGGTTCAGCGGATGGTCTACGAACGCAATGAAAAGGCGAAAGCACGGCTCGGCTTGACGGTCGAGTATATCAGCGACTGGGATCTCGGCTACGGAAAGCAGACGGCAAAAATCAACGAAGTCGTCGCCGCGCACGACGCGGAAGCTCCCGACCTCTTCATCAACATGATCTACGATATGAACATGTCGCTCATCAACGGCTGCTTCAAGGACGTGTGGTCGCTCCCGGGTTCGTTCTTCGATTTCGAGGCGCCCGGCTGGATGGACAACTGGATGAAAAATATGTCGTTCACGGGAGACCGCGCGTACATCCTCGCAAGCGACTATTTTATGGACGTGTTCTGCTCCATGTCGCTGCTGCCCTTCAATATGACGATGATGGACGCCAACGCCTCCAGACTGACCGAGGCGATCCTCGGTACCGGCGAAACGCTCAAAACGGGCGAAAAACTCTCGAACTACTTCTTCGACTTCGTTGAGGACGGGAACTGGACCTGGGACGTCCTCGGCGAACTGTGCGAGGCGATCTGGGTTGATAAAGGCACCGTCGGGCAGGACGATATTTACGACACGCTCGGCATCATCGCCGACAGATTCGGCGGGATCAACGCGGCGAGCTTCCTCTATTCCTCCGGTGAAACGCTGATCGAGTCGTACGAGATCACCGACCCGGCGACCAACGCCACAAAACAATGGCTCAAATACCCCGACAATCCGTCGTCTCTGAACCTGATCTTCGAAAAGGTGAAATCCGTGTTCGAGGGGAACGGGTCGCTCGCGACGAGCTACACCTTCTCCGGCAATAGCCCGGACGCGCCCGGTTCGGCGTATCACCACACCAAATTCGCGAATGGCGAACTGCTCTTTGCGGGCGTGTGCCTGCTCGGAACGCTGGAGGACGATACCTTCCGGCAGATGACCGACGTTTACTCGGTCGTTCCCTGTCCGAAAGCCGACGCCTCGAACGAGTACAACACGATCATCGTGAACCAAGCCGACGCGGGCGCGATCAACGTCCACACGTCGAGAAACAAGGCGAGAGCGCTCTCGGCGTTCCTGCAATACTGCACCGAGCATTCCGCCGACATCCGTGAAGAACTCCTCGGCGACGTGATGAAATACGAGATCCGGACCTACGACATGGGGACCGACCGGATGCTCGACCTCATCTACGACGGGATCCTCTACGGGCGCGATAAGACGGTCGACGACCTGATCTGTATGGGAGACGATCTCCGCGGCGAGCGTTGGCACAGTCTTCTGAAAGACAACGATTTCGAGGGCGGAGCCAGTTACTTCACCACGTCGTATCAGGGGCTCCGCGACGCGAAGCAACTCCGTCTCGACGAGTATATGGCGATATGGTACACCCTTCCGAAGGTGGAATAATAAGCGTATACCGAACGGCAAGCGCAAACTGAAAACGGGAGCCGATCGCGATTTGCGATCGGCTCCCGTATTTTTCGGTGAGGAGCGTTCCGCCGGGCGGGACGCGACGGGATACGCGCCGCGCCGTATGCGACGGATCGCGGGACGGCAAAAGATATACCGCGCGGCGATTCGCCGCGCGGTATGAACGATTTGCGGCAAGCCGCAACGATGAAAGAAACCGTATGCGCCCGAAGGAAAAATCATCCGCGAACGAAGCGAGCGGAGCTCATTCGGATACGGGGGGTTCCTTCATAATGCGGATCACGGCTTGCAGATCGGTTTCGGCAACGCCGATCTCGTTTTTCAGATAATTGTAGATCTTCTCCGCGAGGGTGTCGCCCTGCGCGTAGTTTTTCAGTTGGTTGACGTAGATATTCTCGTTCTTGGCTCTGGTTCTCGCGTTGGCGGGGTTGGATTCGATCAAGCCGAAATCGGAGAAGAGGTAATCGCGCCAGAGATCGTTCTCGGACACGCCGCAAAGCCCGTTCACAAGCCACGCGATCAGTCCCGTGCGGTCGGTTCCGATCGAGCAATGGAAGTAGATCGGATAGTTGCTCTCGTCGGAAAGGAAGGCGAAGATCTCGCGGATCCTTTGGATATTCTTCGGGTCGGAGAAGAGGACGTCGCCGTATTCCATCGGGAACGCGCAGTAGCGCACGCTGTCGCCGAGCGGAGAGGCGGTCAGTCCCCCCGATTCGTTCCGATTGTTGACCGCCGTCGTCTGACGAAGGTCGATCTCGGTCTTGATCCCGATCTCGTCGCGGAGCGTTCTGATCCCCGCCTCGGTGATCGTAATATCGGTGGCGTCGAAGTTGGCGGAAAACCGCGCGCCGCGGTAAAGAAGTCCCTGCCGGATCCGTCCGCCGTCCTCGGTCGCCCAGCCGCCGAGATCGCGGACGTTGGTCACGCCGTCGACCGAGAGGTTGCGCGGCGCCTGCGTCTCGGTCGTGAAGGTTGCGGTCTTGGACGTCGAGGTATCGCCCTCGTCGTCAAGCGCCGAGACGTTCCAGTAGTAGGTCGTACCGACCATCGCGTTGTAGAACGAGTATTCCTTCACGTCCCCGGCGACGGTCGCCGTCTTCACGTCCGACCGATCGGACTTCGTCCAGATCCGGACGGCGAAGGACGCAATATGCCCCGCGGCGGATGCGGGAATGCTCCAACTCAGTTTGATCGGTTCCGGGCGGCTCGCTTCCGCCGTCGCGTTGGCGTAGGTCAGAATCGAATGGGGGTCGGAGGCGGCGAGATACGCCGCCTGCGGGTCGGTATGGATCGAAACCGACTCGCCGAGTTCCCGGGGTCGGATCGTGTATTTCTGCGGCGCTTCGGTCGTCGCCGCCGTCGTTACCGCCGCCGTTTCGGTCGGCGTCTCTGCGGATCGCGGTCCGCAGGACGCAAGCGGAAGCAGCAGCGCAAGAGCGAGCAGCAGTGAAAGGACGCCAAGAGACAGCCGTTTCGGTTTCATACCGTTTTATCCTCCGATCGTTCGTTTATCCTGTTTGGATGTTGGGAAGCGCCGCCGCCGTCAGTTCGCGGGGGTCAGCGTGACCTTCCCCGCGGGAGCGGTGAAGCTGAGGAATCCGCCGTCGGACGTCGCGTTCACGGTCAGGGTTTTTCCGCCCGCAGAGATCGTCCAGTTCCCCGCCTGCACGCCGGAAACGTAGTAGTTGAGGTCGCCCGTGCCGGACGCCGTGAAGTTGAACGCCGACGTCTGCCGCGTCTGGCTGACCACGAACGCCGCGGCTGTGTTGCCGATCACGGCGCCCTTGACGGCGGCGGTTTCGCTTCCGATCGCGGTCGCAGTCAGGTTCGGGCTCTTGCTCTTATCGCAGACGTACATCACGTTCAGGAGTTGATTGGTCCTGCTGCCCGATCCCGTGCTGATCTCAACGCGGCCCCAGAAGCCGTCGAGGGGATAGCGGTTCGGCGTGTACTGTTGTCCGTTTGCCCAGTAGTTCTTCCCCGTTCCGCCGATCGACGTGATCCCGTCTGCGGCTGCGCCGAAGACGTTTTGCAGAACAAGTTTGCCCTGCCCGCTCGTCGCCGTCACGGTCTTGCCGCTGATCGACGGTTCGCTCGCAATATGGAGCAGGAAGGTCTTTTTGCACGCGGACGGCGTCGTGACGTTATCGAAAACGAAGAAGTACATCGGCACGTCGGCGTTTCCGGTATCGTAGACCGCCAGCATCCGGCGCGTGACCTCGGTCGCCGTCGAACTGCCGTACGCCTTCGCGATATCGCCGGCGATATAGGCGTAGGTCGGTTTGGTCTTCGCCTCGTCGGCGTAGCCGTAATCGAAGCCGCGGACGATCCCGGTGTCGTAGGCGCCGCTCTTCCAAGCGGTGAGATTGCCGGGCTCGGAGGTCCTTGACGTCTGCCCCGATCCGTTGATCATAAGGCAGTTGTGCGCGACCGTCGCCTGATGATAGTACTTCCAATGGTCGGTATTGTAGGAGGCGTAGGCGCCGGTATCGCCGGCGAGCATCCCCCTGTACCAGATCTGGAACTGTCCCGCGTCGGCGTGTCCGTGGTTCGAGTCGGCGCGGACGCCGATCTTCATCAGAACCGCCGCCTGATCGTCCTTCCAACTGTTCCGGGCGATCATCTGTCCGAGCCAGCCGCCGTTGTAGACGACGAGGTCCATCCCTTTGTGAAGGTCCCTCGCCGCCTTGACCTCGCCGGAACTGCAAATCAATTCCTCGCAGGCGTAGCCGACCGTCTGTTCCAATCCGTACTGACCGTCGCCGAAGACCGAATAACTGTTCTTATTCGCCTCGAACTGCGCGCGGATCGTCGCGTCGTCGAAGAGGTGCGACGAGATCATCGCCGCCATACCGAAGTCCATCATCTTCTTGATCTGATTGACGGTCTCGGAATCGTTGCTTCCGTCGCCGGAGGCGAAGGAGTACTGTCCCGGCAGTTCGTGGGAGTAGACCGTGTGAATGACCTGCTTCATCCCGATGGCGTTGAAGGGGAGTCTGCCCGACATCGCCTTGATGAGCAGCGCCGCGTAGCAGTCGGCGGCAAAGCGGATCTGCACGTACTGCGAGACGCCCTGCGGCACCATACCGGCGGAGTAGAACTCGTTTCTGACCGGGACGTAATCCTGATAGAAACGCCCGCCGATAAAGTTCCACCAACCGGGATACTCGTCGTAGATCGCGATCGCAAACGACAGATAGTCGCGCAGGATCTGGAACTCGCAGCCGTGCCCGGCGACGGGATTCTGCTTTGACGGAGGGAAGCCGACCTCCATAAACGAACTCTCGCAGAGTTTGTGCTGGACGCCCGCGACGATCTGCGTTTTATCTTCCTCCGTCAGAAGGGGATAGCACCAGTCGTAGACGCACGCCATCCCGTACATCACGTTGCCGACCGTCCGTTCGGGGTCGGGCTTGAAACTCTGAATGTCCAGCGTTTTGAGATAGTTTTTCGCCGCGTAGATCGCCTGATAGCCCGTGATCTCGTTTTTCGTCAGCTGATAATCGAGCGCGAGCGCCATCACGTCCGAGAGCGTCTTCCCGTTGAAGTTGAAGGTGCCGTTGGACCCGTGCACCGTCGCCGCGGGAAGCGCGCCGTCGGTCAAGAGGGCGACCTGCTTCCGGAATTCCTTTGCCGCCGTTACGTTCATTCCGTTGTTCAGCGCGCGCTGAATCCCCGAAATATCGTTCTCATTGAACATCACGCGCGGATGCTGCCCCGCCGTCGGTTTGACGGTGGGGGTCGCATAGGTCGAGCCGAGATCGGAGCGGATCGACCTATCGTTCGTGACGATGACCGACGCCGCCTTCGTTTTCGCCGCTCTGACCTTCGACTGATAGGCGCCGTAGGTGATCTCCGACGGGAAGGTGCGGGCGATCCCGCAGCGCGAGCAGACCTTCTCTTCCACGCCCTCCTGATCCGCCGTCGGGGGCGTCACGAGGCGCGCGTCGCCGAACAGATGATCGTCCGACTTCGGGATCTCCTCGATCTTGGACTCTCCGCATCTCTTGCAGACGTAGCGCATCATCCCGGTCTCGGTGCAGGTCTCCTGATAGATCTTTTCGCCTTCGCCCCAGTCGTGACCGTCGGTCTTCTCGGTTTTCTTTTCTCCGCAGATCGTACAGGTGTACGTGATCTCGCCCTCTTCTCCCGTTTGACAGTTGCCTTGCACGGTAATCTCTCCTTCATTCCATTCGTGTTCGTGTTCTCCGACAGGTTCCTTTCCCTTGATACAGGAGGCAAGGGCGGCCGCGCACAAAAGGCACAGTACGGCAAGCGCGAGTCGGATCGTTCGTTTCTTCATCGGCGTTTCCTTTCGGTTCGTTCAAAACTGAAACCCGTCAGGGTCATTCATAAACATTATACAGGATTCGCGAAGAAAACGCAAGGTTTTCCCCAAAAAAACCGTGCCGACTTTTCTTTTTGTCCCGCCGTAGCGAAAAAAGACCGAGCCGTTTTTTCTTTTTTTGACATCTTTATTTTTCCGTCTTGCTTTTTCGGGGAAACAATGTTATAATAAATGAAAATGCTATCCTGCGCGAAAACGTTTCCGCGCGGTCGGAACGTCCGTGCGGGCGTCGGGAAACCGACGGTCCCCCGCGGCTTTCCGTCCCGTCAGATTTCTTTTCCGAAAGGGCTTGCCAGAGTTGAATTTCCTGCAATTTTTAACCGAGAACTACGTCGTGCTCTTTGAGTTCGCCGGTATTTTGATTATGCTCGGCATCAGCGCGCACACGCCGACGCGGATGAAACGGCTGACCTTCACGGCGATCCTTCTGATCTTCGTTCAGTTGATCGTCTATTCGCTCGAACTGTGGACGCAGTCGTTTGCGACGTTGAGCTTCTGGCGTCCGTTCCTGACGGCGACGCAATATTCGCTCTATCCTTTTATCCTCTACGTGATGACGATGATCACCGTGCCGTCGCGGTTGACGTGGTACAAGAACCTGCTGCTCCTTCTTCCGGCGATCGCCGTGATCCCGCTCTACTATACCTCGCAGAGAACGCACCTCGTCTGTTGGTTCCACGTGGAGAATAAGTGGGCGCCGGGACCGCTCCGGTACCTTCCCTACGCCGTCTTCGCCCTGTATCTCATCCTGTTTCTGGTGCGGAACGTCGTTTTCCTGCGGTCGGAGGCGAAACAGATCCGGTGGATCCTCTATTTCATCGTCTTTACCCCGGCGGCGGGCGTACCGCTCTTTCTGCTCTCCGACGACCCGATCAATTACAGTCTGCTGTTCACCACGTCGATCGTCCTTTACTATCTCTTCATCTACCTGCATTTCGCGCGCTTTGACGCGCTGACCGGGCTTCTGAACCGACAGGTCTACTATTCCGATATGCACAACGGCGCGGACAAGATCGACTACGCCGTCTCGATCGACCTGAACGATCTGAAACATATCAACGACGGGTACGGACACGACGCGGGCGACGTCGCCCTCAAAACGGTCGCCTCGGTCCTGAAAAAGCACGTCGGACGGCACGGAACGGTCTACCGTATCGGGGGCGACGAGTTCGTGATCTTCTACCGGAACGTCGATGAAGGCGACGTCGTGCGGGCGATCGCGAAGATGCGGGAAGAAATGGAGAAGACCCCCTACGTCTGCGCCTTCGGCTATGCGAAAAAAGAGTCGCTGCATTCGGTCGAGGACGCCGTGCGTTTCGCCGATCGCGAAATGTACGACGATAAAACCCAAATCAAGAAATTTCAAGAGGCGGAAAAGCGTGCGCGCGGCGCAGCCAAACGCCGGGACTGAAACGATAAGGAGAGAACCTTGAAGATACGACGTCTTGCCATACTCCTTACACTCGCCCTGCTCCTCGCGCTTTTCGCGGGGTGCAGCGTCGTCGACGGCGAGCCCGAAAACTCCTCCGCGATCACGGGCGGCGACGTTGCCGACGCCGAAACCCTCGGAACCGCCGGGACCGAGATCGAAAGCGACGGCGGAGAGACGCTTGGCTCCGGGGAGGCGCCCGCCGTCACGACGGCGAAGCCCGCAAGCACCACGGCGAAACCCGCGAGCACCACGGCGAAGCCGGCAACGACGGCGGCGACGACGGCGAAACCGACGCCGGATTACGAGGTCCCGCAGATGATGAGCGCGGTGCAGGAACCCCAAGCGGGCGACGATCCGGCGAAACTCACGGGGATCGAAAACGTGAAGCGGATCGCCTACGTTTTACAGTACGCCGAGAACTATTCGGTGGACGGAACCGGAACGGTGAACGCGAAGGGCGGCTTGATCAACACGACGCAGAACGTGAAGGTCTTCAAGGACTATTCGCGCGGCGTGCTGTTGCAGATCGATATTACGACCAGCACCTTCGTCAACAGCGCGTGCCAGACCTGCTACGCGGGCGGCAAGGCGCTGCTCCGCGAGGCGAGCGGTAAAAAGAG
>JAGCXA010000053.1 GCA_017961575.1 Clostridia bacterium | reverse complement strand
TCCTTGCACTTTCACCTTCGTATTTCTACCAAGTATTTCGGTGCTTGAAATTCTGTTGTTCAATTTTCAAAGATCGTGCGCCCAACCCTCTCGGAAGTTCCCTCCCTCTCGGGGCGAGCTTTTCTATTTTACTATCTCACCGGGGTTTTGTCAAGAGGTTTTTTTATTTTTTTTCGGGAATTTATAAAAATGCGCGCTTTTTTGGAAAACGCCCTTTATTTTGGCGCTTTTCTATGCTATAATATGGTCGGATCGGCCCCGGGACCGGGGCGAAGAGACAAGGAAAGCGACGGACGCGATATGAAAGAAAAGAAAGTGAAGAACTGTCGGCTGAATCAGGTCGGCGGAGAAGCCGTACTGGAAGGCGTGATGATGAAGGCGGGCGAACGCACCGCCACCGCCTGCCGTCTTCCCGGCGGGGAGATCGCCGTCGTGCCGCGTGAATTCGTTTCGGCGAGAAAGAAACACAAGATCCTGAACATTCCGATCCTGCGCGGGATCGTCAACTTCGTCGAGATGCTGATCCTCAGTATGAAGACCCTGACCCTCTCGGCGGAGATCGCCGCGTCGGAGGAGGACGACGCCCCGTCGAAATCGGCGTTCGCCGCCGTGTCGGTCGTGGCGACGGTTTTCGGCGTTCTGCTTGCCGTCGCGCTCTTCCTGTTCCTGCCGAAACTCGCGGTCGGCGGGATCGAACGGCTGTTCGACGTTTCGCTCGGCGTCTGGGGCGCCGTGATCGAAGGGGCGATCAAGATCCTTTTCTTCCTTTTATATTTAGTCTTGGTTTCGCTGATGCCCGACATCCGCCGCACCTTCGAATACCACGGGGCGGAGCATAAGAGCATCGCGTGCTACGAATCGGGGGACGAACTGACCCCGGCAAACGCCAAAAAGCACACGCGGTTCCATCCCCGCTGCGGAACGAGTTTCCTCTTCGTGATGCTGGCGCTCGGGATCGTGATCGGCGTACTGCTCCGCGTGTTCCTCCCCGCCAAAGTCATTGACAACCATCTGCTCTACACCGGGATCCGGCTGCTCGTTTTGCCGTTGGTGGTCGGGATCGGATTCGAGTATATCATGTTCGCCGGAAAGCACGACAACGTTTTGACCCGCATTCTTTCGGCGCCGGGGCTGTGGTTCCAGCGGATCACGACCCGCGAGCCCGACGAAAGCCAACTGGAAGTCGCCATTACCGCGCTGAAATACGCGCACGTCGACGCCTTCCCGGATTTTGACCGCGACGCCGTGACCTACCGTCCGAAAGAAAAGGACGAGGGGTCGCCCGAAGAAGGCGCCGACGCCAAACCCGCGGAAGAGACGCCCGAAAACGGCTCCGGGGCGGAAAACGACGCGCCGGACGGCGGCGAAACCGCTTCCGATGACGCTCTCTGATGTCCGACGGCGGCTCACCGACGCCGGGATCGGGGACGCCGACGCCGAAGCGCGGCTGCTCTTCTCGCACGTTTCCGGGCTTCCCGCCCACCGTCTGATCGGCGGGGATCCCGTCTGCGACGACCCCCGACTGAACGAGCTGCTCCAAAAGCGGCTCGCGCGCGTGCCGCTCGCCTATCTGCTCGGCGAGACGGCGTTCTTCCGCGAGACCTACCGGGTCACGCCCGACGTTCTGATCCCGCGTCCCGACACCGAGCGCCTGGTGGAAGAGGCGATCGCCCGCGTTCCCAGGGGCGCGCGGATCGCCGACCTCTGCTGCGGGTCGGGCTGCATCGGGATCTCGACGCTCGCGAGCCGCCCCGACCTGACCTGCGACGCGATCGACCTGTCGCCCGCCGCCGTCGCCCTGACGCGCGAGAACGCAAAGCGAAACGGCGTCTCGTCACGGCTCTCGGCGACCTGCGCCGATCTCTTTGCTCTGCCCGCAGAAATCTCAGGATACGGCGCGATTCTTTCAAACCCCCCCTATATCGCGCGGGCGGTGATCCCGACTCTCTCGCCCGAGGTTCGTTCCGAACCGCTGTCGGCGCTCGACGGGGGCGCGGACGGGCTCGCTTTCTACCGGGAGATCGCCCGACGGCTCCCCTCTCTTCTGATCCCCGGCGGGATCGCCCTGCTTGAGATCGGGTACGACCAGGCGGACGCCGTAGCGCGTATCTTCTCGGACGAGGGCTTTTCCGCGACGATCCTCCCCGACTACGCGGGCAACCCGCGGGTCGCCGTCCTTTCCCGCGTCTGAACCCCCGCGCCGTCCCTTCGCATAGAATAGAAGGACCGCGAAAGCGGAATCCTTTTTTCGGGGGCGGCTATGGCGCGACAACCCTTGGGCGTTCTGTTCGGCGGCAAAAGCAACGAGTACGAAGTTTCGCTTCTCTCCGCCGCGGCGGTCATCCCGGAACTCGACCGGGCGGGGATCCCACGGCTCGCGCTTCGGGCGGATCGGGACGGGCGGCTGTTTCTCTTTACCGGCGACGCGGCGGCGATCGCGGCGGGCGCGGCGGAGGAACCGGCGGCGCTCGTTCCCGCCTCTTTTACGCGGGGCGGCGTTCGGCTTCAAAACGGGGAAACCGTCCCCCTTTCGGGCGTCCTTCCCGCCGTACACGGCGGGATGACCGAGGACGGACGGCTGCAAGGGATGCTCGACTGGTTGGCGATCCCCTACGCGGGGTCGGGCGCCGAGGCGTGCGCCGTGACGATGAACAAGGCGCTGACGAAAACCGTTCTCTCGTCTGTCGGCATACCGACGGCGGGCGGGCTTGCCCTCTCCGTCGAAGACGGCGCCGACGCGATCCGACGGGTCGAAGGAACTCTTCCCTACCCCGTCTTCGTGAAACCCGCGCGGTCGGGCAGTTCGGTCGGCGCCGGGATCGCACGGGATCGGACGGAACTGCAAGCGCGGATCGCCGACGCGACGGCGACCGACCGCCTGGTTCTTTTCGAGCCGCGGATCGTCGGGCGCGAGATCGAGGTCGGGGTCCTGTCCGACGAAAACGGGCGTCCCGCCGCCACCCCGCCGGGCGAACTCTTTTACGACGCGGGGTTCTACGATTACGAAACCAAGTACGCGGTCGGCGCGAAAACGCGCGTCCCCGCACTCCTTCCCACCGCCCTCTCGGACGAATTGCGGGAACTGGCTCTCTCGGCGTTCCTCGCGCTCGGCTGCCGCCATTACGCACGAGTCGATTTCTTCCTGCCCGAAAACGGACGTCCGATCCTGAACGAGGTGAACGCCCTGCCCGGGTTGACCGATAAAAGCATGTTTCCGCGGCTTGCCGCCGCGATGGGGGTTCCCTTCCCCGCGCTCGTGCGCCGCCTTGCCGCCTTCGCGACGGGGGCGACGGCGTGATCGGGGTCTTTGACAGCGGGATCGGCGGGCTTTTCGTCCTCTCGGCGCTGCGCGCGGCGATGCCGGACGCCGATTTCCTCTACTACGCCGACACCGCGCGCCTTCCCTTTGGCGTGCGTTCTCCCGACCTGATCCGCCGCTACGCCCGCGAGGCGGGCGCGCGATTTGCCGCGTGGGGCGTCGATTCTCTGCAGGTCGCCTGCGGGACCGTCTCGGCGCTGGCGCTCGGCGAGATCGGGGACGCCGCGGGCTGTCCCGTCGCCGGGGTGATCCGTCCCGTCGCGCGCGAGATCGCCGCCGCCGGGCGGCGGCGCGTCCTGATCCTCTCGACCGAAGCGACGGCGGCGTCCCGTGTCTTCGACGAAGCGCTCGCGGCGGAAAGCCCCGGAACCGTTACGCTCTCCCTCGGCTGTCCACTCTTCGTTTCGCTCGTCGAGAACGGTTTTTCCTCCCGGAACGACCCCGCCCTGCTCTCTTTCGTCGGGCGGACGCTCGCCCCGGGGCAGACCTTCTTCCCCGACGCCGTTCTGCTCGGCTGTACGCATTTTCGCCTGCTGTCCCCCGCGGTGGCGTCGCTCTTTCCGGGCGTGCCGCTCTTCGATTGCGGCGAGGCGGCGGCGCGCGCTCTGGCGGATTCTCCCGCGGGACGAAAAGAGACGGGGCGGGCGAGCGTCCGGATCCTCGTCAGCGACAACCCCGACCGTTTCCGCCGCGCGGCGGAGCGGGTGGGCGCGCTCCCGGACGGGGCGACGGTGGAGTGCGTCGGCGAACTCTGTTGAAAACGTATTACGATAAAAAGCAAAAGGAATTTGAAAAATGGCAAAGTACCGGCAAGGCAGAATCAACGACGCGCTGGCACAGGAAATGGCGCTGGCGCTCCGGGACGTCCGGGATCCCCGGATCGTGTCGAACATGGTCTCGATCACGCGCGCCGACGTGACCAAGGATCTGAAAATCGCGAAGGTGTACTTCTCCTGTATGGGGGATCCGACCGAGGCGAAGCGCGCTCTGACCGGGGCGGCGGGGCTGTTCCGCTGTCACCTCGCGGCGGCGCTGAACCTGCGGATCACGCCCGAACTGGTCTTTATCCCCGACGGCTCGATCGAGCACGGGGCGCGGATCTCGGAACTGCTGCGGCAACTGGACGTCGAACGCGCCGCGCGCGAAGCGAAGCGCGAAGAAAACAAGGAGCCCGAACAATGAACGAACTGTCTTTTTCCGAACTGGTCGAGCGGGTGATCGGCGCCGAAAAGCCGATCCTGCTGACGCATACGCGCCCCGACGGCGACACGGTCGGTTCCTGCGCCGCTCTGGCGTCGCTCTTCGACGCGATGGGACGGCGCGCGACGGTCGTCTCCCCCGACGTGATCCCGCGGCGGCTGGCGTTTCTGTCGGACAACGACTGGTTCGCCCCGAAAAAGGACTATCCCGCCGACGCGACGGTGATCGCGGTCGACGTGGCGTCGCCCCAGCAGCTCGGGGAGTTGCAGTCGGTTTTCACGGGGTCGCTTTCCCCCTCGTTCATGATCGACCACCACGAACGCGGCGCGGCGTTCTGCCCGCGGTATCTTCGCGCCGACGCCTCCGCCGTCGGGGAGATCGTCTACGACCTCGCCGTTGAGCTCGTGTCGCGCGGCGTTCTGCCCGCGATCCCGCCCTTCGCCGTCAACGCGATCTTCGCGTCGATCTCGTCGGACACGGGCTGTTTCAAATACTCGAACGTCACCCCGCGCACCCATAGGATCGCGGCGGCGCTGATCGAACTCGGCGCCGACGCCGCCGAGATCAACCGCCTGCTCTTCGACGTCAAAACGGCGGAGATCCTCGCGGCGGAGGGTTACGTCGCCTCGCATCTTCGCCGGGCGCTGAACGGCAGGATCGCGTGGGTGACCGTGACCGACGCGATCCGGGACGAGCTGGGACTTCTCGACGAACATTTCGAGACGGCGATCGACGTCGTGCGCTCGCTCGAGGGGGTCGAGGTCGCGATGGCGGTGAAGGAGTCCCCCGACGGAAAATATAAAGTCTCGCTCCGCAGTACGGGCCTTGACGTCGCGAAGGTCGCGGCGACCCTCGGCGGGGGCGGGCACGTCCGCGCCGCCGGATGTTCGCTCCCGGCGCCGACGGCGGACGACGCCGCCGCCGTCGCGGTCGAAGCCGTCGAAGCGGCGCTCCTCGCCTGATCCGCATACGAAAAGCCCGCGAAGGGTTCGCCTTCGCGGGCTTCTTTTTTTGCGCCGAGCGCCGTTTTTACTTCTTTTTGAGCAGTTCCTTCCGCTCGCGTTTCAGCGAGTACTTGGTGGGGTACGGTTCGAGATACGCGGCGGTCTCGCTCGCCTTCGTCCGCAGATCGAAGAGCCGCACCGTGTCGACGACCGAGGACGGCGTCTTCTTTTTCTTTTGGAACTTCTTGTAGTTCTTGTCGATTTGGCGGCGGAGTTTCGGGTCGGTGACGGCGGCGTAAATATCCTTTTTCGACGCGAGTTTTTCGTCGCGGACGTAGAGGCATTGCCAGTCGTTCACTTTGACGATGTCCGCCATACAGAAGATGAGTTTTTCGCGGTTCGCGCCGTCGGAGTCCATCCCGTAGAGCGAGTAGACGGGGTCGCCGTCGGCGTTCCTGCCGTCGACGGCGAGGTAGAGGACCTTTTCGGGGGTGACGGTGACGAGTTTCGCGATCCCGACCACGATCTCCCGGTAGTCCGACCCGTCGGTCTTCACGCGGCAGAGCACGTCGCTGTTGTTCTTGAAATAGACGTAGTCGCCCGAAACGGTGAGTTTTTCGTCGCGGGTGAAGTCGGGGTTGATCCCGAGCGCCACGCGGTTGACGCCGTCGCCCTCGTTCGAGACGGGGAGACGGAAGAGCGAGAGTTGGTCGCGTCCGGCGGTCAGGTAGATCCAGTCGTTGTCGCGCGCCACGACGTCGCGAGTGTATTTGAGTTCCTCGCGGAACGAGGTCCCGTCGAGCCGCACCGAGCAGAGCGAGCGGATCCCGTCGTTGCCGACGAGGTAGAAGAGCCGTCCGTTCACGAGGTCGAACACGTCGTAGACGTTCCGGGCAAGCGCCTTTTCGCCGCCGCCCGAAAGCCCGTCCTTGACGTACACCGTCTTGTTGCGGATGCTGTGATGGTCGATCCGGGTGAAAACGATCTTGCGGTCGGGCGTGATCGCCACGATCCTTCCGTTGCCGGACAGTTCCTCGCGTTGCTTGCCGCTCGAAAGGTCGAGCGAGCGGAGCGCCTTTTCGTTCCGGAGACCGACGATCTTCTTTCCCTTTTTGTTCAGGATCGGTTGCAGCGCGTAGAAGTAAACGACGTCGTTTAAGACCTCCGCGACGTCGGTCGCGCCCTCGGCGAGAAGGGTGAGTTTCCCGGTGTCGAGATCGAAGCGGAAGAGGTCGCGCCACTCGGAGAAATCGACCTTTTTCTTCGCGCGGAACCTGAGATAGGCGATGCCGTGACTGCGGCAGAACCGCTTTTTCAGCCGTTTGTCCTTCTTCGGGTCGTAGTCGACGGTGAAGACGATCGACCTACGGTCGTCGGAGAGGAAGCGGATCTCCTGCGTTCTGATCGCGCCGTAGACGCTGTACCGTCCGAGCGAACGCCGCCCCTCGCGGTCGGTCGCGAAGAACGCGATCCCGCGTCCCTCTCCGCCGGGAACGTAGTACAGCCTGTCCCCGTACGCGCCGACGACGTGCGCGCCGCGCGTGTCGGTCGAGATCGGCGCCCCGACGTCGAACAGTTTTGCCCGTTCGGGGTAGACCACCCCGTTGCGGACGAGGTAGGGACGGCACCGGAACCAGAGAACGTCGATCTTCGGGTCGTCGGTACGGACGACGTGGAAGCGGCAGAGCTCGGCGATATAGAGCCCGGCGCGGCGGTAGTCCGGGATCATCTGGAAGAGGCGAAGCGCCTCGTCGGAATCGTTCTTTTCGTACGCGGCGATCGCTTCGGCGTAAACGCCCGCGGCGTCGATCCCCGCAAGCGAATACGCGGCGTCAAGGTCGCGCGTCTTTTTCTCCTGTTTTTTGCGTTCGAGTTCCCGGTCGCCCGCTCCCGCCTCCGCCGTGATCGAGAGAAGGCAGTCGACGTATCCGGACAACGTGCCCGAAAGCCGCCGGAGTTCCTCCTTCGGGACGCCGACGTCCGAAGACGCAAGCCGCTCCGAGATGCGCCCCTCCTGCGCGCGCAGCAGTGCAAGCGCTTCGCGCAGCGCCGGACTGTCGGCGGAGCCGTTTTCGGCAAGCGCGTCGAGGTTCCGGTCGATGACACGGATCTTCCGCTTGATGCAGGCGTCGGCGTACTCGATCCCCGCGCTCCACGTCTCGCGGTCGTCGCCCTTGGTGGCGAGGATCTCGTCAAGCAGCGCGTCAAGTTCCGCCGGGGAAAGAGCGGCGGTCAGTTCGGCGTCGGCTTGCGCCCCGAGAAAATGGACGTGCGCGCGCTCCTCCGCCGCCCGGAATCCGCGTCCGGTCTTTGCTTGCAGGACTTCGTTGCTTCTGAACATGGCTTGCTCTCCTTCGTAGAAAGTGAAGAGATGTCGAATGGTCCGTTCCGCGCGAAAATATATACTTACTTAATTTTCATTATACATCATATGCAAAAGATTGTCAAACCCTTTTCGGCACTTTTTTCGCGGGCGCGGGCGTGCCCGTTGACAAATCGGAAAGAGGAAAGTATAATAGAGACGAATTACGGGAAGGGGCGTCGCGCCGTCCGGTGCGACGAGGTACGAGTATGACTCTGAAAGAACTGCCGATCGGACGGTCGGCGACGGTCGTCGAGGTGGGCGGAACCGGCGCCCTGCGTCAGCATCTTCTGGATATGGGCATCGTGCCGGGCGTCTCCGTCTCGATGGTCAAACACGCGCCGCTCGGCGACCCGGTCGAGATCCGGATCCACAGTTACGAACTGACCCTCCGACTCGCCGACGCGGCGAAGATCAAGGTCGCCGAACAAACCGACGAACCGACGGCGGAAGACGAGGAACCCCCCAAAAAAGCCGCCACACACCCGGGGTTCGGCGAGAGCGGAAAGAACTATCACGTGAAAGCCGACGAGAATCCCCTGCCCGCCGGAACGACGCTGACCTTCGCGCTCGCGGGAAACCAGAACTGCGGAAAAACCACCCTCTTCAACCAACTGACCGGCTCGAACCAGCACGTCGGGAACTTTCCCGGGGTGACGGTGGACAAAAAGGACGGTCCGATCAAGGGATACAAGAACACCGTCGTGACCGACCTGCCGGGCATCTACTCGCTCTCCCCCTACTCCTCGGAAGAACTGGTGACGCGGGCGCACATCCTGAACGAAAAGCCGCATTGCATCATCAACATCGTGGACGCGACCAACATCGAACGGAACCTCTACCTGACGATGCAGCTGCTCGAACTGGAAGTTCCGACCGTGCTTGCCCTCAACATGATGGACGAGGTGCGTTCGGGCGGGGGGTCGATCGACGTCAACCGGATGGAAGAGCTGCTGGGGATCCCGGTCGTGCCGATCTCCGCGTCGAAGGGCGAGGGGATCCGCGAACTGATCGATCACGCCGTCCACATCGCCAAGTATCAGGAGAGACCCGGGCGGCAGGACTTCTGCGACCCGGAAGGGGTCGGCGCGCCGGTGCACCGCTGTCTGCACGGGATCATGCACCTGACCGAAGACCACGCCCGTGAAGCGGGCATCCCCGTCCGCTTCGCCGCCGCGAAACTGGCGGAGGGCGACAAGGAGATCCTTGAACGGCTCTCGCTCGACAAAAACGAGCGCGAATTGCTGGAACATATGGTGAAGCAGATGGAGAGCGAACGCGGGCTCGACCGCGCCGCCGCCATCGCCGATATGCGCTTCGCCTTCATCCGGCGCGTCTGCCGCGAGACCGTCGTGCGGACGAAGGAGAGCCCCGAACGCAGAAGAAGCGAAAGGATCGACCGGGTCCTGACCGGCAGGTTCTCCGCGATCCCTCTCTTCGTCCTGATTATGGGTCTGGTCTTCTTTCTCACCTTCAACGTGATCGGGAAGTTTCTCTCCGACGCGCTTTCGCTCGGGATCGACGCGCTCGGCGGCGTGGTGTCCGACGCCCTCGTCGTGGCGAATGTAAATGTTTCTTTACGTTCTCTCGTCGTGGACGGGATCTTTACGGGCGTGGGGTCGGTGCTGTCGTTTTTGCCGACGATCGTGACTTTGTTCTTCTTCCTGTCCCTGCTTGAAGACACGGGGTATATGGCGCGCGTGGCGTTCGTCGCCGACAAGTTGTTCCGGAAGATCGGGCTTTCCGGGCGGAGCATCGTGCCGATGCTGATCGGGTTCGGCTGCACGGTGCCGGGCGTGATGGCGAGTCGGACGCTCCCGTCGGAGCGAGACCGGAAAATGACGATCCTCCTGACCCCGTATATGAGTTGTTCGGCGAAGTTGCCGATCTACGCGTTCTTTTCCGCCGCGTTTTTCGGGCGGTGGGCGGCGCTCGTGATGGCGGGGCTCTATTTCGGCGGGATCCTGGTCGGGATCCTGATGGCGCTGCTCTTCCGGCGCGCGCTTTTCCGGGGCGAGGCGATGCCCTTTGTGATGGAGTTGCCGAACTACCGCCTGCCGGGGTGGAAAAACGTGTGGCTCCTGCTCCGGGAGAAGGCGGGGGATTTCCTGCGGCGCGCCTTTACGGTAATCTTCCTCGCGACGCTGGTGATCTGGTTCCTGCAAAGCTTTGATCCGCGGCTGAACTACCTCGCCGCCGAGGGCGCGAACGCCGACAGTATCCTCGCGCGCGTCGCCGGGTTTGTCGCGCCGATCTTCCGTCCGCTCGGGTTCGGGTCGTGGCAGATCTCGGTCGCGCTGATCACGGGATTCATCGCGAAGGAGAGCGTCGTCTCCTCGGTCACCGTCCTGCTCGGCGGGGCGTCGGTCGCGACGCTGCTCTCGCCCGCGTCGGCTCTGCCCTTCCTCGTCTTCTGCCTGCTCTATACGCCCTGCGTCGCCGCGATCGCCTCGATCCGGCGCGAACTCGGCGTGCGCTGGGCAGCCGCCGTCGTCGCCCTGCAATGCTCGGTCGCTTGGATCGTCGCCGGACTTGTCCGGCTGATCGTTCTTCTCGTCGGGGGGGTGTTGTAAAAAATGGCGTGGTTGCAAGAGAATTTTGCTACCGTGATCGTCGTCGCCGTGCTGGTCGCCGCGGTCGCGCTCGCTCTCTTTTTCACCATCCGCGCCCGCAAGAAAGGCGGCTCCTGTTCCTGCGGCTGCTCCTCTTGTCCGTACGATTGTAAGAAGAAAAAGGATTGAGGAACGAGAGGGAGACGTCCCGCTTTCTTGAAAGAAAGCGGGGCAAAGAACTTCCATAAGGGATTATGGAAGAGCAAAACGGCGTCCCCTTTCGACTGACGCCGTTTTGCGGTTCTATAGCCGCGACTTTGATCGGTCGCCTTTCAACCTAACCGCGCCAGCAAATGCCGCCTTGCCGCGCGCAGGCGAGTGCAGGGTCGTCGTTTGCGATCCGAAGCTGTATCTACGTACTGCGAGAGGTTAGCGAGCGAAAACGCCCCGGTGGGGCGTTTTCGTGAAGTGGTGTCGCCCCAAAAACCCGTTTGAAGGAGCGAGTTTACGAACGACGCGCAAACGGGATTTGACGGCGACGGGATCGCAAACGGCGAGAGGAAAACAAAAATACAAACAAAAAGAAGAAACCCGTTCGCGACCGCGAGCGGGTTTCAACCTCTATTGCGTTTTGCTATGCAGAGAACAGTTACAGAGCGAAAAGCATCAACGGTTTTTATGTTCTTTCCTTTTTGTTTTCCGTCCTGTGCCGTATGCGCGCGCCTTTCATTTCTTCAAAAACCGTTTGAGAAAGCCGCTTCTCTTCGCGTTGTTCCCGTCTCCGCAGGACTTTGCGAATTCGTTCAGCAGTTTCTTCTGGCTGGCGTTCAGTCCCTTCGGCACTTCGACGGTGACGGCGAAGATCAGGTCGCCTTTCCGTTTCGACGAGACCGACGGCATTCCCTGCCCTTTGACGGTGAACTCGGCGCCCGACTGCGTTCCCTCCGGGATCGTGAACTTGGTCTTCCCGGTCATGGTCGGCACCTCGATCTCTGCGCCGAGCGCGGCGTCGGTAAAGGTGATCGGGATCTCGCAGAAGAGGTTGCTCCCTCTCCGCTCGAACAGATCGTGCGGACGGACGCGCACCTCGATCAGAAGATCGCCGGCGACGCCGCCGTTCCGCCCTGCGTTCCCCTGCCCGCGCAGAACGATCCGCTGTCCGTCGTCGATCCCGGCGGGGATCGAGACCTCGAGCGTCTTGGTCAGTTTTACGTACCCGCTTCCGCGGCAATTCTTGCAGGGATTCTTGATCGACTTGCCGGTCCCGCGGCACGCCTGACAGGTCTGTTCGGACTGCATCATTCCGAGCAGGGTCTGGCGCTGGGTGACGACCGTGCCGCGCCCGTGGCAGACCGAACAGGTCTCGATCTTGCTTCCCTTTTCGGCGCCCGTGCCGCCGCAGTCGGCGCACTTTTCGATCCGGTCGAACTTCACGTCGCGCTTGACGCCGGCGTACGCCTCGTCAAACGACAGGTAGACCCGGAGCGCCACATCCTCGCCGTCCATCCGGGCGCTGCGCCGGCTTGCGCCGCCGCCCCCGAAAAAGGACGAGAAGATGTCGCCCATATCGAAGCCGCCGAAGCCGCCGAACCCGGCTCCTCCGCCTCCGCCGCCCATCGAAGGATCGAACGCGGCGTGGCCGTAGCGGTCGTACGCGGCGCGTTTTTCGGCGTCGGACAGGACCGAGTACGCCTCGTTCACTTCCTTGAATTTCGCCTCCGCCGCCTTGTCGCCGGGATGCAGATCGGGGTGATACTGCTTCGCCAGTTTGCGGTACGCGCTCTTGATCGCGGCGTCGTCGGCGCCCTTGTCGACGCCGAGCACCTCGTAATAGTCTCTTTTCGTTTCTGCCATACTGTCTTAGTCCTCGGTTTGCTTACCGGATCAGAAACACAGATCCCTTTTCTTGTTGAATTCGGTCGGGAGATCGGAGGCGTAGAGGTGTCCGTCGCCCGAGAATTGGATCATTTTCGGGATCACGACCCCGGCGCTCTCCTCAAACCAGATCGCGCTGAGCCCCGTGTAGTTCTGATCGAACCGGGTCGCCCAGAGCGGATACGGAATATCGAAAAGCGACGAGAAGAACAGGTTGCCGAACCCCTGATGCGCGAAGATCGCGACGCGGTCGTCGTTCGGAGAAACCGGAACGTAGTATTTGTTCTCCCGGTCGTGCTTGTACCCGAGCGATTCGATCCAGGCGTCGAGTTCGCGGTTCACCCGCTCCACCGCGTCCTTGAACCGGTTGGGCGGGAAGCCGGGCGCCTCGTACCATCTGTCGCCGAGCGACAGCACCTCGGGAGAGGAGAGTTTTCTGCGGATCGACGGGATCGAGAAGCACCAATGCTTGTGCCCCGGGTTCCGGTCGTCCTCGACCGCCATCTCGGTCCACGCGTGCCCCTCGTTCGCCCAGTCGAGTTTCACGATCTCGCGGTGGGTCAGTTCCGCCGCGGGCTGCGCCGTTTGCAGCGCGCGATTCGCCGTGGAACTGAAGATCTTGTTAAGTCCGTAGCGGGCAAGACGGCGCCCCACCGCCTCCGCCTGTCGGAGTCCGACGGGGGTCAGTTCGTCGGGGTGATAGGTAGGTTCGCCGTGGCGAACGTAGAACAGAATCATCGGTTTCTTCCTCTCTTGCTTTTTCCCGAAAAAGACCCGTCCGGGGGAAAGCGGGCGCCGCGCGGGCGCGCCTTCCCCCGGGACAGGCGGGTTTCGTCAGTTCTTGTCGGTTTTGTCTTCGAAGTCGGCGCCGTACACGTTGCCCTGTCCGTCGTCGGTCGCGCCTCCGGCGGCGCCGCCCTGCGGGTTCGCCTGCGCGTAGAGTTTCTCGGCGAGCGGGTAGAACGCCTTTTCCAGCGCCTCGGTGTCCGCCTTGATCTCGTCGACGTTGCCACCCTTCAAGGTCCCTTTCAGTTTTTCGATCGCGGCGTTAACCGGCGCTTTGTCGTCGTCGGAGAACTTGTCGCCCGCCTCGGAGATCGATTTCTCAATCTGGAAGATCGTGGTTTCGGCGCGGTTCTTGGTTTCGACCGCCTCTTTGTTCTTCTTGTCCTCTTCGGCGAACTTCTCGGCTTCCTTGACCGCCTTTTCGATGTCCTCTTTCGACATATTGGTCGAGCTCTTGATCGTGATGTGCTGTTCCTTGCCGGTGCCCTTATCCAGCGCCGAGACGTTCACGATACCGTTGGCGTCGATGGCGAACGTGACCTCGATCTGCGGCACGCCGCGCGGCGCGGGCGCGATCCCGTCGAGATTGAAGCGTCCGAGCGTCGTGTTGCCCGACGCCATCTCGCGCTCGCCTTGCAGGACGTGGATCTCGACCGACGTCTGGTTATCGGCGGCGGTGGAGTAGATCTGGCTCTTCTTGACCGGGATGGTCGTGTTGCGGTCGATGATGCGGTTGAACACGCCGCCGAGCGTCTCGATGCCGAGCGACAGCGGGGTCACGTCGAGCAGCAGAACGTCCTTGACGTCTCCGCCGAGAACGCCGCCCTGGATCGCCGCGCCGATCGCGACGCACTCGTCGGGGTTGATGCCCTTGAAGGGATCCTTGCCGGTGAACTTCCGGACCTCTTCCTGCACGGCGGGGATACGGGTCGAGCCGCCGACCAGAAGAACCTTCGAGATGTCGGAGACGCTGATCCCGGCGTCCTTGATGACCTGTTTCGTCGGGCCCATCGTCGCCTCGACGAGATCGCGGGTCAGTTCGTCGAACTTCGCGCGGGTGAGGGTCGCTTCAAAGTGCTTCGGTCCGGTGGCGTCCGCCGTGATGAAGGGCAGCGAGATCGTGCTCTGCATCATACCGGAGAGTTCGATCTTCGCCTTCTCCGCCGCCTCTTTCAGCCGCTGCAGCGCCATCTTATCCTTGCGCAGGTCGATGCCGCCGTTGTCGCGGGCGAAGGTGTCCGCCATCCAGTTGATGATCTTCTCGTCGAAGTCGTCGCCGCCCAGCCGGTTGTTTCCGGCGGTCGCGAGCACCTCGAACACGCCGTCCGAGATCTCGAGCAGCGAGACGTCGAAGGTTCAGCCGACGAGGTCGAAGATCAGGATCTTCTGTTCGCCTTCCTTGTCAAGACCGTAGGCGAGCGCCGCCGCCGTCGGCTCGTTGATGATCCGGAGCACGTCGAGCCCCGCGATCTTGCCTGCGTCCTTGGTCGCCTGTCTCTGCGCGTCCGAGAAGTACGCGGGGACGGTGATGACCGCCTGCTTCACCTCGGTGCCGAGGAACGCCTCGGCGTCGGCTTTCATCTTTTGCAGGATCATCGCCGAGATCTCCTGCGGCGAGTACTTCTTGCCGTCGATCTCGACCTTCTCGTCCGAGCCCATTTTCCGCTTGATCGACATCACGGTCCGGTCGGGGTTGGTGATCGCCTGCCGCTTTGCGACCTGACCCACCATACGCTCGCCGGTCTTCGAGAACGCGACCACCGAGGGGGTGGTGCGGTTGCCTTCGGGATTGGGGATGACGGTGGGCTCGCCGCCCTCGTAAACCGCCACGCAGGAGTTCGTCGTTCCAAGGTCAATACCGATAATTTTTGCCATGATTCGTTACCTCCGTATAAAACGCAACTTAAATTAAACTTGTTGATCGTCGGGGCGGTTGTGCCGGCGCCCCGCGCCGTTTTTTTCGTTTCAGTTCGCGACCTTGACCATCGCGTAGCGGATGATCTTGTCGCCGCGTCGGTAGCCGGGCTGGAAGACCTCGACGATCTCGCCCTCTCCCTTCGCTTCGTCCTCCTCGTGCATGATCGCGTTGTGGAGGTTGGGGTCGAACTTGTCGCCGACCTCCCCGAACGCCGTGACGCCGAGTTTGGTAAGGCACTCGGACAGCGCGTTCATCGTCAGCCGGAGTCCCTCCGCCACCTTCTCGCCGTCGCCGTCGGAATAGCGGCCCGCGCGTTCAAGGTTGTCGGCGATCGGCAGGATCGCCCCCACGACGTCGGACACGGCGTCGGTGTAGATCCCGTCGCGCTCCTTCTGCGAGCGCCTGCGGAAGTTGTCGTACTCGGCGAACATCCGTAGATACTTTTCCTTCTCCTCGGCGAGCGCCTTTTCGAGTTCCGCCGCCTTTTCCTTTGCCGCCGCGAGTTCGCGCTTTTCCTCGCGCGCTTTGTGTTTGCGTTCGCTCTCCGGGGTCGCCGCCTCGGCTTTCGCTTCTGCGGGAGCGTCCGCGGTTTCCGCCGGGGGTGCCTCTTTCACGGTTTCTTCAACCGGGGTTTTGTTCTCTTCCATTGATGATCCTTCCTTTCGCGGTCTAACTGCCGTTCTCCGGCTCTTCGCCGTCTTTCAGCAGATGGTCGATGCCCGCCGCCAGTTCGTCGATGGTCGAGATGACCTTCGCGTAGTCCATCCGGCGCGGTCCGATGATCCCGATCGCCCCGACGACCCGCCCGTCCCGGCGCA
Organism: Clostridia bacterium; assembly: GCA_017961575.1. Lineage (GTDB taxonomy): Bacteria > Bacillota > Clostridia > Oscillospirales > CAG-272 > UBA1740. The sequence continues at coordinate 77,616 of JAGCXA010000053.1, read as the reverse complement.
CCGTCTTGAAGACAAGAGTGGAGTTCGACATCACCTTGACGTTGTTCTCGCTTCCGATATAGACGTTCACGTCGCGGCTGTCGCGCCCCGCGCTGATGACGTCGAGCAGCGGTTCCTTCGTTTCGAGCAGATCCATCACCGAACGGAGTTCCCCGACGTCGGAATACTCGGGATATTGAAGCAGGCGGTTCACGCCCTCGACCTGCAAATCCCCGCCGACGTCCTCGGTCAGCGTGTCGTAGACAGCAGACACGATCGGATGCACCACCGCCGAAACGCTGCCCATCCTGCGTTCGAGTTCGCGGATCCGGGGCAGCGAGATCTCCTCGACCGTCGCGCCCGCGATCTGCTCGTTCAAAGCGGCGATCAGCCGCTCGGTGTCCTCCTCCCCGAAGGAGAAGGAAAGCCGGATGTTCCGCGTCTTGACGCTTCCGTCGTCGAGCAGCATCACGAGCACGAAGTTCCGCGGGTCGCGGAAGACGCCCTCGAACTTCTCGACGCGGCGCCCGACGGCGCGCGGTTTGACCGAGAAGCCGGTGTAGTTGGTGATCCTTGACGCCAGCCGCGACGCCTCGGCGAGGATGCCGTCCATCTCGCTGACCTTCTGCCGCAGGGTGCGGTTGATCTGCTCGATCTCGTCGGTCGTCATCCGGTAGTGCCGGAGCAGGGCGTTCACGTAGTAGCGGTAACCGAGTTCGGAGGGGACGCGCCCCGCCGACGTGTGCGGCTGTTCGAGCAGCCCCATCGCTTCGAGTTCCGCCATCTCGTTGCGGATCGTCGCGGAGGAACAGTTCAGCCCTGCGTCCTGCGCCAGATATTTCGATCCGACCGGCTCGCCGTACGCGACGTGCGCGTCGATGATCGCTTTCAGGATCTTCTTTTTCCGATCGCTGAGCAGGAGTTCTTCATCCCGCCCCATCAGTTCCGTCATGGTTTCCTCCCTCCCGGTCGTTTTCGGGCGTTCCGCCCTCTGCCTTAGCACTCAAAGCGGGCGAGTGCTAATTTCATGATATAAGATACCACCCGAACGGCGTTTTGTCAAGGGTTCGGGGGCGGATTTTTGTGAACAAACTGTTAATTGTGCGCCGAGACTGCTAAAAAGCGTTCGCGTGCGGTCGAAAAAGGGGAAACCGGGGGAGCGGCGAACGGCGCGCGGCGTCGGTTCGGCGGACGGCGCGGGCGAGCGCCAACCGGGAGACGGCGGCGAGGCGGGACGCGGGGGCGACGGCGAGGGGACAAAATCGCCTCCTTTTTCGGTCTTTATACGCTTGACTTTGGAGAATATATATAGTATAATATTCAATGGGATTTTTCATACGCCCGACGTGTAACGGGCGAACGAAACGCCCCGCGGCCCCGAAACCGGGGTCCATCACAAAACCTCCGGCGTTCCCCCTCGCCCGCGGAAATAGAGCAAAGACCCGCCTTCCCGGAGCGACGAACGCCGCGCCTCGGCGCGACGCGCGCCCCGCTGAATCCAAGCGGAGCCCGGACGTTCGCGCACCCCCGCGAAATACAATTCAGAAAGGAAAAGAAATGCCCGATTTCGTTTGGTACATCATCGTGGCTGTCGCCGCGCTCGCCGTCGGCGGACTCGCCACCTACCTGTTCCTCAAAAACAGCGGCAAAGCAAAACTCGCCTCCGCCGAAGCGGAAGCAAAACAGATCCTTGAAACCGCGATCCGCACCGCAGAGACCCGCAAGAAAGAAGCCCTGCTCGAAGCGAAAGAAGAGAGCATCCGGCTGAAAAACGACGCGGACGCCGAGATCAAGGACCGCAGACGCGAGATCTCGCGTCAAGAACACCGGCTCGCCCAGAAAGAGGAGAATCTGGACGGCAAACTCGAAAGAATGGAGAAGAGGGAGGTCGCCCTTCAACAGAAATACAAGGAAGCGGAGGACAAGATCGCCGAGATCACCGCGCTGAAAGAGACCGAGACCGTCAAACTGGAGAAGATCTCCGGGATGACGAGCGACGAAGCCAAGCGCGAACTGCTCGACAAGCTCTCGGGCGAACTCCAGCACGAAACCGCCCTGAAACTCTCCGAATACGAAGCGCAGTTCCGCGAGGAAGCCGACGCGAAGGCGAAGGACATCCTCTCGCTCGCGATCCAGCGCTGCGCCGCCGATCACGTCAGCGAGGTCGCCATCTCGGTGGTTTCGCTCCCGAACGAGGATATGAAGGGACGGATCATCGGCCGTGAAGGACGGAACATCCGCACGATCGAGACCCTGACCGGCGTGGAACTCATCATCGACGACACCCCCGAGGTCATCACGATCTCCGGGTTCGATCCCGTCCGGCGCGAGATTGCACGGCTCGCGCTCGAAAAACTCATCACCGACGGTCGGATCCACCCCGCCCGCATCGAGGAAATGGTGGAAAAAGCCCGGCGCGACGTCGAGCAGTCGATCAAGCAGGCGGGCGAAAAAGCCGTGTTTGAGACCGGCGTCCACGGATTGAATCCCGAACTGGTCAAACTGCTCGGACGGCTGAAATACCGGACGAGTTACGGGCAGAACGTCCTGCGCCACTCGATCGAAGTGTCGCTGCTTTCCGGGATCATGGCGGACGAACTCGGCGTCGACTCCACCCTGGCGAAGCGCGCGGGGCTCCTCCACGACATCGGTAAGGCGCTGACCGCCGAGATCGAGGGCTCGCACGTACAGCTCGGCGTGGACGTGGCGAAGAAGTACCACGAGAGCAAGGACGTGATCCACGCGATCGAGGCGCACCACGGCGACGTCGAGGCGAAGTCCATCGTCGCTCTGCTCGTGCAGGCGTCCGACGCCATCTCGGCGGCGCGTCCCGGCGCGCGGCGTGAGAACGTCGAGAACTATATCAAGCGCTTGCAGAAACTTGAGGAGATCTCCTCCGAGTTCAACGGCGTCGAAAAATCCTTCGCCATTCAGGCGGGACGCGAGGTGCGCGTGATCGTCAAGCCCGAAATGATCGGCGACGACGAGATGAAACTGTTGGCGCACGATATCGCCAAGAAGATCGAGGGCGAACTCGAATATCCCGGACAGATCAAGGTCAACGTGATCCGGGAAAGCCGGTACACAGACTACGCGAAATAAGTCCCCGGGCGTCTCCCGGAAAAGCGAACCGGGCGGGGGTTCCCCTCCCGGTTCGTTGTTTGGAGGTAAATTATGCTTCGTATTTTAGCGCTCGGCGACGTGATCTCGCCGGCGACGGTCGGGTTCCTTTCCCGCCGTCTCTGGTCGTACCGCCGCGAGATGGAGGTGGATTTCACCGTCGTGAACGGTGAGAACGCCGGGTTCTTGTCGGGGATCGGATCGAAGGACGCCGCGCTGCTCCTTTCCGGGGGCGCCGACTGTATCACCGGGGGCAACCACACGATGGCGTCGAGGTCGATCTATCCGACGCTCGATTCGTCGGATCGCGTGCTCCGACCGATCAATCTTGCCGACGGCGTTCCCGGGGCGGGCTATACCATCCTGCCCGCGCGCGACCGCCGGATCCTCGTGTTCTCGGCGCTCGGCTGTCTCTTTATGGAGGCGGGAACGCCCGACCCCGTGCCCTACATCGAGCGGGTGCTTCTGCGCGAGGCGGGGCGGTTCGACGTCTCGATCCTCGACCTGCACGCCGAGGCGACCGGGGAAAAACTCGCCGCCGCGCACCGTCTGGACGGCAAGGTTTCGGCGATCTTCGGAACGCACACGCACGTGCCGACGGCGGACGAAGCGATTTTGCCGCACGGAACCGGATATATCTCCGACGTCGGCTTCTGCGGGCGCACCGGGGGGATCCTCGGCGTAAAGACCGAGGTGATGACCGAGCGACAGAGAACGCGGCTCCGCTACTCCTATTCCGAGGCGGAGGGTCCCTTCCGCGCGCAGGGCGTTCTCTTCGATCTGGACGAGACGAGCGGGAAAACGCTCGCGGTCAGCCGGGTCTCTTTCGGCGAGTGACGCCGAAACCGGGAGAGGGTGTAACGATGCCACGCAAACTCTATAAAAAGAATGAAGCAAAGACGCTCCCGGCGGAGCTTTTTCGCGCGCCGACGAGCGAATACCGGGGCGCGCCCTTCTGGGCGTGGAACTGCCGTCTCCAAAAGGACGAACTGCTCCGACAACTCGATATCCTCCGTGAAATGGGTTTCGGCGGCGCGCATATGCACGTCCGCACGGGTCTTGAAACGCCCTATCTCTCCGACGAGTTCTTCGACCTCGTATCCGCCTGCGTCGACAAATCCGAAAAGGACGGTCAACTCGCCTGGCTTTACGACGAAGATCGTTGGCCCTCGGGAGCGGCGGGCGGACTTGTGACGAAGGACGAACGCTACCGGCAACGCACCCTGCTTTTCACAAAAACCCCCTACCGGGAGGGTGAAAAAGCCGAAGGGTTGTCCGATTCGAGCGCCGCGGCGAAGCGGGCGGGGAACGGCAAACTGCTCGCCCGCTACGCGATCCGCTTAAACTCCCGGGGCGAACTCGCCTCCTACCGTCGGCTTGCCGAAGTCGAGACTCCGGCGTCGGGTGAGGAGATCCGCTACGCTTATCTCGAAACGCCGCTCGAAAATCCCTGGTTCAACAATCAGACCTATCTGAACACGCTCGATCCGGCGGCGGTGGCGCGTTTCATCGAGGTGACGCACGAAAGTTACAAGCGGCGTCTCTCTTCGTCGTTCGGAAAAACCGTTCCGGCGATTTTCACCGACGAGCCGCAATTCACGAGGAAGACGGTTCTGCCCTTCGCGAAAAGCGACCGCGACGTGACCCTCCCCTTCTCCTGCGATCTCGAAGAGACCTTTTTCGCCGCCTACGGCGAATCGCTCCTCGACCGCCTGCCCGAATTGATCTGGGAACTGCCCGACGGGCGGGTCTCGCGGATCCGGTACCTCTATCACGACCACGTCGCCGAACGGTTCGCGTCGGCGTTCGCCGATCAGATCGGCGCGTGGTGCGACAAAAACGGACTGATGCTGACGGGGCATATGATGGAGGAACCAACCCTGAAAAGCCAGACCGCCGCGCTCGGCGAGGCGATGCGGTCGTATCGCTCCTTCCAATTGCCGGGGATCGATATGCTCTGCGCCCGGCACGAATTCACGACGGCGAAGCAGGCGCAGTCCGCCGTTCACCAATACGGACGCGAAGGAATGATCAGCGAACTGTACGGCGTGACGGGTTGGGACTACGATTTCCGCGGGCATAAACTGCACGGAGACTGGCAGGCGGCGCTCGGCGTGACGGTGCGTGTACCGCACCTCGCCTGGGTGTCGATGAAGGGAGAAGCAAAGCGCGATTATCCCGCCTCGATCAATTATCAATCTCCGTGGTATCCCGAATACCGTTACGTCGAGGATCACTTTGCGCGCGTAAACGTCGCGCTGACACGCGGGAAGCCCGTCGTGCGCGTCGGCGTGATCCATCCGGTCGAGAGCTACTGGCTCCATTGGGGCCCCGCCGAACAAACGGCGGCGGTCCGGGAAAAACTCGAAAAACGCTTCTCGAATCTGACCGAATGGCTGCTCTTCGGCGCGCTTGATTTCGACTTTATCGCGGAGTCGCTTCTTCCCTCGCTCTGCCCGACGCCCGACGCGCCGTTCCCCGTCGGGGAAATGAGATACGACGTCGTGATCGTGCCGGGATGCGAAACGCTTCGGACCTCGACCCTCGAGCGCCTGGAAACCTTTGCCGCGAAGGGCGGGCGCCTGATCTTTCTCGGCGAAGCGCCGCTCTACGAGAACGCCCTGCCCTCTTCCCGCGGGCGGGCGCTTTGGGAAAAATGCGAACGGCTCGCTTTTGAAAAGAGCGACCTGCTCGCCGCCCTGTCCGACGCGCACGAGATCGAGATCCGCGACGCGTCCGGCGCGCTCTCTGACCGTCTGCTCTCGCAGTTTCGTCAGGACGGGGACGACCGCTGGCTCTTCCTCGCGCAGGGCAGAGATCCCTACAACAAAGACGTCTCGTCGTTTTCCGACGTGACCGTCTCGGTGCGCGGCGGTTACCGCGCCGAACTCTACGATACCCTGACGGGTGAGATCTCTCCTCTTCCCTGTCGGTACGAGAGCGGGAAGACCGTCTTTTCCCGCCGGTTCTACGACTGCGACAGTCTGCTCGTCAAACTGTCGCCGGCGCCCTGCGCGATCGAGTCCGAAACGGTCGACGCTCCGCGAAAAGCGGGGGGCGGCGCCGCGCTCTCCCTGCCCGCGCGCGTTCCCTATTCGCTCTCGGAACCGAACGCGCTGGTGCTGGATTATGCGGAGTATTCCCTCGACCGGGGTCCCTTCCGCCCGAAGACCGAGATCCTTCGGATCGACACGCTCTTGAAGCGCGAGCTCGGTTGGCTGTCCGGAAACCGCTGGGACGCGCTCGGTTCGACGGCGCAGCCGTGGGTGCTTCCCCCCGAGGTCCCGAAGCACCTCGTCACGCTGCGTTATACCGTTTTGTCGGACGTGGAACTCCCCGCCGCCTCGCTCGCTTTGGAAGACGCGGAGGTTGCGACGGTCGAATGGAACGGCGTCACGGTCGACCGGAATCCGGAGGGGTTTTACGTTGATCGGTGTATACAATGCATTCCTCTGCCGGGCGTGAAACGCGGAGAAAACCGCTTGACCGTAACGCTCCCCTACGCGAAGCGCGTCTCGCTGGAACGGACGTATCTGCTCGGAGAGTTCGGCGTTTCGGTCAACGGGGAGGAGACAAAACTCGTCGAAAAGCCGGAGGTCGTCGGCTTTGACGATATTACCCGGATCGGGTTCCCGTTCTTCTCGGGCGTGTTCCGCTATGAAATCCCGTTTGAATCAAACGGAGGAGAACTGACGCTCACGGTACCGCACTATCGCGGCGCGCTGATCGCCGTGGATCTGGACGGGCGACGGGTCGGGCGGGTCGTGTATCCGCCCTATCGGCTCTCGCTCGGCGCCCCGGAAAAGGGCGCGCATACCCTGACCCTCTCTCTCTACGTTTCACGGCAGAACGGGTTCGGACCGTTCCATAACGCGGACGAGAAGCATTCGTGGGAAGGACCCGGCGCTTGGCGTACCGGCGACGATAAGTGGACCGATTCCTATCGGCTGACGCGCGAAGGCGTCCTGTCCAAACCGATTTTGACCGAAACGAATAAGTGACGACCGTTGCGGTCATCCGTGGCGGGGATGAGGGGATACGCCCGCTTTCTTGACGGCGTCGCCCGCACCCCACGGGCGGGCGCGGTGAGGAAAGCGGGGCAAAGAACTTCATTAAAAGGAATAATAAAGCAAAACGGCGAGCCCTTTCGACTCTCGCCGTTTTGCGGTTCTATAGCCGGTTCTTTTTCCGTTCGCTTTGCTTTTTGTTCCGTTGCTTTCGTACCACGTCTTCTCCTTGAGGAGAAGACGTCACGAAGTGACAGATGAGGTGGAGCCGGACAAATCGGCAGCCAAACTCCACCTCATCCGGCGCTCCGCACCACCTTCCCCTCAAGGGGAAGGCTCGGAACGAGCTCGCGCAATTCCATAAACGCAACTTTCTCCGTTTGCTTTGCTTTTGTCCGCGTTTCCTCGTTCTATATAATGAAGCCCGCGCCGTTCGGCGCGGGCTTCAATTCATGCAAACGCAGTTTGCAATTCACGACGGCGAGCGTTCGCGAAGACGTCAATTCACGCGGGCAAGAGGGGTTTCCAAAAACGCACGAAGTAAGTTTTGGGGGTTCCCGGATAAGGGGTTCCCCGAAACGAGCTTGTCGAGTTTTGGGGGTTCTCGGATAGGGGTCCCCCGCCGCATAAGTTCACCTTACCGTGCCTTCGGCACGCCTGCATATCGCGAGAGCCGACCGTTTTTTGACGGTCGGCTCTCATATCGCGAACGGCGACGGAGAGATCCGTCGCCGTTCATTTCACGCGGGGAGCGCAAGCGACCCGCACTTGGGGGGTGGTTCTGATTTTATCAGATTTTCCCTTGCTTTTTCATTTGTTTCAGCCGCTTCTTGGTCTTGGAAACGTCGCGCAGCATCCGGCGGGTGTCGCGGATAAACCGGATTTTGGACGGGCGGTTGTTCACGATCTTCACGGGGAGTTCCGCGAACTTCACGCCGAGGAGTTCCCCGAGTTTGATCGCCTCGTAATCGAAGGCGAAGCGGTCGACCTCGCAGCACGAAAAGATTGCTTTCGCCGCGTCGTTCCGGAACCCTTTCAGCCCCGTCTGACTGTCCGAGAGCGAGAGCCCGCCCTTGAAGCGGAGCAGGCGAAGATAGGTTTTTGATGCGAGGCGGCGGAAGAAGGAGTATCCCGCGTAGCCCTCGGGGTGTTTCACCCTTGAGCCGACGACGGCGCCGACCGAGGGATCGGCGTCGAACAGCGCGACCGTCTCCCCGATCACGTCCGTCCCGTAGGCGAGGTCGCAGTCGGTGAAGAGGACCAGATCGCCCGCCGCCGCCAGCATTCCCTGCCGGACGGCGTATCCCTTGCCGCGGTTGGGGGTATAGGAAATCGAACGGACGGTTCCGTCGCAGAGTTCGTCGAGGATTTTTTTCGATCCGTCGGTCGATCCGTCGTCAACGAAAACAACCTCGTAATCTCCGCCGAATCGGTCGTCCAGATAGGTTTTGACCGTCCGGCAGGTATCGCGAAGGATCTTTTCCTCGTTGTAGAGCGGAATACAGAGCGACAGTTTCACGTTTTCTTCCTCCGACGCTCATTATACCATTCTTTTTCCCGTTTTGCAAGCCGCGTAAACTCTTCTTTTTGAATTGTTGAAAAAATTTTATCCACATTGTTGAAAATTATATAATGTTGTGTTATAATAGACTGTAAACATTTTTAGATATAGTATAAATTATAGTACGCGCGAACACGAAGGCAGATTTGCCGAAGGGAAAGGAACGCCCGATGGATACGTTGAAAGATATTGAATTGTCGGTGCTCGATCGGCTGAAACAGAAGTTCACGCCCACCATCTACGAACTCTGGTTCAAGAGTATGCAGCTGGTTTCCCTCGACGGGGAGACCGCCGTCTTCTCGACCGACAGCAACTTCAAACAGGATCTGATCAGCAAGCGGCACGCGACGTCGATCAAAGACGCGCTCCGCGAGGTGGTCGGTTTCGACGTGCAGATCGTCGTCGTCTCGCGGGAGAGCAGCGAGGGCTTCCACATCCCGGAAATTGAGGAAAAGCCCGAGGAGATCAAAAAGCCCGCCTCTATTCTTCCCGATGAGCCGGAACAAAAGCCGATCGACCCCGAATCGGCGATTGAGGGTCCCTCCATCGTGGACGAATACACGTTTGACAACTTCATCGAAGGGGAGTCCAACCGCTTCGCTCTTGCCGCCTGCCGCGCCGTCGCGCTTTATTCGAGTTCCCCCGATAAGAACGAAATGGATCTTTCCACCTACAATCCTCTCTTCATCTACGGTCCGAGCGGCGTCGGAAAAACGCATCTGCTCTTCGCCGTGACGAACGAGATCAAAAAACGCAATCCGAACTGCAAGATCGTTTATAAAAAAGGGGAGGAATTCACAAACGAACTGATCGCCAGTCTGCAAAAACGGACGCAGGAACAGTTCCGTCAGCATTACCGGAACGCCGACGTCCTGCTCATCGACGACGTGCAGTTCATCGCGGGCAAGGAATCGACGCAGGAAGAGTTCTTCCACACTTTCTCGGCGCTCTATGAGAACGGAAAGCAGATCATTCTGACCTCCGACCGTCCGCCCAAGGATATTAAGACTCTTGAAGACCGGCTTCTGACCCGCTTCATCTGGGGACTGCTCGCCGATATTCAACCGCCGAGTTTCGAGCTGCGCACCGCCATCATCAACAAAAAAGCGGAAAACCTCAAAATCTCGATCCCGGTCGACGTGGTGGAATATCTCGCGACCAAATTACAGAACAACATCCGTCAGATCGAGGGTTCCATCAAACGGATCGCCGCCATCAGTCTTCTGACCGGGTCCCCCATCACGACCGATCTCTGTCGGCGCGCCATCTCGGACATTCTGTCGGGCAACGAACCTGTCGACGTGACAGTCGATCGGATCATCACCATCGTTTCCAAGCGGCTCAATATCCCGGTGGAAGACATCCGGGCAAAACGCAGAACCGCAAACGTCGTCAACGCCCGCCATATCTGCATTTACATGATCCGTCAGATGACCGACGTTTCCTTCAACACGCTCGGCGAGATCTTCGACCGCGATCACGCGACGATTATGGCGGCGTTCCGCAAGGTCGATTCGTCCATGGCGACGGACCCGGAATTTTCGGCGTTCGTCAATGGGATGATGGACGAGATTCGCAACTGATCTTTTCCACTCTTTCCTGTGGAAAAGCCGTTTGTTTTCCGGTTAACTTTCCGTGGGAAAAACGGTGGATAACCGCTCTTGATTTTTCTCCTTGTTTTTTCCTCTTTTGTCCCTCTGTTTTCCACTCCTTTTCACGTAGGGGAAGAGGATAAAAAGGGGCTCTTGCGCCTTGTCCCGTCTTTCTTTTTTTGTTTTCCACAGTTTCCGTACCCTCTACTACTCCTTCTTCTATATCCCTTATTTCTTTCTTTTTCTTTGTTTTTCAACCGCGAACAAGATACATCAAAACCAATGACCGGAAAATCCGGCGGAAAGGAACGACCATGAAGGTTATTTTTTCAAAACCCGCGCTGCTGGAGGGACTCGTCCCGACGATGAGCACCGTGTCCAGTAAAAACACCATTACTCCGATCGAGGGCATTCTGATCGAAACGATCGGGGAGACCTCCGTTCGCCTTTCCTCCTACGATATGAATAAAGGCATGCGGACGACGATCGAGGCGATCTCTATTATTGAGGAAGGAAGTTGCATCATCAACGCACAGCGGCTTCTGCAAATCGTGAAACTGTTGGGCGAGGATGAAATCACGCTCGAGGTTGGCGCCGATCATAAGGCGTCGATTTCCGCCGGCGCTTCCTCCTTTTCGCTGCAATCGCTCCCCGGCGCCGATTTTCCGAACCTTCCCGAACTGTCGGGCGACACCGGTTTTTCGGTTCCGGCAACGGTTCTGAAAAGAATGATCGGAAAAGTTTTGCATTCGATCGCCGAACAGGACAGCCGTCAGATGCTCTGCGGCGCGTTCTTCACCGTAGAGGGAAAACAGATGGACATCGTGTCCTGCGACGGTTATACGCTCTCCAAATGCCACGTTGAGAGCGAGATCCAGGACATCGGGCGGATCTCTTCGACGCACTTCTCGTTCATCATTCCGGGACACGCTCTGAACGAGATGATCCGTATTCTTCCCGATAAAGAGGAAGAGACGAAGATCTATCTTTCGAGAAAACACGCGATCATGGAACTGAAAGACATGATCTTCTTCACCCGTATGATCGACAGCGATTATATGGACTATCAGCGCATTCTTCCGAAGGCGCAGGACATTTTCGTCAAGATCGACCGCGCCCGGCTGATGGAAGGGCTGGAAAGAGCGAACCTCGTCGCGGAAGAGAAGATTCAAGGCAACGGAAAGTCCTACGTAAAGATCGAAATCAAAGGCAATAATTTCAGCTTGTCTTCCAACTCGGTCAACGGTTACGTTTACGACGAGATGGAATGCGAGCACGAGGGCGAGGACATCGCCATCGGATTCAACTGCCGGTTCTTGATCAACAGCATCCGCGCCGCAGAAGGAAAACGGATCTATATGACCCTGAAATCCCCGACCCAGTCGATCACGGTGGAACCGGTTGAAGAGGAATGGGATGAGAAGGACGGTTTCCGTTACTTCTATATGATCCTGCCGGTTCGGATGAACGAACAGCCGACGGCGGAAGAAGAATAATCGCCCGATCAAAAGGGACGGCAAAATGAATCTGACGACCCTGACGGCGGAGAATTATCGGAATATTGCGTCCGCCCGTCTGAACTTTGCCCCCGGCGTGAATCTCCTATTCGGACAGAACGCGCAGGGAAAGACCAACGCGCTCGAATGTATCTATCTTTTCGCCCGCGGAAAGAGCTATCGCGGCGCGACCGACGAAAATCTCGTTCGCTTCGGTGAGAAGGGCTTTCGTATCGGAATTTCGTATCGGACGGAAAAAAGCGAACAGACGCTGGAATACCGTTACTACGAAGGGGCGCGGAAGCGGCTGAAAAACGGCGCTCCCGTGCGGCTCTCCGAGATGATCGGACAATTCCGCGCGGTGCTGTTCTGTCCCGAACATCTTTCGCTTGTGAAGGGCGCTCCGCAGGAGAGACGGGCGTTTCTCAATATCGCGATCTCTCAATGCCGCCCGATCTATCTCGGGCTGTGCGACGAATACAACAAGATACTGGAAAATCGGAACTGTCTTCTGAAAGAGATTCAGAAGGGATTTCACTACGACCGGGAAGAGTTGTTCAGTTGGACCGAGCGGCTCTCCGACGTGGCGGCGAAGATCGCGGCGTACAGGATCCGCTATCTTGAAAAACTCGCGCCGCACGCCGCGGATCTGCTTGCCGACCTGTCAAACGGACGGGAAAAAATGGCGCTTTCCTACGAGAGCGAGGCGGAAGGAACGAACGAAGAAGAGATCCGGGAGTCCTACCGCCGTCTGTTCGACGAAAAAACCGACCGCGAGATCGCGGCGGGCTGCTCTCTTTTCGGGGTGCATCGCGACGATCTGGAAATACGGATCAACGATATTTCCGCCCGCGCTTTCGCGTCGCAGGGACAGCAGCGGTCGGTCGTGCTCGCCCTGAAACTTGCCGAAGGCGAGGTCTGTCGGGACGAGACCGGCGAATATCCCGTTTTTCTCTTCGACGACGTGATGAGCGAACTCGACGAGACACGGCGCGGCTACGTTCTGCGGGAAACGGGGGAGCGGCAGGTGATCCTGACCGCCTGCGAATCGGGGGGATTTGATCCCCGCGCGGTGAATATGATCGGCGTATCGGGCGGCGTTTTCACCGAGAAACCCCGAACGGAGGGCGATTTGCCATGATGGTATTGCACATCGGGAACGGCGTGACCGTCCGCGTCCGGGATCTGATCGCCTTCTTCGATTTCGATTCGATGACGGTGGCGTCGATCTCGCGCCGGTTCCTCTCGGACGCGGAGAAGAAAAAACGGATCTTCGACTGCACGGGGGGCGAGTTGCCGCGCAGCGTGCTTCTTGTCTCCGACGGCAAAGAAAAGGGCGGCGCGTGCCGCGTTCTGTTCTCCCTGCTCTCGACGGCGGCGCTCCGCGCGCGGCTCGCGAGCGACGAAAACGACTGATAACGTGAAAGAAAGATAAAGACGGCAAAAAACGAAAGGAAGAGACTACCATGGCCGAAGAATTGAAGGATCTTGAAACCGTGACGGAGGAAGCCGACCTCGAACCGAAAGAGTACGAGGACAGTAACATCCGGGTGCTGGAAGGACTGGAAGCCGTCCGTAAGCGCCCCGGAATGTATATCGGCACGACGTCCGCCGGCGGACTTCATCACCTCGTATACGAGATCGTGGACAACGCGATCGACGAGGTGCAGTCGGGCGTATGCGACACGGTGCGCGTGACGCTGAATCCCGACGGGTCGGTCACGGTCAAGGACAACGGGCGCGGTATCCCCGGCGGGATCAACCCCCAGACCGGGCTGCCCACCTTGGAGGTCGTCTATACCAAACTGCACGCCGGAGGAAAGTTCGGCGACGGCGGATACAAGGTCGCCGGGGGTCTGCACGGCGTCGGCGCGTCGGTGGCGAACGCCCTGTCCGAGTGGATGGAGGTCGTCTCCTGCCACAACGGACAGAAGTTTACCGAACGCTTTGCGCGCGGCGAGGTGGAACGCCCCTTCGCCTGCGTCGGCGAGACCGACGATCACGGCGTCAGCGTCACCTTCAAGCCCGACGGCGAGATCTTCGAGGTGCTTGAATTCGACTACGACACCCTGCTCAACCGGATGCGGGAGCAGGCGTTTCTGAACGCCGGGGTCCGGATCATCCTGGAAGATACCCGTCCCGAGATGGAGCGGAGCGACGATCTGCACTACGAGGGCGGGATCGCGAGTTACGTCGATTACCTGAACACGTTGAAGCACTGCGAACGGATCCACCCCGACATCATCTATATGTCGACGGGAAAGGCGCTTCCCTCGGCGGAGGTCGCGATCCAATACAACGACAGTTATAACGAAACGGTCATCAGTTTCGCCAACAGTATGACGACGATCGAGGGCGGAACGCACGAGACCGGTTTCCGCTCTGCCCTGACGCGGGTCTTGAACGACTACGCCCGCCGGATCGGCGCGCTGAAAGACAACGACAAGAACCTGTCGGGCGAGGACGTCCGCGAGGGGATTACCGCCGTCATCTCGATCAAGATGGAGGACGCGCAGTTCGAGTCGCAGACCAAATCGAAACTCGGAAACTCCGAGATCCGGACGCTGGTCGAGAATATGATGAACGTCAAACTCGCCGAGTATCTGGAAGAGAACCCGGCGTCGGGCAAACTCATCATCGAGAAGGCGCTGGCGGCGTCGCGGGCGCGCGAAGCCGCGCGGAAAGCGCGCGAAATGACGAGACGCAAATCGGTGCTTGAAGGGTCGACCCTGCCCGGCAAACTCGCCGACTGTCAGGAGAGACGCACCGAACTCACCGAACTCTACCTCGTCGAGGGAGATTCGGCGGGCGGCTCCGCCAAGGACGGACGCGACAGCCGGTTTCAGGCGATTCTGCCTCTGCGCGGTAAGGTGCTCAACGTCGAGAAGGCGCGGCTCGACAAAGTGTACGCCAATCAGTCGCTGATCCCGATCATTCAGGCGCTCGGTTGCGGGATCGGCGAGGACTTCGACATCTCGAAACTCCGCTACGGCAAGATCATCATTATGGCGGATGCCGACGTCGACGGTTCGCACATCCGCATCCTGCTCCTGACCTTCTTCTTCCGGCATATGAAACAGTTGATCGAGGACGGTCACGTCTACCTCGCGCAGCCGCCGCTCTATAAGGTGCATCGCGGAAAGATCGTCAAGTACGCCTTCAACGACGCCGAGCGAGACCGGATCATCGCCGAACTCGGTCCGCAGTCGGAAGCCGAACGCTACAAAGGTCTCGGCGAGATGGACCCCGAACAACTCTGGGAAACCACGATGGACCCGACCTACCGCACGCTCTTGAAAGTCGAGATCAACGACGCCCTCGCCTGCGACGAGGCGTTCTCGGTTCTGATGGGCGATCAGGTCGAACCGCGGCGGCAGTTCATCGAAAAGAACGCGAAGTTTGCCGTCAACCTGGACGTCTGATGAAGAAAGCGAACGGAAGGTAAAGAGAAATGGAAAGAAAGCCGAACAACACCGAAGATATTTCCTTCCCCGAGCAGAAGATCCTCGGGCGGAACATGGAGAAGGAGCTCAAAACGGCGTTCATCGAGTACTCGATGAGCGTCATTACGAGCCGCGCGCTCCCCGACGTCCGCGACGGAATGAAGCCGGGTCAGCGCCGGATCCTCTACGCGATGTACGAGGATCACCTGACCTACGACAAGCCCTTCCGCAAATCGGCGACCACCGTCGGTAACGTGCTGGGGCGCTACCATCCGCACGGCGACGCCGCGGTCTATCAGACGATGGTCCGTATGGCGCAGTCGTTCTCGCTCCGCTATCCTCTGATCGAGGGGCACGGCAACTTCGGCAACGTCGACGGCGACGGCGCCGCCGCCTACCGGTATACCGAGGCGAGAATGTCGAAACTCGCCGACCAGATGATGGCGGATATAGAAAAGAACGTCGTCAACTTCCTCCCGAACTTCGACAATTCGCGCAAGGAACCCGAGGTTTTGCCCTCCCGCTTCCCCAACCTGCTCGTCAACGGGTCGGTCGGGATCGCCGTCGGTATGGCGACCAACATCCCTCCGCACAACCTTCGTGAAGTGGTGGACGGGATCGTTTTCCGGATGGACAACCCGGAATGCACGGTCCCCGAACTGATGGAGTATATCAAGGGTCCGGACTTCCCGACCGCCGGGATCGTGTACGGCTCGCGCGGGATGCTCGACGCCTACTCGACCGGGCGCGGAAAGGTGATCGTACGGGCGCGCGCGAAGATCGAGGACGAAAACAAGCGGATCATCGTGACCGAGATCCCCTACGCCGTCAACAAGAGCATGCTGGTCGAGGCGATCGCCAATCTCGTCAAGGACAAGAAGATCGAGGGGATCACCGACCTGCGCGACGAGTCGGGGCGCGACGGGATGCGGATCGTCATCGAGTACCGCCGCGACGCGAACGGCGAGGTCATTCTGAACCAACTCTATAAGTACAGCCAGTTGCAGGACACCTTCGCCGTCAATATGCTGATGCTGGTGAACGGAGAACCGAAGATCCTGTCGCTGCCCGAGATCCTCGATCAGTACATCCTGTACCAGGAGGGGATCATCGTCCGTCGGACGCAGTTCGACCTCGACCGCGCCCTGAAAGAAATGCACATCTACGAGGGATACAAGATCGCGATCGACCACATCGACGAGATCATCAAGATCATCAAGGCGAGTTCCTCGATCCCCGACGCGAAAGCCAACCTGATGCAAACCTACGGGCTCACCGATCCGCAGGCGCAGGCGATCGTCGAAATGACGCTCGGCAAACTGTCCGGGCTTGAACGGCAGAAGGTCGAAGATCGGTTGCTGAAACTCGAAGAGACGGTCGCCGACCTGCAAGCGATCCTGGTGGACGACGGCAGAGTGCGGGAGATCGTGAAGGGCGAACTGATCTCGATGAAAGAGAAGTTCGGCGACGACAGACGCACCGAGTTGGTCGAGGCGACCGACGACATCGACATCGAGGACCTGATCCCGCGGCACACCTGCGTTTTGACCGTCACGACCGGCGGCTATATCAAGCGGCAGCCCGCCGACACCTACTCCGCCCAGCACCGCGGCGGCAAGGGCATCATCGGGATGGGGCACAAGGAGGAGGACGACGTGGTCGACGTCATCGTCGCGAACAGCCACGCTCTTCTGATGTTCTTTACCAATAAGGGACGGGTTTACACCAAAAAGACCTATCGGATCCCCGAAGCGGGACGCACCGCGAAGGGAACGAACATGGTGAACATCCTCGACCTGACCGAGGGCGAGAACGTCACGGCGATCATTTCGATCGACGCCTTCACCGAGGGCGAATACCTGACGATGGTGACGAAAAAGGGCGTTATCAAAAAGACCCCGACCAAGGACTTCGAGTATCAGCGGCGTTCGGGCAAGATCGCGATCTCGCTCGACGACGGCGACGATCTGCTCTTCGTCCGCAAGACCAAGGGCGACGACGACCTGATCCTCGCGACCCGCGGCGGCGCGGCGACCCGCTTCTCCGAAACGACCGTCCGTCCGATGGGACGCGGCGCGCGCGGCGTGCGCGGCATCCGTCTCTCCGGCGAGGATTACGTGATCGGCGTGACGCTGGTTGAGGAAGGTAAACAATTGCTTACAATCACCGACCGCGGGTTCGGCAAGCGCACCGAGTTCGACGACTTCCGCGTTCTGAAAAACCGCGGCGGGCAGGGCGTTACGGCGCACAACCTGAACGACAAGACCGGAAACCTCGCGGCGATCGCGGCGGTGTCCGAATCCGACGACATTATGATGATCACCAACGACGGGACCATCATCCGGATCCCGGTCGCGGGCATTCCGATCTATTCGCGCGGCGCGGGCGGCGTCATCGTGATGCGGCTCTCCGAGGGCGCGTCGATCGTCAACCTGTCGCGGATCGAACCGCAGGAGGAGCTTGACGAGGCGATCACCGCCGACGAGACCGCCGAGCACCCCGATCTTTCCGACGGAGAGGAACCCGCGGAGACGGCGGAGAAAGCCGAAGCCGCGCCTGCGGAGGACGAAGCCGAAGAGACGGCGGACGCCGATGAAAACGAAGAGATCTGATACGACCCGCCGGGCGTGCGCCCGGCGGATCCGTCGCGTCGCGGTCTGCCTGATCCTTGCCCTCGCGTTCGCGTTTTCCCTGCTCTCCTGCGGCGAAAAGATCGAGCCCGCCGACGAGGACGAGGCGATCGCGGCGGCGGAGCGCCTGATCCGGGAGGCGGAGGTCTGGGTCCGCCTGTTCTACACCGAGGACGGGATGCCGCTTCTGGAGGGCGGAAGGCAGAACGGCTTGTACCGCGAAGTTGACGGAGCGGAAATGGAACGGCTCGGCTTTCGCCGTCTTTCCGACCTGAAAGAGTACGAAAGGTCGATCTTCACCCCTTCTGTCTGCGAGGCGCAGGACGCGGCGCTGTTTTCGGGCGGCGGAGGCGTGTGGAAAGCCGCGCTGATCGAAAACACGGAGATCGACTACTCGACGGGCGAAAAGCGGACGGTCTTCGTCTGCTTCTACGCCGACCCCGACGAACTGCCTTGGCTTCCTACCGATCCGGCGGTCTACGACTTCCCGGCGGCGACCGTGACCGAGAACGCGGGCGACCGCGTGAAGATCGACGTTCCGGTCTCCGGGATCGGCGCGTCGGAGGGCAAACGAACGGTGAAAACGCTCGATCTGTGCAAGATCGGGGACGAATGGTTTCTCGACAATTACCCGAACGTCGTCTTCCCCGCCGAGGGGAACTGAGCGGCGGGACCGCGAAAGGAGGACGCTATGACCTTCCGTGAAAAACTGATCGCGCTTCGCGCGCGGGATCACCTGACCCAATCGGCGCTCGCCCGGGCGGTCGGCGTGACCCGGCAGGCGGTCTATATGTGGGAAAAGGGGCAGTCCTATCCCGAGGCGGAGACGCTGCTCGCGCTCCGGCGGCTGTTCGGCATATCGATCGACGATCTGCTCGACGACGCGGTTTCCCTGCCTGACGCCGGATCCGCCCTCGCGAAGCCCCGGAAACAAGCCCCGCGCGCGGCGGAAACGGAGGGAGTCGCCGCCATCGCGGAACGCGAAGAAGCGGACGAGCCCGCCCCGTATGAAGCACCTTCGGCGGTCGAAATCGCGAAAACCCCCTTGCAAAAGGTCGAAAAACCCGCCCCCAAGGCGCCGGAACCGACGACCCCGCGGCACGAACCGCTCCGGGCGAAGGTCGAGCCGTCGCACGCGCGGAAAAGCGGGTCAATCCTGGATCTTGTCGGCGCGTTCCTGAGAAAAAGGAAGTAACCGAAGCCCCCTCCGCATAAAAAGCGGAGCGGCGGGAAAAACTGGAACGGCGAGGTCTGTTCCCCCGCCCCCCTACATATCGTTATGGGGGTGCGTATGGTCAAAGGACGGCAAAGGCGGGTGCTTCACCTGAAAAATCCCGAGAGCGGGTTATTCGAGGAGGCGTTCTTCTTTTTGAAGGCGTCGGCCGGCGAGGCGTCGCGGTGCGACGCGCGCGACATGGTAGCGGAGGCGAACCAGATCCTGCTCGGATGCAGGGCGGGAGAGGCGACGCGACGACCCCGCCGCCGCTTGGCGGCGTTTCTCCTCGGCATACTGTGCGGCGCCGCGCTGACGGCGGCGACGCTGATTGTGATCGGACTGATCGTCTGAAACGGAAAGGAATTTATGACGGAAAAGAAACAGAAACAGAACCGCGCGGGGCAGAACAAGCCCTCGCGCGGACAAGCGAAAGCGGAGCGGTTCGACTCGCGCGCGGATAAGCGCGCGGAGACGTCCGCGCGTCCGCGAATGAAACACGCGCCCGAACGCGACGGCGCGAGAAACAAGCGGAAGGGAGCAAGCGAAAACGGCTTGCCCGAAAAGAACCCTCGCCGCGGCAGGGCGACCCGCGGCGGACCCGGCACGAACGGGGCGCAGCCCGAGCGCCGCGAACGGCGCGCAGGCGGGATCGGATCCCCGGTCTTCCCCCGTCGGGAGAATCGCCGGGACGGGAAAGCGGCGGCGGGACAAGGGAACGGAACGCTCCGGATCATTCCGCTCGGCGGGCTCGGCGAGATCGGGAAGAATATGACCGCCGTCGAGTACGGCGACGACGTGGTCGTCATCGACTGCGGACTTGCCTTCCCCGACGAGGATATGCCGGGCGTGGATCTGGTGATCCCCGACGTTTCCTACCTTGTGAAGAACCAGGCGCGGGTGCGCGGGATCCTGCTCACCCACGGACACGAGGACCACATCGGCGCGATCCCCTACGTTTTGCAGCAGCTTCGCGTTCCGGTCTTCGGCACCCGGCTGACCGTCGGGATCGTGAAAAACAAGCTGGAGGAGTTCAGTCTTCCCTATCAGCCCGACCTGCGCGCCGTCGAGGCGGGCGACACGGTGAAGTGCGGCGCGATCACGGCGGAGTTCATCCACGTCAACCACTCGATCGCCGACTCCTGCTGCATCGCCCTGCACACCCCGGCGGGGGTCGTGCTTCACACCGGCGACTTCAAGCTCGACGTTTCGCCGATCGACGGCAAGATGATCGATCTCGTCCGGATCGGGCAACTCGGGGCGGAGGGCGTGCTTCTCCTGCTCTGCGAGTCGACCAACGCCGAGCGTCCCGGCTTCACGCCGTCCGAGCGGACGGTGGGGCTCTCGCTCGACCGCCTCTTTATGGAGCACCGCGACAAGCGGCTGATCATCGCGACCTTCTCCTCGAACGTTCACCGCGTTCAGCAGATCATCAACGCTTCCGCCAAATACGGGCGGAAGGTAGCCGTCGCCGGGCGCAGTATGGTGAACGTCATCGGCGCCGCCGTCGACCTCGGCTATATGACGGTGCCCGACGGGGTCCTGATCGACCCCGCCGACGTGAAACGATACAAGCCCGAACAGCTGACCATCGTCACGACGGGTTCGCAGGGCGAGCCGATGTCGGCGCTCTATCGGATGGCGTTTTCGGAACATAACCAGATCAAACTGACCCCCTCTGACCTCGTGATCCTGTCGGCGTCGGCGATCCCCGGGAACGAGAAACTGGTCGGCAAGATCATCAACGCCCTCGTCCGGGCGGGGATCAACGTCGTGAACGACGCGGTCGCCGACGTCCACGTTTCGGGGCACGCCTGCCGCGAGGAACTGAAACTGATGATCGGGCTGGTGAAGCCGAAGTATTTTATGCCGGTGCACGGCGAGGAACGCCACCTCTACGCCAACAAGGGGCTTGCCGAGTTTATGGGCATCCCGGCGTCGAACGTCTTCGTTGCCACCGAACTCGGACAGGTGCTTGAAATCGACCGGAAGGGCGCGCGCTTCGTCTCTCCCGTCCCCGCCGGAAAGGTGTTGGTCGACGGGTCGGGCGTCGGCGACGTCGGATCGGTGGTGCTCCGCGATCGGAAACTGCTGGCAGAGGACGGTCTGATCGCCGTCGTCGCGACGGTCGACCCCGCGATCCGGGAGATCGTTTCGGGCCCCGAGATCGTCTCGCGCGGATTCGTCTACGTCCGCGACAGCGAGGAAATGATGGATCAGGCGAAGAAGGTCGCCTACGACGCGATCAACCGCTCGCTTGACGGAAACGGGTGCGATTGGGCGGCGATGAAGACCGCCGTGAAGGAAAAACTTTCCAAATTCCTGTATGAAGCGACCGGGCGGAGCCCGATGATCCTGCCGATCGTTTTGTCGCTTTGACGCGCACAGGCGGCACGGACCGGAAAACGAACGGAAAATTTGTGATCCGCGAACGCTCGCCGTCGTGAATTGCAAACCGCGTTTGCATGAATTGAAGCCCGCGCCGAACGGCGCGGGCTTCATGATATAGACCGGAAGGATGCGGGCGCGAGTGCGCCCTGTCGACATACGGCGCGGAGCGCCGTTCGATATAATTGCCGCCCCCCGGGGCGGCAATTTCGATATGTTCCGTTTGCGCGGAACTCAAGATGTCGCGCGACCGCGCGACGAGAACGGGGGAAGGCGCCCGCTATGCGGTCGCGCGATATGTTTCGTGCCTGCGGCACTCCACGCGATATGCTCCGCGCGATATGTTTTCGGGCGGTTTGCCCTCAAACGCGATATGCGGCGGGGGACCCCTGAACCCCTACGCCGCGCGAAAGAGACAGAGGATGCGGGCGCGTGTGCGCCCTGTCGACATACGGTGCGGAGCGCCGTTCGATATAATTGCCGCCCCCCGGGGCGGCAATTTCGATATGTTCCGCTTGCGCGGAACTCAAGATGTCGCGCGACCGCGCGACGAGATTACAGACCAAAAGCGAAGGGGACAAAAGAAAAGAGAACGAGCAAAGAGGTGGCTATAGAACCGTGGCTCGGCGAGTCACGAGCCGAGCCACAACTTCAACAATCCCTTATTGAAGTTCTTTGCCCCGCTTTCTTACAAGAAAGCGGGAAAGCGTCTCCCCTTCGTCTCCCCTCGTTTTCTTCCGCTTCCCTTCCCTGTTTCACGTGAAACAGTCAACTCAGCAGGTTGTCGATCAGTTGCAGGATCGAGGGCGTGAGGCGGCAGAGGACGAAGAACAGCACGACCGAGACGGCGACGGTCCAAACAAAGACCTTCGGGGTGACGCCGACGCCGGAGGCGTAGCGGCGCTCGACCTCGTCGGCGCGGTCGGGGTCGAGGTAGAACTTCGCCTCGGAGAGATCCGGGAAGAGACGGCGTTTCAGCGCGACGAACGGATTTTTCACGCGGGGTTCGCCGGACGCCGCCTTGGCGGCTTTGCGCTCGGCGCGCGACTTCTTGGAAAGGTCGACGGGCGCTTCCCCGGCGACGAGCAGGCAGCGGCGCAAGCCCGAAAACCGATCGTGCAGCGAGAAGCGAAGCGCGAGCGTGAGTTTGACCGAAAGATCGGCGCAGGAAAGCGCCGCGTCGGGCGAGAAGACCTTGCGGGCAAAGAGTTCCCGCACGAGGCGTTCGGGCGCGCTCCGCCGATAGGCGAGGAACCCGACCGCGAGGGTCACAACAAGCAGAAACAGCCCGATCCCGACCGTGAACTCCCACGCGCGGAGCGTATTCGGCAACTTCGAGAACGCCGGGAGTTCCTGATCGAAGAACTGTTCGGCGAGGAACGAACCGATCGACAGAAGTCCCATCACAGCGTCCCCACGAACTCGTCGCCCATGATCCGGCGGAGCAGGGCGTCGAGGTCCTCGTTATCCTCAAAGAAGAGCGTCAGCGTCTTCTGCTTTCCCTTCGCGGCGATCTTCACCCGCCGTCCGAGGTCGGCGGTTATTTTGCGTTCGAGCTCGGCGACGTAATCCACCTTGAACGCGGGCGTTTCCTCGGGCGTTTCACGGATCGGGCGGTTCGCGCGCTTGACCAGCGCCTCGAGTTCGCGCACCGAGAGTCCGTCCGCGACGCACTTCCGGGCGAAGGGCAGGATCTCGGCGCGGTCGCGCAGTCCGAGCAGCGTCCGCGCGTGTCCCGCCGAGAGTTCGCCCGCCGAAACCAGCGCCTTCACGTCGTCGGGCAGTTCGAGCAGGCGGGTCGCGTTCGCGATATAACTCCGGCTCTTGCCGACCCGGCGCGACAGATCCTCCTGCGTCATCCCGAACTCCTCCGCGAGCGCGCGGAAGGCGGCGGCTTCCTCGATCGGGTTCAGGTCCTCGCGTTGGACGTTCTCCACCAACGCGATCTCGGCGGCGGCGAGGTCGTCGCGGTCGAGCAGAACGGCAGGGATCTCGGAGAGCCCCGCCATCTTCGCGGCGCGCCAGCGCCGTTCTCCGGCGATGATCTGGTATCTGCCGTTCCCCGACGCGCGGACGAGGATCGGTTGCAGAACGCCGTGCTCCGTGATCGAGTCGGCGAGCCTCGCGAGCCCGTCGGCGTCGAAGGTCTTGCGCGGCTGTCCGCTCTTCGGGTCGATCAGCGACGTCTTGATCTTCTCGACGCCGCCCGGCTTCTTTTCTTCTTCAAAGGTTTCAAGGAACAGGGCGTCAAGACCCCGTCCGATCCCGCTTTTTCTCTGTGCCATGATTTTTCCTTTCCCCGTCAGATGCGGAGCGTCAGTTCCTTCGCCACGTCGGCGTATTCGAGCGTCGCCTTCCCGTACGGATCGTGATAGCAGAGCGGCGTGCCGTAACTCGGCGCCTCCGATACCTTGACGCTCCGCGTGATCGGCGTCGAGAAGAGTTTGTCGGCGTAATAGCGTTTCAGGTCGTCCACGACCTGCTTCGTCTGGGTGAGCCGCCCGTTGTACATCGTGAGCAGGATCCCGATGATCTCAAGCTTTTCGTTCGAGTGCTGACGCACCCGGCGAATGGTCACGAGCAACTGCGACAGCCCCTCCATCGAGTAGAACTCGCATTGCATCGGGATCACCACGCCGTCGGCGGCGGTCAGCGCCGTGACGGTAATCATTCCGAGCGAGGGCGGACAGTCGATGAAGACGTAATCGAAGAGCGGAAGCACCGGGGCGAGCACCTCGCGGAGCACCTTTTCACGAGACTCCATCTCGAAGATGTCGTGATCCGCGCCGGCAAGTTCGAGCGTCGAGGGGATGATCCAGAGGTTCTTGTAGTTGGTCCGCACGAGCGCCTCGTTCGCCGTGCATTGCCCGACGATCACCTCGTAGACGTTGTGCGGCGCGCTCCGCTTGCTGACGTTGACGCCCGTCGTCGCGTTGCCCTGCGGATCCATATCGATCAAAAGGACGTTTTTGCCGCGCTTCGCGACGGCGGCGGCGATGTTCACGCAGGACGTCGTTTTTCCCACGCCGCCCTTCTGGTTGGAAAACGCAATGATTTTTGCCATCGGAACCTCCCCACGTTTCCGCTGAAAGAAGTCGGTTTTTCTCATTTCTTATTATATAACAGACGCGTCCGAAAGTCAACCGCGAACGGCGACGTTTCACGTGAAACAATCCGACGGCACGCTCGCGCAAAAACGGTTGACAGCGCGGGCGCGGCGTGCTATAATAGACGAAGTAATTTGTCGAAGGGAAAGGACTGATTCAAATACCGTCGTTAATTCCTATCGTTAATCTGCCCGTCGCGCTGATCTGCCTCGCCGTGTCGATCGCGGTCATCGTCAAGGGCGGGGACTGGTTCGTTTCCGCCGCCTCCTGGATGGCGGAGGTGTCGGGCGTCCCGAAACTGATCGTCGGCGCGACGATCGTCAGTCTGGCGACCACGCTCCCCGAAATGCTGGTGTCGGCGTTTTCCGCCGTCAACGCGCGGGTGACGGGCGACGCCGCCTACATTGATATGTCGATCGGCAACGCCGTCGGAAGCGTGACCGCAAACACCGGAATGATCCTCGCGATCGCCCTGATCTTCATGGCGGGCGCGATCAAGCGGAAGGACTATCTGCTCAAATCCTGCCTGTTCATCGGCTCGGCGGGCGTGATCGCCGCGTTCGGGATCACCGGGAAGATCGGGCTGGTTCCGAACCTGCTTCTGCTCGCGATCTTCGCCGCCGCGATGACCGAAAACGTCGTCGAAGCGGTCAGGCGCGTCCGCGCCGGCGAGAGCGAGGCGGGGGGACTTGACGCCGACGCGCTTCCCGCGGACGGTGCGCAGGGCGGCGTCGCCGCGCGGCCCGCGGCGAACGGACGGCTCTGGGCGAAGAACGCGATCCTGTTCCTCGTCGGCGCGGCGGCGATCGCCGTCGGCGCGAACGTCCTGGTCAGTAGCGCGGAATACGTGGCGGAGTCGGTCGGCGTGCCCGAACGGATCATCGCCGTGACGATCCTCGCCGTCGGCACCTCGCTCCCCGAACTCGTCACGACGGTTACCGCCGTCGTGAAGCGCGAGATGTCGCTCTCGGCGGGCAACATCATCGGCGCGAACATTATGGATATGACCCTGATCATGCCGATCTGCGGGCTGATTTCCGGCAAGGCGCTCCCCGTTACGGCGCAGGTCGGGCGGATCGACCTTCCCGCCGCGCTGATCGCCGCGATCGTCGCGCTGGTTCCCGCGCTGATCAAAAAACGCTTTATGAAATGGCAGGGCTTCGCGCTCCTCGGTCTGTACGTCGGGTATCTCGTCCTGACCTGCTTCTTCGGGGAGAAGATCGCGGCGCTCTGACCGCCCGAAAAACCAAACGAATTAAGCCCGGCGCTCCGTACGGAGCGCCGGGCTTCTTGTTGTTTGCGGTCAGTCCCCGCGTCGGGGGGGCGTTCGGGGAAGGGCGCGGTCAGCGCCGGGCGACCGGAGCCTTCTCCCAAACGGTTTCGTTTTCGCGGAAGAAATCGCGGTCCTGCCAGTCGTAGACCCAGGCGGCGTCGCTGCTTCTCGCGTGCAGGCACGAAGAGCCGACGCCGAGCGGAGAATAGTATTCGACCGGCGTATAGTTTCCGTGTTTGACGTTCCAACCGAACGAAGAGGTCAGCGCGTAGGTGTAATCCCTGCCGTTCATCATCTGCGCGTAGGCGACGAGCGCGGACCAGTACGGCCACGCCGCGCCGTTCTGACACGCGTAATCCTCCGCGGAGCGATGGAAACACTTGTCTGCTCCCCGGTAGAAGGGATAGACGCTCATCACGCCGTAATCTCCACCCTTCTGGCTTTGGTTGTTCCGCGTTTCGAGCAGATTCGCGACGTTGTCGAGCAGGCGTTCGGTCTGCTTTTTGTCCGAGATTCCGAACAGAACCGCGAGGATCGTATCGACCGACAGATTGTCTTCGACAAAGCCGCCGTCCCGATAGTTGATATAGTACCCTTTTTCATCGTCCCAAAGCAGCGCGTTGATCGCGTTTTTCGTCCGCAGGTACATTTCGTGATACCGACGGGCGCGGGCTTTGTCCCTCGTTCCGGCGATCCGCGAAAGGCAGAAGAGCGCGCGGGCGTAAAGCAGTTCGACGTAGGTGACGCAGCCGGTGCGGTTGATCTCGTCCGCCCAGTCGCGCTTGTTGTACTTTCCGACTTTGACGACAAGCCCCGTCTTGTCCTCGTATTCCGACAGTTTGTCGAGCGTCAGACAGCAGTAGTCGTAGACCGTTTTCCCGTTCACGGATTCGTCGAGGATCGAAAGGTCGCCGGCGTGATTGATATAATCGTAGACCATCATCACAAAGAAACACGGACTGTCGTAAAAACAGCGCATTGGCGAGTCGAACTCGAAGGTAACGCAGGCGGGGCAATCGCCGGTCTCCTTGACGCCGCGAGACAGCGTGAGGATCTGATTGCGGATGAGGTCGGGGCGGCTCTTATACATACAGAGCGTCGTCCAATAGGAGTCCCGGAAATACGTCCGGACGGGGGCGCCTACGTGTGCGCCGGCGGAAAAGCCCTTGAAAAGTCCGATCTCCTTGTAGTTTTCGAGTGCGCAGAAGACGCTTGAAACGTAGAGCGCCCGCTCTTTCTCGGTTTTGGCGGACGGGGGGATCTTCACGCTTCGGAACTCGTCGACGACCTGCTTTTTGAACGCGGAAAAGCGGGGCAGCAGTTTCACGCAGCTGGTCGAGCTGCCGTAGACGAGAACGAGACGCGCGCTTCTTTTCGTGCGCAGGTAAATCGAGTTGTTTTCGTGAATAAACCAGTTCGTTGCATCGGTGTCGTAGTGAAACCCGTTCTCGGTACGGGTGAGATCCAGAACGAACTCGTAGTCGCCCGGTTTGTTTGCCGTGATCTCGTAGAAAACCGCATTTTCGTTCGGCGCGACGAACTGACAGATCTTGATCCCGACCGCGCCGTCTTTCAGAAGGATCTTCTGCATTCGTCCGGCAAGTTCGACCCGCTTGTCGCAGAAGGCGTCGAGTTTTTTTCCGTCGGCAAATACGTTCAAGATAATCTTTTTGGCGCAGTTTCCGCTCTGGTTGTCGACCGTATAGTTCGTGATCCCGCCTTTGCCGTCGAAGGTGACGTGCAGGTCGTTTGACGAAACGTCGTAGATCACGTCCTCTTTGTTTTTTCCCGCGACAAAGAAGATCTTTCCGTTCCGAAAACACTTTTTCATGTCGTTTTTCCCAACTTCCTTTTCGCATTACCGGAATCATTATACAATATCAGACAGGTTTTGACAAGCCCCCGGTCGTTTTTTGTCTTTTTGTCGTTCCGGGAAAGGGTCAGGGGTTCGGCAGTTCGCCGAAGCCGAGTTCGCTCCAACCCCCGTCGCCGAGAAGTGTTTCCGCGGTAAGACCGGCGCCGTTATAAGGGATCAGCGTGACGGCGCCCGCGGGCGCCGCGAACGAAACGAACCCGCCGTCGGACGTCGCGTGCGCGCTTCCGACGATATTGCCGCCGACCAGGACCTTCCAGTCCCCTTCGCCGACGCCCGAAACGTAGTAGTTCAGCGTTCCCTCGCCCGGAGCGGTGAAGGTGAAACTCGCCGTCTGCCGTTCCGACGACTTCACGAAAACCGCGGCGGTATTGCCGATCACGGCGCCCTCGACCTCAGAAGAATAGAATCTCGTCGCCGCGAGGTTCGGGTCGCTGTCGCCGTCGCAGACGTACATCACGTTCAGGAGGTTGTTCGTCAGATTCCCGGTGTTCGGGCTGATCTCGACGCGCCCCCAGTAGCCGTCGTCTCCGGCGTTATACTGCACGCCGTTCACTTCGTAATTGTGTCCCGTTCCGCCGATCTTCGTGATGCTGTCGCCGCCGAGCACGCTTTGCAGGACGAGTTTTCTCTCTCCCGAGACGACCGAGACGCGGTTGCCCTCAATCGTCGGTTCGGTCGGAACGTGGAGCAGGAAGGTCTTTTTGTAACTGCCGCTCTTCGCCTTGATCCGATCGAACACGAAGAAGAACGCCGGCGCGTTCTCGTCGTCGGTGTCGAACACGGTCAGCATCCGACGGTTGACGGTATCGGCTTTCGTACTGTACGCGGGTTGAAGGTTCCCGGCGATATAGGCATAGGTCGGGGTCGATCCGTTATATCCGTAGGAAACGCCGGTCACTTCCCCGGTCTTGTAGGCGTCGCTCCGCCAGTTCGCGTAACCGCCCGGCTCGCCGGGCTGTTTCTGCCCTGCTCCGTCGATCAGGATGCTGTTGTGCGCGACCGTCGCCTGATGATACCGCAGGTGGTGGCTGTCGCCGTAATCGTCGTAGGAACCGGTGTCGCCCGCCAGCATCACGTCCTTATACCAGATCTGGAACTGTCCCGCGTCGGCGTGGTCGTGGTTGCCCGACGTGCGGCACCCGATCTTCATCAGAATCGCCGTCGCGTCGGAGGTGCTCCAACTGTTCCGCGCGATGATCTGCCCGAGCCAGCCGCCGTTATAGAGGATCAAGGGCATCCCCTCGTGCCGGTCGGCGGCGGGGGTGATATTCGTTGAGGAGCAGATCAGGTATTCGGGGACGCTCGCGACGAAGGAATAATAGGAGTCGTAGAAGTAGGAATAGCTCCAATAGTGCCGCGCGAGCAGCGCGCGCATCGTGGCGTCGTCGAAGAGGTAGGACGAAAGGAGCGCGTTGCGCCCGTAGTCGATGAAATCCCAGTCGTCGGTGTGATCGTCGCCCGAGGCGAAGCCCTTATGCCCCGAAACGGTCAGCTCGTAGGAGTAGACGGTGCGCATCACCTGCTTCATATTCGCCTCGCTCGCGTAGGGGAAAACCCCGGTCGCCGTCTTGACGAGCCACGCGGAATACAGATCGGAGGCGAAGCGGAGCCGGACGTAGAGCGAGGTTCCCTGCGGGTACATTCCCGCCTCGTAGAACTCGTTTCTGACCGGGACGTACTCGTCGTAAAAGCGGTCGGCGATATAGTTCCACCAGCCGGGATACTCGTCGTAGATCGCGATGGCGAAGGAGAGGTAATCGCGCAGAAGCTGCAATTCCGCGCCGTGCCCCGTGACGGCGTTCTCGTCCGACGGCGGGAAGCCGATCTCCATCCGACCGTTTGAACAGCACTTGTTCTGTACGCCGAGGACGATCTGCTGTTTATCGGATGACGTCAACAGGTCGTAGCACCAGTCGTAGACGCAGGCGGCGTCGTACATCACCATCCCGTACATCCGGGTATAGTCGTCCTGCGACTTCCAGTTTCCCGTCGTTTTGAGGGCGTTTTTGATCGCGTAGACCGCGAGATACCCCGAATAGGGGTTGCCCGTCATCCGGTAGTCGAGCGCCAGCAGTTGGATGTCGTTCAGCACGCCGGGATCAAACCCGCCGGACAGGTTCCCGTCGGTCGGGTTTGCGATGACCGCCGCGTATTTGGTCGAAACCGAGTCGTAACTCTGGGATTGTTGGGGCGGGGCGTTTTTGAACGCCGTCCGGATCCCCGGCAGGTCGGTTTCGGTAAAGAGGACGCGCGGATGCTGTCCCCTCGTCGGGTTCTTCGCGAGGGCGTTGTAACCTGTCCCGTTCCCGAGGTTCGCCGTAACGCTCCCGCCCCCGAAATTCGAGTTCGTGAACGAGGCGATCTGCGTTTGCAGCGTCGGGATCGAGAACCCGCCCTCCGCCGAGATGGCGTGCGGGTCGCCGTAGCGGACGCCAGCGCCGTCCTCGACGAACGGACGGACGTAGATCGGCGCGTCGAACGACGCCTGCGGGACGCCGGTCACCTTGACCGCGACCCAATAGCGCCCGTCGTCCGCCGTGATCTTGTTCCCGTTGGCGTAAACGTCGGTATGTACCGTCGTCGTCTGATGGATATGACAGCCGTCGCCCCCGACCGTCGGGTCGATATTCGTCTTCGAGAAGACGAAGCCGACGCGGGTATAATCGAGGGTGCCGACCGTGAAGAGGAAGCGCAGAGAGGTGCTCTCCGAACCGAGCGAATCCCCCGCGACGGTCTGATAGCCGAAATCCTCGATCTCGGCGGGGGCGGGCTCGGCGGAGCCGCGCAGAAAGAAAAACAGGACGAAGAAAAGCGAGAGGACCGCGGCGAAAACCCCGAGGGTCAGCGCCGCTCTCCGTTTTACGACAGCGTTCTGCATAATCGTCTCCTTTATTACAAGAGAAACGCCGGGCGGACGCCCGGCGTTTCCGCGGCGGTTTTACGCGCGCCTCCCCCGCGTGGGGGGAGACGCAGGGGATCAGAGATCGCCGAAGCTGAACTCGTCCCAATCGTTCTCCCCGAGCGAGCCGCCCGAGGTGATGAGCAGATCCCGACCGAGCGGCGTGACCTTGATCTCGGCGGGTTCGTAAACCTTCTTTTCGTTCATTTGGGAACTCCTTTCAATCAGTCGGCGAACCGGTAGTAGATCGCCGCCGGATAGTTGTTGCCGCCGAGTTCGATCGACGCAGCGACAGGCGCGGCGACCGCCTCGACATCCTGGACGAAATCGGTACCGCAGGTCATATACACGTCGGCAAGAACAAGATAGATATCCTTCTTTTTGGTGTAGAAAGAGTAGATCCCGATCTCGCCCCAAGCATTCGCCGCGTCATTGTCGGAATAGACGAGTTCATCGTTCTCGATCGTCGCGGTGTAGAGCAGAACGCCTTGATTTGCCTGTGCCCAATCCGACAGATCAAACGCAAGAATCAACTCGCCATCCAGATATACCTCGCTTTGGAACGTGTAGGCGACGGCGTCGTTAACGATATCCGCCTCTTCGTGGATACGAATACCGACGCGATGCCAGCCGTATGCGCCGATGCTCGGATACTTTGCCGTCGGATCCGCCGCGATCTCGGCAGGGGTCGGGGTGGAATGGATCGCACCAAGCCCGTCGTTCCGGTCGCGCGCGGAAAAACCGCCGACGACAGAACCGTAACGCGCGTTTGCGCTCGCTTCCAATTTCAAATTGACGAAATCGCTGCCGTCCCCGACGGTAATATCGAAGGTCCCGCCTGTCAGGTTCTCCAAACTCTCGTTATACAGAATTGAGAACTCGATCAGAAGATCGTTGCCGTTGTAAAAATGATCCTCGCCGCGGATCGCCGAATAAAGCCGTTTGTCGAGCTGGTTTCCAGATGATTTGTTTTTAGAGTAGTAGATGCTCGGTCCGCCGTACGCCACCGCCTCGACGACCGGGTTGTGGCAGAGCGTGCATTCGCCGGTTTTCGTGCCGTCGGCGAGCAGCGTCGGCTGGACGGTGGTCGTCCAAGAGGCGACGTTATGCGCGTCGGGATCGATGGCAACGTCACGCGCCGTTTCGGCGACGGGAGCGCCGCAAACGGTGCAATGCTTGGACTCGGATCCGACCGCTACGCAGGTCGGCACCGCGTCGAGCGTGTAGTCGTCGGCAGGGGTGTGGGCAATCATGGCGATCGGTTCCACCGTTTCGGGAATGATCGCGCCGCACAACGTGCAGTGCTTGGAGCGCGAACCGGGAGCGGTGCAGGTTGCCGGCGTGTCGATTGTGTATTCCGCCGCAGGGGTGTGGGCGTCGCCCGTCGGTTCGACCGCGGTGATCGTCTCGTTGATGATCGCGCCGCAGATCGTGCAATGATAGGACTTGGAACCGGGGGTCGTGCAGGTCGGCGCGAGGTCGACCGTGTACTCCGCAGCCGGGACGTGCGCGTGCGGCGCGGTGTACCACATCTTTGCGGAAAGTTCGACCGACTCCTCGACCTCAATCGTCGCGGCGGCGGGATCGGCAACCGGAACAACCTGCTGGACGAAATCGGTGCCGCAGGTCATAAACACGTCGGCAATTCCGAGATAGGTGTCCGAAACGTTGTAAAAACCATCGACGGAGATCGAACCCTTGCTGTTGTTCGAAGTATTGGCGGCATAGACGAGTTCGTCGTTCTCGATTGTCGCGGTGTAGAGCAGAATTGCCGGCGTTGCCTTTGCCCATTTGGACAGGTCGAACGCAAGAATCAACTCGCCGTCCAGATATACCTCGCCTTCATAAGTGTAGGCGACGGCGGCGTTAACGATGTCCGCCTCTTCGTGGATGCGAACGCCGACGCGGTGCCAACCGTAGGCGCCGATGCTCGGATATTTCGCGTCCGGATCCGCCGCGATCTCGGCAGGGGTCGGGGTGGACAGGACCGCGCCCTTCCCGTCGCCTCTGTCACGCGCAGAGAATCCGCCAACGACAGAACCGTAACGCGCGTTGGCACTCGCTTCCAATTTCAAATTGACAAAATCGGAAACGTCGCCGACCGTAATATCAAAGGTTCCGCCCGTCAGGTTTTCCAAACTCTCGTTATAGAGAATGGAGAACTCGATCAGAAGATCG
Source organism: Clostridia bacterium (assembly GCA_017961575.1). Taxonomy (GTDB): domain Bacteria; phylum Bacillota; class Clostridia; order Oscillospirales; family CAG-272; genus UBA1740. The sequence continues at coordinate 44,854 of JAGCXA010000053.1, read as the reverse complement.
TTTCCGTTGTAGCCGTTCGATTCGTCGGGATAGTACTTCTCCGATCCGCAAATGTTCTTATACGGGCGCGAATCAATGAAGCGGTCTCCGTAGGCGCAGTACTGCCCCGCCATCGGGAGGTTCGAGTTCAGAATATACGGTTCCCCGCTCTTCACGCCGTCGAGGCCGCATCCGTCACAATGCCCCGGCAAGAGCTGCGGGGCGTGCTTGTGTCCCGCGGCGGCGCAGACGGTCGTGTTCATCGCGGCGCCGTACCGGACATCCCCGTCGTCGACGTAGGGACGGACGTAGAGCGCGCCGTCAAAGTATTCGTGCGGGATCTCGGTCAGTTTGACCGCGACCCAGTAGCGGCCGTCGCCCGCAGACTGCGGCGTTCCGCCCGCCATGATCGAACTGTAAACGACGGTCGTTTCTTTCTTGACGCAGGCGTCTCCGCCGACCGTCGGGGCGGCGTTCGTTTTCGAGAAGACGAAGCCGACCTCGTCGTAGGCGAGTGAACCGACCGTAAAGACGAAGCGCAGATCGGTGTCGGCGTCGCCCGGAAGATCAAGCGCCGTGAGCGTCTGGACCCCGAAATCGTCGATCTCGGCAGGGGCAGCCGACGCGACGGTCGGCAGGAGCACGGCAAGTGCGACGACCAGCATCGCGAAGATCAGGAGGAGCGACAAGCCCCGCGCTTTGGTTCTGTTCTTCATTTTCTTTTTCTCCTTTTAAGATACCGACGCGCCTCTCGACCGAAACCGGACCGGGAGGCGTTGCGGATGATTGCAGAGGGTTCCGGGGCTGCCGAACGCGGAAAGGTAGGAGGAAAACCGTATCGGGCAGCCCCGGGGGATCACGATTCAGCCGACCGCGGGTCGGCGTGGGGAACGTTATTCCTCGACGAACTTGTAGTAGATCGCCGCGGGGCAGGTGACGTCGTCCGTCGTGTCGTCCGGGGTGTCCTTATCGTCGAAGGTAAAGGTTGCCGGGTCGGGCGTCGCGACCGACTCCACGTTCTGTACGAACGCTTTGCCGCAGGTCATCGAGGCATCGGCGATGCCGAGATAAACGTCGCTTCCACCGTAGAAGCCGTAGATGCCGAACTCGCCCCAGGCGTTCGACGCGTCGTTGTCGGAGTACGCCAACTCGTCGTTTTCGATCGTCGCGGTGTAGAGTAGCGCGCCCTTGTTGTCCTTCGCCCATTTCGACAGGTCGAACGCGAGGATCAGGTCGCCGTCAAGGTAGACCTCGCCGGTGAAGGCGTAGACCACGGCGTCCTCGACGATCGCCGCTTCCTGATGGATGCGGACGCCGACGCGGTGCCAGCCGTAATCGCCGATGCTCGGATATTTCGCGTTCGGATCCGCCTCGATCTCGGCGGCGGTCGGAGTGGACAGAACCGCACCCTTGCCGTCGTTTCTGTCGCGGGCGGAGAACCCGCCGACGACGGTGCCGTACCGAGCGTTGGCGTTCGCCGCCAATTTGAGATTGACGAAGTCGGAGCCGTCGCCGACCGTGATGTCGAACGTCGCGCCGGACAGGGACGCCAAAGTCTCGTTATAAAGGATCGAGAACTCGATCAGAAGATCGTTGCCGAGACCGTTGTTCGTTTCGTCGGGGTAGAAATGGTCCTCGCCGCGGATGGACTGATAGGTACGTTTGTCGACCTTGTTGCCGGACGTTTTGTCGTTGGCGTTCCAAACGGAAAGACCCTCGTACTCGATCGGACGAACGACGCTTGCTCCGCAAGCCGTGCAGGTCCCGGTCTTGTTGCCGGTCTGATTCAGAAGCGTGAGCTTATCCATCGTCCACCCGTCGTCGGCAACGACGTGCGCGTTTTCGTCGATGTCTATTTGACGAACGGTGTCGGCGATCGGCTGCTTACAAACGGTGCAATGAATGGACTCGTAGCCGACGTCGGAGCAGGTTGCCGGCGTGTCGACCTCGTAATCCTCCCCCGGAGTGTGCGCGATCATCGGAATCTCGGTGATCGAGGCGGGATCCTGCGCGTCGCACTTGGTGCAGTACTTGGACTTCGAGCCGACCTTCGTGCAGGACGGATCCTCGTCGATGACGAACTCGCCCCATTCGTGTTCGCACGCGGTCTCCCCCGCCGTGGTCGCCGGAGCGGTGGCGTCGCCCGTGGTGCTCGCGGGTTTCTTCGGTCCGCAGGACGCGAACGCGAAAGCGCAAAGGACGAGACACAGGACAAACGCGAGGGTAACAGACAATCTCTTCATAACTTTTCTCCTTTTTATTGTAGCGGTGTGAACGGGCGGATCCGCAGCGGAGCATCGCCGTCAGGATCACTCTTCCCTTGTCTCTATTCTACACGATTGAACACCAAAATGCAACACATAGTATCGAATTGGCTAAAAAACGGCGCAATAAACAAAAATTTCAGTGCAGATATGTGCAACTCGACCAAACGCCGGCGGAAAGCGGCGGTTGCGTGCGGGGAGCTCCGTTTCAAAGCGGCGGCGACAGCGCCCCGTTAAAGATGCGCCGCCCGCAAAAGCGGGGCGCGGACAAAAAAAGAGCAAGACGGGCAGATCTGCCCGTCTTGCCGTTCGCCGGGGACGCGCTCCGTCGGGGAGCGGGGTTGAACAGGGGAGTGAGAGGAGAGAGGGGATCAAAGCGCGACCGCGATCGGTCGCCCGAGACAGAGCGGATAGAGCAGGACCCGGTCGGGCGCCCGTCCGAAGATGCGTTCGACGGCGATCGAGTAATACCGGAGCTGGTCGCGGTGTCGGTCGGTAAACGCGGCGACCGCGCGGTCGCTTGCGTTGACGCCGCCCGGAAGCCGGTCGGTCTTGTAGTCGAGGAGGACGAGTTTGCCGTCCTCGGTTTCATACACGCAGTCCATCACGCCCTGTACCAGGATCGGGTGGTTTTTCAGTTTTTCCGCCCGTTCGGCGTCCGTCGTGAAGGTCGACGCGGGGAGCATCATATTGAAGCGGAGCTCGCGCCGCATCCAAGACGCGGAAAGCATTTCGTCCACAAGAGAAGAGTCGCGGAACAGGTCGAGTTCGGCGAGGTTCACGAGATCGAGGGCTTCTTTTGTTAAGAACCCCCGCTCGATCAGGCGCTTCAACTCCGTCTCCGCGCCGTTTTCGCGGACCGAGGCGAGGTCGCAGAATTGCAAAAACTCGTGCGTAGCCGTCCCGCGCAGGGCGGGGGCGTCGGAGCGGCTTTCGCCCGAAAGGAAGCGCGGAAGCGGGGCGTCTTCCTCGGCTTTGCGCGGGGTGTAAACCGTCGCGCCGTCGTCGGCTCCGTCGAGCACGACGGGAGAGAGGACCGAGACCGAGAGTTTGCCCGGCACCGTCCGGAGCCACGGGAAGGCGTAGCGGAAGGAAAAGCGTTCGGTCAGGATGCGTTCCGCCTCCTCGTCCGAGAGGACGCGACCGTTTTCGTCGCGGATGACGGCGCGTTCGGTTTCCTCCGCCACGGATGCGACCGCGGGGGCGGGCGACGCGGACTCTTCGTCCTCGGAGGGCGGGAAGACGATCTCGGCGAGCGGCGTCTCTTCGCCGAGCGCGCGCACGATCCAGTCGAAGAATGTCTTTTCCCCGAGGACTTCGGTGCGCGAGAGCGGCAGCGCGTCGCGGTAGCGCGCGCGTTTGTTCTTCACCGTCGCGCGGCCGGGGAGAAGCCCGGTTACGTAGAGCCGTTCGCGCGCCCGCGTCAGGGCGACGTAGAGCACGCGCAACTCTTCCTCGCGCCCGAGGATCGCCGATTCGCGGTCGGCGATCTGGCGGAAGGGGGTGTCGATCCGCGCGAGCCCGGTTTCGTCGTGTACCTTCGACGTCAGCCCGAAAAGCGGGTTGTACGAGACGTTGCCGTCCTGCGTCAGCGTGTTCCTGCCGCCTTTTCCGTTCAGGGCGCGCGACACGAACACGACCGGGAATTCCAGCCCCTTCGAGTGGTGGATCGTCATAATGCGGACGCCCGCCGCGTTCGCCGGGGGCTGCAAACTGAGTTTCTGTCCGTCGGTTTCAAGGTCGTTCAGGTAGGCGATGAAGCGGTAGAGCCCCCGGAACGAGGTCGCCTCGAACGCGCGGGCGTATTGATAGAAAAGGAGGAGTTTTTCGCGCCCCGCCCGGTTCGCCGCCCCGCCGATCGGGAACAGCCCGGTTTCGGTAAAGAGTTTTAAGATCAGGCGGTCGACCGGCATCCCCTCCGCCGCGCGCCGGAACGCCGCGAGTTGGTCGAGGAAACGGGCGACGGGCGCGAAATCGGGATGATTCTCGCGGAACTCGGTCAGAGCGTCGTAGAAGGGCTCGTCGGGGATTGATCCCTCGCGCCGGATCCGAACCAAGAGATCGGGCGAAAAATCGTAGAGCGGCGAGCGGAGAAGTCCGACGAGCGGAACGTCGCGGCGGGGGTTGTCCACCGCGTTGAGAAGGCAGAGCGCCAGGCGGATCTCGGGGGAATCGAAGAAGTTTTCGTTGGTCTCGACCGACGCGGGGATCCCGCGGCGGACCAGCGCCGTGCGGAACGCGGCGGCTTTCCCGTCGGCGACGCGGAGCAGGATGGCGACGTCTTCGGGCTTGATCGGCGAACCGTCGGGGCGAAGCCCGGTTTTGGTCAGCCGGACGATCTCGTCGGCGACCCACGCGCATTCCTCGTCGTCGGGCGGGAGCGTGCCGTTCTCGTCGGGTTCGGCTTTCTTGAACATCCGCACGACGGGCTTGACCGGCGTCGGAAGACAGGAGGCGGGCTTTTTGGCGAAGCCGAGACGGTCGGCGGGAATGTAGCCGATCGAATCGCCCGCCGCTCCGAAGAGCGCGTCGAAAACGCCGTTCACGAAGTCGATCACCGGCTTGTCGCAGCGGAAGTTGTCCGAAAGAAAGATCGTGGCGGCGGGGGACGAGCTCGCTTCGTCAAGTGCGGGGAACTCCCGTTTCAGACGAATGAAGACGGAGGGGTCCGCCCGCCGAAACGAGTAGATGCTCTGCTTGACGTCGCCGACGAGAAAGCGGTTGCGCTCGTTCGAGATCGCCTCGAAGATCGCGTGCTGGATCGGGTTGACGTCCTGATACTCGTCGACGAACACGGCGTCGTAGCGCGACGAAACCTCCCGCGCAATATCGGTCTTCGTGCCGTCGGGGGCGACGAGAACGCGAAGCGCCGCGCGCTCCACGTCGGCAAACGAGGCGACGTTCCGCTTTCTCTTTTCCTCTCCGACGAGTTCCCCGAACCGCCGGATCAGACGCGCGAGCAGCGCCGAGATCGGCGCGTGAACGCGCGCCTCGGCTTGCCACTCTTCGGACGTCGCGGAAAAAAGCGGGAGAAAGGTCGATTCCATATCGTCCCGCAGGGAGACGAGAAAGGTTTTGGCGCGGTTGAGGAAGTCGGGGGACGCCTCTTTTACGAACTTTTTGCGGTAGTTCGCGTTGAGGGGGGACGATTCCTTCTTTCCGAGCTCGAAAACGAGTGCGCGCGCGGCGTCGTAGGACACGCCGGGCGTCGACAGTTCCCGCGCGGCGGAGAGGGCGCGCGAGAGCGGGGGCGCGAGTTCTTCCCGCACCGAGTCGGGCTCGCCCGCAAGGTCGGACAGGCATTCTTCGGCAAGCGCGGCGGCGTCGCGGCAACGCTCGGCAAGGCGGCGGAGCAGGACGGATCCGAAAACCGTTTCCTCAGGGGGGCGGTTGCAAGCATCCTCGATATATCCGGCAAAAACGTCGAGTTTGTCGGCGCCTTCCGGGACGTTTTCCACTTGTTCGTGAACCGTCAGAACGATCTCGGAAAGGTCGTCCTGGTTGCGCGATTCGACGAGGTGTGACACGAAGTCGCAGAACTCGTCCGCCGTCGCGACCGAGGGCTCTTCTCCCGCGAAAAGACGGTCGATATAGGGGTTCAGAACGCTGCGGAGCAGATGTTTTTCCTCCGCGGGATCCGAGACGCGGTAACTCGGGGAGAGCCCGGCGCGATCCGAGAATTCGGTGACGAGTCGGCGGCAGAAACTGTCGATCGTGCCGATGTCGGCGTCGGGGAGCAGAAGAAGTTGCTCGGGGAGACGGCGGTCGCCCGGGCGCTCGCGGATCGCGTCGGACAGGGCGGCGGACAGTTTCGATTTCAGGTCGTTCGCCGCCGCGACGGTGAAGGTGACGATCACCAGCCGCGAAACGTCGCAGGGGGCGGAGGGGTCGGTCAGACTTCGGATCACGCGCTCGGTCAGCGTCGTCGTTTTGCCCGACCCCGCCGCCGCCGAGACGAGCAGGGTCTTGTCGCGCGTTTCGATCGCTTCCCGCTGCGCCCCGGTCCATTCCTTCCGTCCCGCGCCGCTCGCCGGCGCGAGGTCTTTGGTCAGATCCATCACGACCCCTCCTTCCCTGTTATTTCGTCGCTTTTTCGGTTTATACGTCGAATTGCCGGAGCGGCGCGAGCGCCGCCCGCGTCTCCCCGTCCTCCCCGTTCGGCTCGCGCACCTCGGCGAGGGCGAAGAAAACGTCGCCGTCGTAGAGCCGGAAGCGCGTCCCCAAAGGGGCGTCCGCGATCCCGAGCTTCCGGGTCTCGACCCGGAGCCCGTTGCGAAGCAGACGGACGAAGAAGGGATCGGGCGACAGTTTTTCCGCGTCGGGGAACAGATTTTCGGTCGGGATGATCCGCGCGGCGCGCTCCTCCTCGGTCATTTGTTCAAGTTCGTCGGGGGCCGCGGCGTCGGAGAGCGAAAACCCGCACGCCGAGGTGCGCGTGAGCGCCGACATGATCCCGCCGCAGCCGAGCGCCCGTCCGACGTCGGCGCAAAGCGTCCGGATATAGGTCCCCTTCGAGACCACGGCGTCGAGGGCGTAGTTTCTCTCGTCGATCCGCTCGGCGTCGAGCCGATAAACCGTGACCGTCCGGCTCTCCCGCTCGACCGTTTCGCCCCGCCGGGCAAGATCGAGCAGTTTCCGCCCGCCGACCTTGATCGCCGAGTACATCGGCGGGGTTTGCTCGATCTCGCCGATGAAACCGGCGATAGCCGACAGCACCGCCGCCTCGTCGGGGATCGCGTCCGAGCGCGACAGGACCGTTCCGGTCGCGTCCTCGGTGTCGGTCGTGACGCCGAGCGTCAGGACCGCGCGGTAACGCTTGTCCGATTCGGTGAGGAACTCCGCCGCCTTGACCGCCCGTCCGACGAGCACCGGAAGCACGCCCGCCGCCATCGGGTCGAGCGTCCCCGTGTGTCCCGCCTTCTCCACGCCGAAAAGCCGCCGGATCTTCGCTACGGCGGTGTGGGAGGTGATCCCGACGGGCTTGTTGACGACGAGCAGTCCGTTTTTCTCCATACGGCGGTCCTTTCGGGGAGCGTCTGTAAACAATTCTTTGCGTTTTTCGTCGCCGACGCGGAGCTGCCGCGCGGCGCCTTCCGGCTATCAGTATATCATAATTTCCGGACGGATTCAAGAAATCGTATCGAAAAACCTTGATAATTTTTAAACAATATTGTATAATACAGAAAAAAGGTTCGGCGTCGGTCCGAAGAGCGCCGGAAAGATCGGGAGGAAAAAGAGATGAAAGCAGTTATCACCGTGATCGGACGGGACAAGGTCGGGATCATCGCGACCGTTTCCGCCGCCTGTTCCGGCTTCGGCGTCAATATCGTCGACATCAGCCAGACGGTTCTGGACGGCTATTTCGCCATGATCATGCTCGTCGAGCTCGGCGGGATGAAGGAAAGTTCGTTCCACGAGTTCTCCGCCGCCCTGAAAAAGATCGGCGAGGAGAGCGCCGTCGACATTCGCGTGATGCACGAGGACATCTTCAACTCGATGCACAGAATCTGACGCGGGGAGACGAATATGCTGAACGTACAGGACATTCTGGAAACCGTCCGTATGATCCGGGAGGAAAACCTGGACGTGCGGACCGTGACGATGGGGATCTCGCTCTTCGACTGCGTGAGCGACGACCCGAAACGGCTGGAAAGCAAAATCTACGACAAACTGACCAAGACCGCCGCGAAACTGGTGCCGGTCGCCGAGGAGATCGAGAGCGAGTACGGGATCCCGATCGTGAACAAGCGGATCTCGGTGACGCCGCTGTCGCTCGTCGCTCCGGGGGCGTCGCCCGAGGAATTCGTGCGGCTCGCGGGCGTTTTACAGCGCGCCGCGTCGACGCTCGGCGTGAACTTCATCGGCGGCTACTCGGCGTTCGTGCAGAAGGGGATGACCCGGGGCGCCGAGGCGCTGATCGCGTCGATCCCGGAGGCGCTTGCCGTGACCGAGAACGTGTGTTCGTCGGTCAACGTCGCCTCGACCAAAGCCGGGATCAATATGGACGCGGTGAACCTGATGGGCAGGATCGTGAAGGCGACGTCGGAGCGCACCGCCGACCGCGATTCGCTCGGCTGCGCGAAACTCGTGGTGTTTTCCAATATGCCGGAGGACAACCCGTTTATGGCGGGCGCGGTTCACGGGATCGGCGAGCCCGATTCGGTCATCAACGTCGGCGTCAGCGGTCCCGGCGTGGTCGCCGCCGCCGTGCGTGAAGCCGGTGCCTGCGACTTCTCGACGCTTGCCGAAACGGTCAAGCGCATCGCGTTCAAGATCACGCGCGTCGGACAGCTCGTCGCCACCGAAGCGGCGAAGCGGCTCGGCGTTCCCTACGGGATCGTCGACCTGTCGCTCGCGCCGACCCCCGCCGCCGGGGACTCGGTGGCGGAGATCCTTGAAAACATGGGGCTGGAACGCTGCGGAACGCACGGAACGACCGCCGCGCTCGCGCTGCTGAACGACGCGGTGAAAAAGGGCGGCGTGATGGCGTCGGGACACGTCGGAGGTCTGTCGGGCGCGTTTATCCCGGTGTCGGAGGACCGCGGGATGATCGACGCCGTGAAAGCCGGAACGCTCTCGCTCTCGAAGCTCGAAGCGATGACCGCCGTCTGCTCGGTCGGGCTGGATATGATCGCCGTGCCGGGCGACACCACCGCCGAAACCATCGCGGGCGTGATCGCCGACGAGATCTCGATCGGCGTCGTGAACAACAAGACCACCGCCGTCCGCCTGATCCCCGTCGCGGGCAAGGGCGTCGGCGAGACCGCCAACTTCGGAGGATTGCTCGGATACGCGCCGATTATGCCGTTGAAGAACGAATCCTGCGCCTCGTTCGTATCCCGCGGGGGAAGAATCCCCGCCCCCATCCACTCCCTCAGGAATTGACAGGCACATTTCAGCGCAGACCGGAAACGAACGGAATCTATAAGATCTGTTAAAGCACTTCGCTCTGTGAAATCTTTTCGCATTGTTAAACGCAGCTAAGGTTGAAACCCGCTCGCAAAACGCGAGCGGGTTTCTCCTTTTTATTCAAATTCGTTTCCTATCCGCGTTTGCGACCTCTCGGCGTATGCCAATACGCCTTCGGATCGCAAGCGCGAATTCTGCATCTGCCTGTGCCTGTCAGGCGGCATCTGCTGGCGCGGTTAGGTTTTTGGATGTTTCCGGTCGTTGCTGCGCGCGAACGAGGCGAACGTTGGTATAAATGTAAAGAATTATTTACATAAGCAGAACAAAGCGGAAGCCCGCCGCGCGGCGGTTTGTATTCGCAAGAGGAGGACAAACAACTGCGGCTGTGTTTTTGAAACCGCAAAACGGCGCGAGTCCATTGGGGCGCGCCGCTTTGCTCTTCAATAATCCTTTATTGAAGTTCTTTGCTCCACTTTCTTACAAGAAAGTGGACGTACCCCTTTTCTCGTCAACGCTCGCGCGTACTCTTTTCTCTCGCGGCGGGGAGTTACCTTTCTTTGCCGCGGGGACGGCGGGCGCGGGCGGTCGGCATTTTGGATTTCGGGAGGCGGAAGAAGAGCGATAGGAGGGCGCGTCCGTTGAAGGGGATCAAGGGATAGAGATAACTGCGCCGCCCGTCCACCGCGGCGTTGGTGACGAGCAGGACGGGGATCAGGGCGAGCCCGAAAAGAAACCCCACCCACGAAAAGAGGGCGGTCAGGGTCATCACGGCGAGCCGGAGGAACTTCATCGCGTAACCGAGCTCGTGATTCTGCTGGGTGAAACCGGCGACGGCGACGATCGCCATATAGAAGATCACCTCGCCCGAGAGCCAGCCGACCTTGACGGCGAGGTCTCCGAGCACCAGCCCGCCGATGACGCTCATCGAGTTGGCGAGCAGGTCGGGCGTATTCATACTCGCGAGTTTCAACCCGTCCACGGCGAACTCCACGAGGAAGAGTTGGAGCAGGATCGGGAAATGCCCCGCTTCCTCCGGGACGAGAAACGAAAGCGAATCCGGAAGCAGCCACGGACAGCGGACGCACAGGTACCAGAGCGGCGTCAGAACGAGCGAGACGAGAAAGGTCAGAAGCCGCACCAACCGGAGGTACGACCCGGTCAGGGGCGGGAGATAGAAGTCCTGCGATTCTTGGAGGAAATCGAAGATCCCGGTCGGCAGGATCATCGCCTGCGGCGAGGTATCGCAGAGCAGGATCACGCTCCCCTCGCAAAGGTGCGCGGCGGCGCAGTCGGGGCGCTCGGTCGTCCGGATCTTCGGGAACGGATTGAACCATCGGCGCGGGATGAGCAGTTCCGCCAAACTCTCGTAGCCGAGCGTCAGCGAGTCGGGACGGAGGGCGGAAAGCCGCTTCGTCAGTCGGGCGAGGAAAGCGGGGTCGGCGCGCCCCTCGATATAGAGGATCGCGCAGTCGGTCCGGGCGCGCCCGCCGAGATTCAGGGGCTTCACCCGCAGGTCGGGGTCGCGGATCCGACGCCGGATCAGGGCGACGTTGAAGAGCAGCGTCTCGACGAATCCGTCCCGCGCGCCCTGCATCACGCGGTCGCTCTGCGGCTCGTCGGTCGAGCGGGCGGGATAGGCGCGCGCGTCGACGAGGATCGCCTCGTCCCCGAACGTACTTCCGAGGATCAGCGTGACGCCCGAGAGCGCCGCCGTGACCATCCGCCCGGCGTCGCCTGTGACCTCGACGTTGCCGTAGGGGATCCCCGCCTCGGAGAAGCGCCGCGCCGCGTCGCGCCCGGAACCCGTGCCCGGCAGTCCGACGCAGAACTGCATCAGCTTTTGTAACGCGCCGTCCTTTGCGAACCCGTCGATATAGAAAAGCGTCAACTCGTCCCGCCCCACGGGAAGCCGCCGCTCGATCAGGTCGAAACTCTCGTCCGTCGCGAGCAGACGCGAGATCGCGCGCACGTTCTCGCGGTAATCTTCGGTCAGCCGTTCCATCCCGTCCTCCAAAACGAACTTTTCGGGTAGCGTTCCCCGTCCGGGGCGAAACGATACGGGAAAAACCGCGCGTGCAAGAAAAACGAAAAACCGCTTGACTTTCGGGTTTTCGCGTGCTATAATCATCCTGTCAAAGGCAAAGACGGAGAAGAGTAACCGTCCCCGCCCCGGAAAGAGAAGGATCCCCCGGCTGAAAGGATCCGACGCGGGCAAGACGGCGAAAACCGCTCCCGAGCCGCGTCCCGAAACCGCGTCGGCGGGTGTAAGGATCGCCGGGCGTTCCCGTTACAGAACGAGCGAGAGTGAAAAGACAAGGTGGAACCGTGCGATAGGCACCCTTGGACGGAGAGATCCGATTCCGAGGGGTTTTTGTTTTCAATGGGGAAAAACCCCTGACCCAAAACCGTAAAAATCCGAAAAGGAGAACGAACATGAAAGTCATTTACAGCAACGGAAGCGTCGGCGAGTGCGCGCCCGAGGAGGAACTGCATATCCTCAGGCATACCGCCGCGCACGTTATGGCGCAGGCGATCAAGCGGCTCTGGCCCGAGGCGAAGTTCGCCTACGGCCCCGCGACCGAAAAGGGCTTCTACTACGACGTCGATCTCGGAGACGTCAAGCTGACCGACGAAGATCTCGCGAAGATCGAGAGCGAGATGAAGAAGATCACGAAAGAGAATCTTCCTCTGAAATCCTATATCCTTCCGCGCGACGAGGCGATTTCTCTCATGCGCGACCGGGGAGAGATCTACAAGGTCGAGCACATAGGCGACCTTGCCCCCGACGCCGAGATCAGTTTCTTCCAGCAGGGCGACTACGTCGACATGTGCGTCGGTCCCCACCTGACCTATACCAAGGCGCTCAAAGCGTTCAAGATCATGGGGCAGTCGGGCGCGTACTGGAAGAACGACAAGGACAACAAGATGCTGACCCGGATCAACGGGACGGCGTTCAAAACGCAGGAGGAACTGGACGCCTACCTCAAACTGCTCGAAGAAGCCGAGCGGCGCGACCATCGCCGGATCGGGCGCGAAATGGGGCTGTTCATGCTCTGCGACGAGGCGCCGGGCTTCCCGTTCTTCCTCCCGAAGGGCGTGCTGCTCAAAAACGCGCTGATGGAATACTGGCGCGAACTGCACGTCCGCGAGAACTACGTCGAGATCCAGACCCCGCTCATCATGAGCCGGACGCTCTGGGAGACGAGCGGGCATTGGGATCATTATAAAGACAATATGTACTCGACGACGATCGACGACGAGACCTTCTGCGTGAAACCGATGAACTGCCCGGGCAGCGTTCTGGTCTACCGGAGCCAGCCGCACAGTTACCGGGATCTCCCGCTCCGGCTCGCCGAACCGGGGATCGTGCATCGGCACGAGCTGCGCGGGGCGCTCCACGGGCTCTTCCGCGTCCGGTGCTTCACGCAGGACGACGCGCACATCTATATCCGCCGCGAGCAGATCCGGGACGAGATCGTCGGCGTCGTGCATCTCATCAACGAGGTCTATACCAAGTTCGGTTTCAAATACTTCATCGAACTCTCGACCCGCCCCGAGAACAGCATGGGTTCCGACGAGGACTGGGAGGCGGCGACCGACGGGTTGAAGAACGCGCTCGAATCGCTCGGACTTCCCTATGTCGTCAACGAGGGCGACGGCGCCTTCTACGGACCGAAGATCGACTTCCACCTCGAAGACTCGCTCGGACGCACCTGGCAATGCGGAACGATCCAACTCGACTTCCAGATGCCGCTGAACTTCGAACTCGAATACGTCGACGAGAAGGGCGAAAAGCAGCGCCCGATCATGATCCACCGCGTGGTGTACGGCTCGATCGAGCGCTTCATCGGGATCCTGACCGAGCATTTCGCCGGGAAGTTCCCCGTCTGGCTCGCGCCGACGCAGGCGAAGGTCCTTTTGGTCTCCGAGAAGTGCGCGGAATACGGGCGCAAAGTCTACGAGGCGCTCCGCGCGGCGAAGGTCCGCGTCGAGATCGACGAGCGGAACGAGAAGATCGGCTATATGATCCGCGAAGCGCAGGTCGTCGACCGCGTGCCGTATATGGTGATCGTCGGGCAGAAGGAAGCCGAGGAGGGCACCGTTTCGATCCGCAGCCGCGACACCGGCGAGACCGTGACGATGACGCTCGACGAGTTCGTCGCGAAGATCAAGGACGAGATCGCCGCCCGCAAGATGTAAAAACGCGCGGAAGCGCAGCAAACGAAGAACGCCGGAGCGATCCGGCGTTCTTTTCGTTCTTTGTCGAGAAGGCGAAAAACCGATCGGCGGGTTTTCGTCGCAAAAAGGAAGCGGGTTCGACCCGAAGGGGCAAAATGCGCCGAACGAGACCGTCCGACGGGCGGTCTTTTTCTCTTTTTCGGGGAAACCCCCGCAAAAAACCGTCCGTTCCCCTGCCCCGGTACGGCAGAAACCGACCGACGGCGGGTGCTATAATGGCGCAGAACCCGGGAAAAACCGGGGCGAAAGGACGGGAAAAAGAATGGACAAGACAAACGAATTACATACGCAGGAGCGCTCGGTACAAAGGCGCGCGGGGCGGATCGTCCGCGCGCTGGCGGGCGCCGGGACAAGCCCCGCGGTCGCGCTTTCGGTCTGGCTGGCGGCGGGGCTTCTCGGATACCTGTTCACGGGGGCGGATTCCTTCTTCTCCGCGCGCCCCGTCGGGGTCGCGTGGCTGACGGCGCTGCCCGGTCCGGCGGCTGTCGCGGGGCTTTTCGGGTCGCTTCTCGGCTGTATTCCGCTCGGACGGACGGGGATCGTGTACGGGTCGCTTTTTCTCCTCGTTTCGGGGGTGCGGATGCTCGTCAGCGTTCCGGGCAAAGGGCGGCGCCATCTGCCCGATTCACCGGGGCTGTTCCGCGAGCCGTCGCAGATCCGGGCGGCGCTCGCCTGCGTCGTCGGGTTCGTGTCTTCGGGCTATCAGTTGATTGCGATCGGGCTGTCGACCGAGGCGCTTTTGTTCTCTTTGACGATGATCCTCGGCTGCACGACGCTCTGCCTGCTCTTTTCGGCGTTCTTTGACGGCGGGGTCACGCTCGGCGAACTCACCGGACGGGGGGAACGCCCCGCGAGAACACGGACGGCGACCTTCTTCTGGCAGATCGGCGGGCTCTCGATCCTGTTTTTCTTCGTGCGGGCGCTCTCGTCCTACGCGCTCTTCGGGCTCTCGCTTGCGGGGGTCGCCGCGGGGCTGTTCACCCTCTTCGTTTCGCGTCGGTACGGCGCGCTGCGCGGCTGCGCGGCGGGGCTGCTCGTTACGCTCGGGATCGGTCCGACCTTTTCCCCGGCGTTCGCGCTCTTCGGACTGTTTTCCGGGATCCTGTGGGAGGTCGGCGCGGTCTACGCCGTCGGGCTCGGGGTCGCCGCCGCGTCGGTCTGGTGTTCCTACGTCGGGGGGCTTTCGGGCTTCCTTTCCACCGCGCCCGAACTGACGGTCGCGGCGCTGATCGGGCTTCCCCTGATCCCGCGCGTTCTGTCCGAGGGACGCGCGCTCCGCGCCGAGGAGGACGACCGGATCGGGCGTGAGGCGGTGCGCCGCCTGACCGAAGAACACGGCGCGGCGTTGGAAGATCGGATCGCCGAACTCTCGGACGCTTTCTCGTCGCTTTCGCGCGTTTTTCACACCTTGTCAGACGGGTCGGCGCGTCCCGACCGCGCGGAATACCTGTCGGCGTGCGACGCCGCGTGCAGTAAATACTGTTCCGGGTGCGCCCGGCGCGCCGAGTGCTGGGAAAAGGGCGACCGTTCGGCGTACGAAGCCGTCCGCGTCCTCTCGGAACGGCTCTATACCGAGCGTCCCGCCTCGGTTGACGATCTGCCCGAGGGAAAGATCCGCGAATGCGAATGTCTCGACGCGATCCTGTCGGACATCCGGGAGGCGGGCGCCGCCCTGCTCCGTTCCTCCCGCGTCGGGCGACTCGGGGGCGGGATCGGGCTTGATTACGAACTCGTCGCGAAACTGCTCTCCGAGGCGGCGGAAGCCGACCGGGCGGAAAACCGCGAGGACGTGAAACTCGGGCTGGAACTCCGGCGCCGCCTGCTCGAACTCGGGATCACGAGCGGGAGCGTCGCGGCGCTCGGCGAACGGCGACGCTGGATCGTAGCGGGCGGCGTCGGATGGGAGGGCGCGTCGGCGTCGGCGGACGGGATCCGCGCCGCCTTTGAGGAAACCGTCGGGGTGAAACTGACCAAGCCCGCCTACGAGATCAAGGGCGGGACCGTCACCTTGCAGATGCAGACGGCGCGCAGGTTCAAATGCGAGACCGCCCGCGCCTACCGCTCCGCCGATCCGGGCGGGAGTTCGGGGGACACCGTCGGCTTCTTCGAGAACGGACGGGACTACTTCTATGCGCTCCTTTCCGACGGGATGGGGTGCGGACCGACGGCGGCGCTGACGTCGGGGGTCGCGACGCTGTTTCTCGAAAAGATGCTCGGCGCCGGGAATTCCAAGACCACGACGCTGAAACTGCTGAACAACCTGCTCCGCAACTGCGGGGAGGAGAACGCCGCGACGGTCGATCTGCTCGAATTCGACCTTCTGACGGGGTGCGCGACCTTCATCAAGAGCGGCGCGGCGCCCTCTTACGTCAAGCGGGGCGGCAGTCTGTTCCGCATCCGGTCGAGGACGGTGCCGGTCGGGATGATGGCGACCCTGGACGCCGAGAAGATCCGCTTTGACGCCTCTCCCGGCGACGTGATCGTGATGCTCTCGGACGGCGTGAGCCAGACGCCCGAGGACGCGCCCTGGCTGATCGAACTGCTGTCCGAAAACTGGGAGGGGGATCTGCGGGACGTGGCGCAGCGGATCGTCGCCGTGGCGAGCCGCACGCGGGAACACCCCGACGATCTGTCGGTCGCGCTGATCCGGATCCTGCCAGCGGAAGACGGGGAAATACCGGAGGACGCGACCCCCGCCGAAACGCCCGCCGCGGTCGCGGCGGACGTCCCGGAAAGCGTCGGGGAGGTCGCCCCTTCCCTTTCCGCCGTCGGCGCGGCGGCGACGGCAATGGCGGCGACGGTCGAGGCGGCAGAGACCCTGTTCGGGGGGCGCGGGGAGCGGCTTTTGTCCGAGGCGGACGCCGACGAAAACGAAAAGGCGCCGGAAGACGAACCGCCGGAAAACGGGGGAGAACCGTCCGCCGGGGAGAGCGAAGCGCCGCCCGACGGGGACGAAGAGAATCGCGTCGCGGTGATCCCGTCGGTCTCGACGGAACCAGACGGAGAGAAAGAGGCGTCCTGAACGCACCCCGCAAGCGATTTTCGCAACCGCCCCCTATACGAACGCCCGCCCGCGCAAAATGCGCGGGCGGGCGTTGTTTCGCTTTGAACGGGTCGGTCAAGCCGGGGGAGAGGCGGCTTCGATCTCGCGTTTCCGGCGGCGGAACAGGACGATCAGGATCACGAGGTCGACGACGAGCGTCGCCACCCACGAGACGGGGTAGGACGTCATCAGCGTGCGGAGCGTGGGCGAGTGCGGCACGACAAAGGCGATCCAGACGACGCGGATGCCGCAGATCCCGCCGATCGAGACGAGGGTCGGAAGCAGCGAGGCGCCCATTCCGCGGATCGCGCTGGACAGCACGCCCATAAACCCGCAGAGGAAGTAGGTGCCGACGACCAGCGTCATCCGCGAAAAAGCTTCGTTTGCCGAGTCGGGCGAGTTCGGCAGGTAGAGCCCGACGAGCGGCTCGCGGAAGAGCAGGATCGCGCCGTCGACGGCGACCCAGAAGATCACGACGTAAAGGAGGCAGACGAGGATCGCGCGCGGGATGCGCCGCAGGTTCTTCGCCCCGTAGTTCTGTCCGACGAACGCCATACACGCCGAGTCGGGGGCGTTGATCGCCGTCCAGCCGAACCCCTCAAGGTTTGCCGCCGCCGTCGAGCCCGCCATCACGACCGAGCCGAAACTGTTGATCGTCGATTGGATCAGCACGTTCGAGAAGGAAAAGAGACTCGATTGGATCCCCGCCGGGACGCCGTGGCGCAGGATGCGGAGCAGTTGGTTCTTATGCAGGCGGAGCCGACGGAGGGACAGGCGGCAGGGATTGTTCAGCCGGGAGAGGAAGAAGAGCGCGGCGACAGCCGACAGGTATTGGCTCGTGATCGTGGCGACGGCGACCCCCACGACCGAGAGCGAGAAGCCGACGACGAACAGCAGGTTCAGCCCGACGTTGACGAGCCCCGCCGCGCCGAGGATGAAGAGCGGGCGGCGGGTGTCCCCGCAGGTGCGCAGGATCGCCGCGCCGAAGTTGTAGACTAGGTTCGCGGGGGCGCCGAGGAAGTAGACGCGGAGATAGAGGGAGGCGTCGTCGAGCAGTTCCGCGGGACAGTTCATCCACGAAAGGAAGGTCGGCGCGAAAACGATCCCGACCGCCGCCACCCCGACCCCGAGGATCGCCGACACGGCGATCGCGGTGTGCGTCAGCCGCGCCGCCTCGTCCCCGTCGCGCGCGCCGAGCGCGATGGCGATCGTGACGCTCGAACCGACGGCAAGCCCGAGGAACAGACCGATCAGCAGGTTGATGAGCGATCCCGTGCATCCGACGGCGGTCAGCGCGTGTTCGCCGTCCTCGGCGAAGCGACCGAGTACGATCAGGTCGGCGGCGTTGTAGAAGAGCGAGAGAAGCCCGGTCAGAATGACCGGGAGCGCAAAGGCAAAGACTCCCGGAAAAAGGGGGCCGGATACCATATCCAGTCCGCGGGCGCGGGGTCGGGACGCGCGCGGGGTCGGCGACGGAACGTCGCCCGTGGTTTTTTGTTCCATCGAGACGCCTTTCCGAGATTCAGAACTCGTTTTTGAGACTTCTGTCGAAGAGTTGTTTGATGCAGTCGGGGAGCGGAACGCCCCGGTAGAGGACCGCTTCGACGGCGCGGCAGATCGGGAGGTCGACGCCGGTTTTGTCGGCGAGCGCGGTCAGGGCGCGCACGGTGTAATAACCCTCGGCAAGATCCCCGAAGGTTTCACCCCGGGCGAACGCTTCCCCGAAGGCGCGGTTGTGGCTGTACGGCGAGAAGAGCGTCGCCTCGTAGTCGCCGAGATGGCAGAGCCCGTAAGCGGACTGCGGGTTGCCGCCGACCGCCCCGATCAGCCGGGAGATCTCACAGGTCCCGCGCGACATCAGCGCGCCTTTGAGCGACGGGGTGCCGAGCCCGTCGAGGAATCCGGCGGCGATGCCGATCACGTTCTTCGCGGCGGCGCCGATCTCGTTGCCCGTGAGGTCCTGCCCGTAATAGAAGCGGATCAGTTCGCCCGAAAAGGCGTCGACCAGCGCCTTTTTCGTCTTCTCGTCCTCGCTGTCGATCACCATGCAGTTCGGGATCCCGGCGCAGAACGCCTGGACGTGACCCGGTCCGATCCAGACGGCGACCTTTACGCCCTCGCCGAGTTCTTCCCTCGCCACGGTCGAGAGCCGCTTGCCCGTCCCGATCTCAAGCCCTTTCATACAGAGGACGAGCGTTTTCGGGGGCGTCGGCTCCTTCACGATCTCGCGGAGCAGACCGCGCAGATTCTGCGAGGGGATCGACACGACGAGGATCTCGGCGCGTCCGACGGCGTCGGAGAGCGAGGTGGTCGTCGAAACGGCGGCGGGAAGTTCCATCAGCGCGTTTCTGCGCGTCGAAAACAGTTCCTCGGTCTTGCGGGAACCGGGTCTGCCGTACAGCGTGACGGCGTGTCCGAGGTCGGACAGGTATTTTGCGATGAAGGCGCCCCAGCGCCCGCAGCCGATCACCGACAGATTGTAAAGTTTTCTTTGCATTGCTTGTCCTTTCAAGGGTCGTCAGTTCGGGAGAAGTCCGGTGAGCGAGTCGGGGTCGAACGGGACGAGCCCGCATTCCCCGAGTCGGCGGGGGAGAGAGAGCAGGTTTTTGCCGTCCGCCCACGGGTGTTCTTTGACAGCGGCGATCAGTTCCCCGTCGGCGACGAGCGCCGAGTGCGGCAGTCCGTGATAGGTAAGGAGCCCGACGAGCTCGGACAAAAAGTCGCGTCGGCAGTAGCCGGTTTTCAAAGCGTACCGGGTCGCCGCGGCAAGCCCGATCGCGATCTTGTCCGCGTCGTCAAGCGCGTCTTCGGCGGAGCCGGGGTCGCGGTCGGCGAGCGCCTCGCCGACCGAAAGTCCGATCACCGTGCCGAGCCGGGCGAGGAGATCGGTTTTCTTCGCGTCGTAAAGGTCGCAGCGGATCGTAAGACAGCGCCGGATCAGCGCCCCGACGTCGAAGTCGGTATAGAGCAGATCGAAGAGCGAGGCGTCGAACCCGACGGCGTAGCGGAGAAACTCGACGGTCGCGCGCTTGCGGTCGGCGTCGGTCGCGGGGAGCGACGGGTCGCACAGGACGAGTGCGGGGGAGGATAGAAACGGGAAGGAGAGCTGCGCTTCAAGGGTCGTCGGAACCAGCGCGCAGGGGAGGCCGGGGCGGCGTTCCTCGATCAGGCGCGCCGCGTCGCCGAGGCTTTTTGCGTCGCCGACGGCAAGGATCGCGTCGACGTCGGCGGGATACGGCAACTCGGACGGCGTTCGCACGATGGTATGCCCCGCCTTCGCAAGAGAAGCGAAGAGGGTGGACGGCGCGGGGTCGGCGTCGGGCAGATCGGAGAGCAGGAGAAAACGGCGCGAACCTCCCCCGGACGGCGAGAGCAGAGCGCCGGCTTTGTAGAGGATCCCGCGCTCGACGACGATCCGGGCGGGCAGGGTTTTCGGAGCGATCGGTTTCATCGGCTTTCCTTCCCTTCGTTTTGTCTTCATAGATTATAATCCTTTTCGCGCCGAATGTCAAACGGTTTAACGCAGTTTCCCCCTTTTGTATTTCGGGCGCGCGAAGGTTGTTTACATTTTTCGACAAATATGGTACAATAAGAAAAAACTGTGTGGGGGATACGATATGGTTTCAAGAATATACAGCGCCGGGGTCGTCGGGGTCGAGGGGTTCGAGGTGACGGTCGAGTGCAGCGCGTGGAACCGGATCCCGCTCTTCGAGTTGGTCGGGTTGCCCGACGCCGCCGTGAAGGAGGCGAAGGAGCGCGTCCGGAACGCCTGCGAGAACGTGGGGATCCCCTTCCCCTCGCTGGAACTGACCGTGAACCTCGCCCCCGCCGACCGGAAGAAGGAGGGCGCGGGGTTCGATCTGCCGATCCTGTGCAGCATCCTGCAATGCGCGGGGAAGATCCCGCGCGGACTCGATCTGTCGGACACGGCGATCGTCGGGGAACTCTCGCTTTCGGGCGAGATCCGACCGGTGAACGGCGTGCTCTGCGTGGCGCTCGCCGCGCGCGACGCGGGGCGGAAGGTGCTCTACGTTCCCGAACGGAACGCGCGCGAAGCGGCGGTGGTCTCGGGTTTGACCGTCTACGGCGTGCCGGATCTTTCGACCCTGCTCGCCCATCTGAACGGCAAGATCGAGTTGCAGCCGACGGTCTTCGACCGGGCGGACTTTTCGCCCGAGGACGATCCCGACGCGCCGGATTTTTCGGAGGTGAAGGGACAGGAGAAGGCGAAGCGGGCGTTGGAGATCGCCGCCGCCGGGGGACACAACGTGCTGTTGATCGGGCCTCCGGGGTCGGGCAAGTCGATGCTCGCCAAGCGCCTGCCCTCGATCCTCCCCGCTCTGACCTTCGAGGAGGCGCTTGAAACGACCAAGATCCATTCGGTGGAAGGGTTGCTCGGCGGGCGCGGGCTGATCACGCGCCGCCCGTTCCGCGCGCCGCACCACACCGTCAGCCCCGCGGGGCTCACCGGCGGCGGGAGCCAGCCGAGGCCGGGCGAGATCTCGCTCGCGCACAACGGCGTACTGTTTCTCGACGAGCTGCCGGAGTTTCCGAAATCGACGACCGAGATCCTGCGTCAGCCGCTCGAAGACGGGCGGGTGACGGTGACGCGCGTGCTTGCGAAAACCACCTATCCGGCGCGGTTTATGCTCGTTTGCGCGATGAACCCCTGCCGTTGCGGCTATTACGGGGACCCCAACCACGTCTGCACCTGTACCCCGGAGCAGGTGCGGCGGTACCTGTCCAAGATCAGCGGGCCGCTGCTTGACCGGATCGATATTCAGGTGGAGGTGCCCGCCGTGACCTACGACGAGATGGCGGACAAGAACCGGTCCGGGGAACCGTCCGCGACCGTCCGGGAACGGGTGAACGCCGCCCGACGCTTTGCGCGGGAACGCTCCGAAAAAGCGGGGGTCGCCGCACGGCAGAACGCCGCGATCCCGCCGAAGGAGATCCGGGCGCTCTGCCCGATGGAGCCCGCCGCGGAAGCCCTGCTCCGCGATGCGTTCGAGAAACTCGGAATGTCGGCGCGCGGACACGACCGCGTGCTGCGCGTGGCGCGCACGATCGCCGACCTCGCCGGGTCGGAGTTGATCCGCGCGCCGCATATCGCCGAGGCGATCCAGTACCGCTCGCTCGACCGCAAATATTTCCGTCAATAATATACGCGCGCGCCCGCTTTCTTTCGCAGAAAGCGGGGCAAAGAACTCTGAGCGGGAAAGCCGGGGAGACGCTTCGCTTTCTTAAAAGAAAGCTCGGCAAAGAACTTTATTGAATAATAAAGAGCAAAACGGCGTCGCGACGCCGTTTTGCGGTTTCAGAAGCGCGGCGACGGAGAGGGCGGCGCGCTTTGCTTTCCTTCAATGACAAGACGATGCGTGAATAATATGCAAAAACGCGTGAATAAGCAGAATAAATATGAAAATTGAAAAAATATCCGAAAAAGGTCTTGACAAAACCCAAAGACGGTTGTATAATAGGCGCATAAAAGCCGAACGGCGAGAATAAATATTCACGGAGATAACGAAAATGGACAAAAGCAAGATCAAAAAAGTGGTTCTGGCGTACTCGGGCGGGCTTGACACCTCGATCATCATCCCGTGGCTGAAAGAGAACTACAACAACTGCGAGGTCATCGCCGTTTCGGGCAACGTCGGGCAAGCCGACGAACTGGACGGGCTGGAGGAGAAGGCGCTGAAAACCGGCGCGTCGAAACTCTACGTCCTCGACCTGACCGACGAATACGTGAACGACTACATCATCCCGACGATGAAGGCGGGCGCGGTCTACGAAGAATATCTGCTCGGCACGAGCCACGCGCGTCCCTGCATCGCGAAGGGGCTGGTCGAGATCGCTCTGAAAGAGGGCGCCGACGCGATCTGCCACGGCTGCACCGGCAAGGGTAACGACCAGGTGCGGTTCGAGCTCGCGATCAAGCATTTCGCCCCCGAAATGCCGGTCATCGCCCCTTGGCGCGAATGGGACATCAAGTCGCGCGACGAGGAGATCGACTACGCCGAGGCGCACAACATCCCGCTCCGGATCAACCGCGAGACCAACTACTCGAAGGATAAGAACCTCTGGCACCTCTCGCACGAGGGACTTGACCTCGAAGACACCGGGAACGAGCCGATGTACGAAAAGCCCGGCTTCCTTGAAATGGGCGTTTCGCCCATTCAGGCGCCCGACGAACCGACCTACGTCACCCTCGATTTCGAGAAAGGCGTTCCGGTCGCCCTCGACGGCAAGAAGATGACGGCGAAAGAGATCATCCTCGCGCTGAACGAGATCGGCGGCAAGAACGGCATCGGACTCCTCGACATCGTGGAGAACCGGCTGGTCGGCATGAAGTGCCGCGGCGTCTACGAGACCCCGGGCGGAACGATCCTTTACAAAGCGCACAGCGTGCTGGAAAGCATCACGCTCGACAAGATGACCGCGCACGAGAAGGAAAAGCTCTCGATCACCTTCGCCGAACTCGTTTACAACGGGCAATGGTTCACGCCGCTCCGCGAGGCGCTCTCCGCCTTCGTCGACAAGACGCAGGAGAGAGTCACCGGTAAGGTGAAACTGAAACTCTACAAGGGCAATATCATCCGCGCCGGCGTGTGGAGCAAGTATTCGCTTTACAGCGAGAAGATCGCGACCTTCGGCGAGAGCGACTACAACCAGGCGGACGCCGCCGGGTTCATCAACCTCTACGGACTGCCGATCCAGGTGCAAGCCCTGATCGACAAAGAGGTCGGCGAAAAGAACTGATCCGCGGTAACGGAAAAGAAGCGCGGCTCGCTCCGAACGGAGCGAGCCGCGCTCGCCGTATCTCAGGGGGTTACTGTTCCGCGTCGCCCTGCGCCGGCTTTTCGGCGGGGGTTTGCGGCGCGTTTTCGGCGAGGATCCGGTTTTTCTCGGCGCGCTCGACGATCCCGATGAAGAAGAACGAGAAGAGGTTTCCGAGCGCGTCCGCCATCAGCGCAAGCCCGAACAGAACGAGGATCGTTCTGACGTCCCCGCCCTCCATGCGGATCACGATGAAACTGAGGGCGACCGTGACGATCGAGAGCGCCAGCAGCGCCCAGCACGCCTTCGACTTGAACTGCCGCGCGCGGGCGACGGTCTGCAACTTGAACGACGCGTCGATGATGAGGAACAGGCAAACGAGCGAGGGGAGAAACGCCTTGATCTGGTCCCGGAGGATCAGGCAGAGCGTCCCGGCGATCACCGCGATCGAGGCGGCGACGATCCCGACGGCGAACCGGAAGCCGCGGCGTTTGTCGGAGAGCACGCGGATCGCCTGCACCGCCCCGAACAGAAGCGTGACGACCCCGATCGTGATCGCGACGACGTCAAGCGTCTTGTTCGGATACGCGAGGATCAGGATCCCGGCGCCGCCGATCAGCGCGGCGAGCCAGAGATAGCCCCAGTTGACAGATTTGATCTTTTTGATGAGTCCCATATTCTTTCCTCTTTTCAAATGCGCGGAAGGATCCGCGCGCCTGTTTTTTGTCGCGGGGAGTCGGGCGAAAAAGCGCGCCGGGGTTTTATGCGAGCGGGTCGAAAAGGTCTTCTTCCGTGAGGGCGAGGGCTTCGGACGTCGCGGCGAACAGCGCGGGGGCTTTTTCGAGCTTGTCGGGGTGGTGCGCGTCGCTCCCGAAATAGAACTTGCACCCGCAGTCGCGCGCGATGCGGTAGGGACGCAGGACTTCCTCGCGCTCGGCGTCGGAGTAGGAGAGGAACGGGAAGTTCAGTTCCACGCCCATCCCGGCCTTCGCCGTTTCGCGGAAGAGGTCGTAGAAGGTCGCGTCGGAGATCAGGTTCAAAACGTCCAGATGGTCGCGCGGGTTCTTCCTCGCGATCAGGGGGCAGGACAGGTGCGCGAAGCCCACCTTCCGGAACGGCAGATCCATCGAGAGCAGCGCCTCAAACCGCTTGACGTAGACGGCGGCGCGGCGCGGGATCGGTTTGTCTTCCTCGTCGATCGTAAAGCCCGTCATATGCAGATGCGTCGTCGGGACGATCACGAAATCGAACTTGTCGAAGGTCTCGCGCGCGACGCCGAGCCGGCAGTCCTTGTCCATCTCGGCTTCACAGCCGAACAGAAACCGCACCTTGTCGCTCTTCGGAAGCGGAAGCGACTCCGCTATGTGCGCATAATTCTGCGGCGCGTACCAACCGCTTGCGCCCGGCACCGTTTCGTCCCAGAAGTGGTCGGTCACCGCGACCTGACGATAGTGATTCTCCTCCGCGTAACGCAGGATGCGCGCGGTCGTCTGCTCCGGGTCGCGCGAGCAGGAAGAGAGGAGCGAATGGATATGCAGATCGTGGTCGACCGGAAACGGGTTTTTCATAGGGGCGTCCTTTCGTGCTTTGAAGAAGCTGTGCATTCATTATAGCACAGCCCGCCGGGGACTGTCAACCGAACGGGGCGTCTCTTTTGCGACCGAAAGAAGGGAGAGCGCGCAAGGGGCGCGCTCTCTCCGCTTTGAAAAAATCTTCAAAAGAACTTGACAAACCGGGAACGCTGTGATATTATACATAAGTGCGAAACGCCCCTGTAGCTCAGTTGGTAGAGCATTTGACTTTTAATCAAAGGGTCCGGAGTTCGAATCTCCGCAGGAGCACCACCCCCGGAATGCCTGTAAAAACAGGCGTTCCGGGCTTTTTTGTTGACTCCTGATTTGAGACCCTTTGATTATCGTTTATTCAAAACCGCCGATCTTCGCAGTCGTATTTTCTGACTGAAAACGGTCAAGCGGAGAATAATTGATAAAATCCCGTAAAACCTTACGTTGTGCCAAGTGAACGTAACGTTTCACCATTTCAAGAGAAGTATGCCCGAGGAGCATTTGAAGAGAATACATATTCCCGCCGTTCTCCAAGTATCGCGTTGCGAACGTATGACGGAGAAGATGAGGATGAATCCTCGGAACTACCGCTTTCAGCCGGCGAAACATCATCTTGACCGTCGCTTCCGTGATAGGGGAGAAAGACCCGTCCTCCTCCCTGGAAGACAAGAACAAAGCCGGAGACTTCGGCGCCATGGAAAGATACTCTTTCAAATAGATTCGGGTCATAACGCCGAAGGGGACAACGCGCTGCTTGTTGCCCTTGCCGTCCACGATAACGTATCCTTCGGAAACGTGTATCATAGCGCGCTGAATGGACACAAGTTCATTCAGGCGAAGACCGGCATCGAGAAACAATGCTATGATCGCGCGATTCCGGACGTTCCGGAAATCTTCCCCCTGAAACGCTCCGAAAAGCGCGGAGATCTCAGAGTCGGTCAAGACGTCCACGATCGGACGCTTTGCTTTCGGAAGTTTGAACTTCCGGCAAAGATCCGTTTCGATCAGATCCGAATTATAGAGCCAATTCAGGAAGGCACGAAGGTGCCGGATGTAGCTCTGAACGGAAACGGATCCAAGACCGCTCTGATGAATATGGAAGTAATAAGATCGAAGCAAATCAAGATCGATCTTCTCAACGTCAAGATCACCGGAAAAAGAGCAAAAGTAGCCGAGGATCGAACGATAGCCGGAGACCGTCATCGGACTGTTGCCCCGGATCGTCTGTTCCAGAAGAAAAGACTCAATCGCCGTCGACAGTTTCACCTTCTTCTTCTCCTCCGATCTTCAAAATCATCCGGTCACCGAAATAAGAGTGTTGCTGCCGGATCTCCTCGGACGTTGCGACCGGTCCCGCGTAATACGGAGCGTCCTTCATCGTCCAATCGGAACCGAACGCGCGGCGTGCCAGGACGTCAGCAAAACAGTCGGTCGCAAACCGTCCGGCGCGAACCTTCTTGAAGCAGGAATAGATTACGTCCGGCTTTCCTTCGGCGTCAAGATCGGCGCCGTCCTGGATCAAACAGCTGATCTCCTGATACCCGAAGAGCTGCGTCATTTTCGCGTTCCAGGCGTACAGCCGTTTCACAATGCGGCGGAGAAGCCAGGTCGGGAGATCTTCGTCGGCACGATGCACCCGCCGGCGAACGTACCACCCTTGCCAGATCGAAAGAAATAGATCTACAAAGAACTGCTCGATCGTCAAAAGACGGATCGCGGTTTTGTCTTCGGAGCACTCGGTCAAGCGAACGACGTCGCAGAGATCGAGAGCGTCGGCGCCGAGAGACGTCGGCCGCTGCTCGTCCCCGATGTACCGGGCGTAAGGAAAATGAACCGCGGTCGCGGAATGACGCAGGATCTTGATCCGCTCGATCAGCATATCGTTCTTGATATTCGCCGAATTGTCCGACGCCTTCAAATCCTTGTTCGTCAACGCGTTGCCGAAATCCTTTCCCATCTCCGTATGAGACAGGATGCCGAACTCCCAGGCGCCGCCCGGTTCACCGCTCACCGTCTTGCCGAGCCGGAGCGTATCAAAATCCAGAATGTGCGAGCGCAGCGTCCCGGAGTAAGGGTCAAATGCCGGGGAGCGGAAATAGTCAGATCCCCAGAAAGGGAGTTTGCCTTGATCGTCAAACAAATTGTCCACCCGAACAGAATAAGACGAGAAAATCATCGTCTGTTGACGGTACATGTATTGGAGCTCGACATAATCAATAATCCGATCTTCCAGATACTTGACCGTCACGCCGTCCGAGAACGTCATCGGTCCGGAATAGCCCCAGAGAAGGGACATATCAACGTCGCGGGCTTCAAAATCGGAGAAAATCTGGCGCGTTTCCGCTTTGCTATGAAGATCTCCCAGCGCGAACATCACGCCGATCTGACGGTCGAGATTTTCCCACGGATAAAGCGGGAATTCTGCCTGAATATCCATCATACTCTTCATCAGGCGTTCACGCATCGCGTCTTGAAGAGAAAGCGAAAGGTTGACGTTCGTCGTCGTCTTCCCGATCCCGATCTTACCGGTGATCAGGACGCAAAGCGGAAGTTTATCGAGAAACGCCCGGTTCGCGCCTTCCATCCGTTCAAGCCGCTTGTACGCGACCGCGCGCCGGATCAGACAGAACAGAACGTAGCCGACGACGATCCAGACGAGAGCCGGCAGCGTCGAAAACATGATCGTGAGATCTAGGAACAGTTTGTAGATCCCCGTATAGAGGAACGGAAGATCAACCGAGACGGAGAACCAGAAGAGCGACGCAACCGCCTCTACGACGATTGTCAGGATATTCAGCCCCGCGGCAACTACGATCGCCCAGGTCAGAACCATCCAGAACCGGAGAGACGTCCACCAGGACGAAAGAAACGTCAGGATCGGGGCGAAGATCTTGCGCTGCATCCACTCAACGGCGCGGACGCCGCGGGACTTCTTACCGAAATCGTTGTTGGACTCATCGGCAGAGCCGGAGATCCAGAACTTCAGGACAAGGAACAGACATACAACGGGAAGAATGAAACGCTGGACGTTGACAAAGCCGTTCAAGAAACGGACGTTGTAGAGCAGGAACCTTTCCCCGTTGAAAAGGATGGCAAAAAACCGACCCCAGAAGCCGGAAAGTTCTTCGGCGTTCAACGGGAGAAACGGCACGAACGGCACGTCCGGGATCTCCTTGATATGAACCGGGATCCAGTCGCCATTGAAACCGAAGACGACGATAAAATACTTCGCGATTGAGAGAAGGAGATCCCAGACCGCGCCGACAAACCGGACGAGAGACCACCACCCGCGGGAAAACAGCCACACGCCCGTGCCGGCGCAGATCGAGCCGGTGAGGATCCCCCGGAAGACGTTTGCACGTTTCATAGAACCGTCAGCGCCTCCCGGAAGGATCCGAATACGTAGAAAACGATATAGAGAATCAGAAAGATCAGAAGAAAACGTAAGAGGTATTTACCCCACTTCATTTGCGATCACGCTTCTTCCGGCGCCGATTCTTACGCTTCATTGAGTCGGAATTATCAGACCCGTTTTTACGGATCCTGAAAAACTTGACGGCAGAAACGATAAAGGTCAGAATCTTCACGAGAAGAATGACGATAAGAACGACGCCGACGATCGCAAGAACTCTTTTCAACCAGTCAAAAGCGGAGCTTGCTTTTGAAAAGATACCGGGGAGAACGTTCGGCCACTTATCGACGAACTCATCTTGAAGCTGTCCAGGAGATTGCCCGCCATCGATGAAGGTCACGGGATCCATGTTGACGGGGACCGTCGTAGTGATGACGACGGGACCCTGATCGGAGGCAACCGTCTTCTTGAAATCGAAACTGATGATTTTAAAATTGTCGATTATAGAATTGAAGCAGACGTACCCTTCAACGGTTTCCCACTCGTCGTCAAGTTTCAGCCGGTTACAAGGGATAGCAATATAAGGAGTCAAGCAAAACCGGAGAAGAACAAGCTGACCGTCGGACGAATCCGCGAGGACAGACAGGCTTCGGAGATCAGAGGAGTAAAAAGGATCAACATAGAACGTTTCGGAGATCTGGGAATCGGTCATCCCCGACAGATCCTGCGAAACGATCTGGATCGCAGGAACGTCGTTGATGGAATCGTCGATAACGTTGCCGTGTAAAACAAGCGAAGACGCAGTTTTAAAGGCAAGCTGATTCCAAAACGAAAGAGAATCAAGGTAATCGGAATAGCTCTCAGTACTCCAGGAGTCGTCGACCGAGAGTTCTTCGGAAAAGGATTGAAAAGTCTCGGCGCCGAGAACGTTCTTATACGGGGGATTAATATTGTCCTTTATGAACTGATAGCGTGCAAGGACTTCACTCGGCGTAAAATCGTAGCCGCCGTTGCCGGTCTCGATAACGTCGTCGACGACGAAAGTAAAATAGCGATTGAACGAACAGAAATCGCTGAAATCCTCGTGCGCGACGTCGAACCAAAGGAACTTTTGTGTGTAGCGAAGTTCAAAGGGAAGATAATACCCAGAATAAGGACGGTAAACAGGACGGGGAGAAAAATCGAAATCCGAATCCGAAGGATCGAAGAACGAACCAACCGCCTGTTCAACAACGGCGCTGTCCTTCAAGACGGACATCGGAACGTTGCTGTAAAGATCGTAGATGTAACGAACGAGCGCAAGATCTCCGAAGCGCTCAAAATAGGAGTCGGGGATAATGAACGCAGCGGTGTTCAACTGCGCGTAATCGAAGAAAGTGGGACCGGAAGAGAACCGTTCCGCCATAAGCGTGACGTTCAGATCAAGAGATTCCCGGATGGACCGCTTAGAAAGCTTGCCGGTGCTGACATTGTAGACAAGACCGACGCTCGCGTTCGATTCACCGACGTCAAGCTCCTCAACATAGGGACGGGAGCTGCGACCGTTGCAGGTGATCGAATAGACCTCGATGGAGATCTCGGAAGAAGAAGTCTTTATATACGACGACGACGGGACCAGATCGATGCAGATCTTCGCACAATGATCCGTCCAGTCGATGAGATCGGCAGAGACGGAATAGAGCGAACCGTCGTCATCGGTAAGCGTGACGGAAAAAGAATCCGTCAAGCTGGAATATCCGCGATTGAAAACGTAGAGGAAGAAAGACGTCTTGGAGAAGCTGCGCTCGTAGCACGACGTCAGGATCTCCCAAACGTAGGGCTCGGAGGAAGAAAAAGAACCTCCGATCACCTCCGATTCAAAATCGGAGGAAGAAGATCCGGGATCCATCCCAAAATCTTCATAGATGGTCGTTTCACGGTAAGACGAAACGCCCCCCGATTCGATCCCCGAGGCGTAAACGGGGACAAAAATAGCCTGTAAGACAACCATTACAAGGAGCAAACAGGCAAACAGTTTAGATCTCATAGAATCCTCCTTCCCCCTCCCGAAGAAAGTCCTCGGGAGGGGAATTGGTGCAGCGACGAAAGAAAGATCTTACTTCTCGGCGAAGAAAGGAGTATCTTCGGACGCGGACAGGACCGGTGCGATCTGGAAGTTCGAGATCACGCCGTCCTCAAAGACGACGATGCGGACGGTGTAGGTAGCGGTGGACGAAACGGTGAAAGCGCCCATATCGGCACGTTTCACGATCGTATTTTCGCCGTCGAAGATCGCGAGGTACGCGGTCTTGTTGCTCGATCTGGCGTCGTCGCCGGTGAGATAGTACGTTCCGGGTTCGAGCTCAACGGTCGCATAAACGACCGAACTCGTATCGGACGCCGTACCGTTCAGGGTGACCCGACCGTATTTGTCGACCTTGTACGAGACGTCGGAGGTGACGTCCTTCCCGTCTTCCAGAGTGATCTCGTCGATCAGGTTGTCCGGATTCCGTTCCTTCGTGATCTTCGAGATCACGTTCTCCTTGACGTCTCCCGGTTTCCATTTTTGGAAGCCCTGGGTAACCATACCGAGAACCGAGATGGTGAGGAGAAGAACGACTGCGAGGATGATTGCGTTGCGGGTACTACGTTTGATTTTCATTGTGCTTTTCCTTTCGTAAAAGTTTATTTGACGTAGAAGCAAACGTTTTTCAAGACGGCGCTTTGTCGAGAAGAACCGTCAAACGTCAGACGAAGAATGGAACTGATCTGATCCAGATCATAGCCGGTGA
Organism: Clostridia bacterium; assembly: GCA_017961575.1. GTDB lineage: Bacteria > Bacillota > Clostridia > Oscillospirales > CAG-272 > UBA1740. The sequence goes on along the minus strand of JAGCXA010000053.1, from coordinate 13,955 downwards.
ACTCAATGTTCGGAGTCGCGTTTATGGAAAGCATATCGTTCATATAGACAACCAGCCGGGTTGAAGAAACGATCACGAGGAAACGGATTACATCGGGACTTCTGTCTTCTTCAAAGAAGAAGCAGGAGTAAAAGGAAGTCGGATCAGGCCAGGGATAGCTGATATCGGAGGGAAGCAAAAAAGAGGGAGTCAAAGCCGAATCAAGGAAAAGGAACTGATTGTTCTCGACCTTAAAAAGAGGGTAAAACCCGTCGTACGCCTGATCCTGACTTGAAAAAACGCAAGTGACAGATCCGTACAGATCAGGACAATCGGACGGATCAAGCGTAAAGGAGATACCGACCGCCTGAATGCCGGAACCGGAGAAATGCCAATCCTGCGCTTCCGTGCCGAAGCTGAAACAGCCGGACAGATCGCCCTTATACTGACAGAAAGTAAAGTCGTTTTCGGAGCGTTCGACAAGCTGCTGATCTCCGAGTTCCGACAAAAACCAGTTCGGATTGACGGAAGAGGAAGGATAAGCGGTATATCCTTCAAGATGGTACCGCTGATTCCCGACGTCGTAGTAATTCGCGGGAAGCGGTTGGTAGGATCCACCGGATCCTTCACCGGAAGACGTCGAAGCTGAACCGCTGCCGGATCCACCGGAAAACGAACTACCGGAGGACCCGCCGGAAACGCTACCGGATCCGGTACGGGACCCGCCGATCGTAAAGTCAAGCGCGCCGTCGCTCGCAATGGAGCGGAAGCAGGAAACCGTAACGCCGACGCAAAAAACGAGCGCGAGGATCAAAGAAACAAACTTTAAAGTAGGTTTCATAAAACCTCCTTAATATTCAAAATCATTTGACATAAGGCGAAATGAGAACGAATTGAATATCAGAGGTGACGTCGAGAGGATCATCAACAGATTTACACGGATATTCAAGGACTTCACCGTCATAGTTGACGGTAAATACGTGAATCTCAGGAGGACCGGCTTTTGATTCCCCCGCAGTCTCTCCAAAAACAATCTGAAAACCGTCTTGCGGAAGAAGAAACACCTGATCAAGATAGAGATGTTCGTTCTCATCGACAATTCGATAGTCCGAAAGATCTATCAATTCATTGTCAACGACAATCTGAAAAGGAACGTCGAAATCAAGATCGGAAGAATCGTGCGCGAAAAGAAGGACGATTCCTTCCGGTTGAACTCCACGTTCAACGGATTCACTCGTTTCCTTCGCCGTGTGCTTCACGGCGGGCGTCGCGTTGTTGGTACGGATGATCGCGCCGGCGAGCAGCCCGACGCACAGGATCACGGCAAGGATCAGAACAATAAGTTTCGTATAACGCATGATTTGATCTCCTTCGTATTCAGAGCCCGACGTCCGGGCAGATCTTCCACAGTTGAAAAGATTTCACCCACCCCCCGGCGCCGTTTTCGTCGACGTCGGGGGCATTGTTTCCGGGCGGGGGTATTATCGCAGAGACCGGCAATCCCCCGCCCTACGGCTGCACGCTGCCACAGTGACGTGCGCCGTCCGTGGGTTCTCTGCTCCACCGTCGCACGCCCCGGGGGCACCGGCTGACGCGCGAAGGAATCCGTTGTTACACACCGGGGAGGCAGGAGGACGACAAACCTCCCCGGCTCGGCCTGTCCGAATTGCTTACGCCGTCTTTTCGCCGACGAAGCGGAAGTATTTGGTATCCGCTTTGCGATCGTCCTTCGCGCCGCGCATTTCCCCATACATAACGTTGATGGGTTTCATGAACCGATCCGCGATCTTCTCCTCGAACTCTTCCCAGGTTTCCTGGGTAACTTCCTGGAATTCCTCGGTCTTGATCTTGCAGTTCGTCATGACTTCGTAACCGATCCCGTTTTCCAGGATCTCCTGGACACGCGAGATCACGATATTGTCCCAGAAGACCTTTTCACCCTTCCGGTCACCGTCCATCTCGCCCATCGAACGCTTCGCGCCGATGAAAAACTGCCGGGGTTCACGTTTTGCCTTTTCTGCCATTTTTCACTCCTTCCCGAATACAACCCGTCCGGGGCGGTAAACTGCGGATTTTTCCCTCCGCGGGGGAAATAAACTTAATCCTTGATAAACTTCCTACGGAAGAGATCGGAAACCGACTTCCAGATCCGGGACCGATACTTCTTCGGAAGAATCCGTCCCTCCTTCGCCTGGATCTCCATCACCTTCTGATGATAATGCTCGGAAATCCAGAAATCCGGATGCGGAGAAGTATACCTCGCACCGTTAATCCCGGCTCGCCACATAAGATGCTCGTGACGCTCCTGGGAACGAGCGAATGCTTCGGCGGGATTCTTGGACTTGTAATTGCTCATAAAAAGACCACCTTTGAAAGAATGAGAAAAGCAACGAATATCACAAATGCGATCGTTACGATCGAGCGAATCAACCGCATCAGACGTGCAAATCGCCGATAACGGTTGACGTCATAGGTACGACGGGACTTATATTTGCTCATTTACGGCTTTTTCGTTTGATCTCATCTCGATAAGGCTGCCAAAAATTGCCCTTATCAGAAATCTTATGCCCGTGGGAAATGCAAGCGCGAGCATTGATTCCAGCATTATAAAAATTACTGGACTTATCAAATTCGCTCAAAGGGCGTTCAACAGATAATGTTCCACGCACGCAGGCATCGTGATAAAGAGCTTTGCGATAAGAGTCAAAAGAAGAATCTTTCGACTTGATCAAACGATCACGAGCTGCAAGATGAGCATAAGCGCTCCGAACCCAGGATTTCACACCTTTTCGCTTCGTACCTTTACGCTTTGCCATTTCAAACCTCCGATTTTCGACAAAATCCGCTAAAAATAGCGGGTAGAATTAGAGCAAAATGTTCTAACTACTACAATTATAAAATAAATTGCTCTAAAAGTCAATACTTTTTAGAACAAAATGTTATAATTTTTGCGGAGGATCGAAAAATGAAGATCGGAAGAATGCTCAGACGAGCAAGAGAAATAGAGGAACTAAGTCAAGCAGAAGTCGCAAAACACGCTCAAATGCAACAAACTTGCTACTCAAGAATAGAGAGAGATCTACAAGAACCAAATCTCGATCAACTCAAAGCAATATGTGAAATCCTAAAGCTTGACGCAAATACCTTGCTCGGGATAGACGTGCAAGAAAATAAAGACCTTCTGTTTGCGCAGAAAGTCAAAATTATATATGACCAAATTTACAAGGAGAAATGATATGGAAGAAAAGCACGTTTGCCCGATCTGCGGAGAACCAACAAGCCAATACATGGGGCACTTCCGGAAAGACGGTCTTTGCAGGATCCACGGTCAGCAATTCAAAGAAGGAACGCTGATCCTTTGTGAAAAATGCGGTAAATACCACGAAAAGGACAAGCCGTGCGGATCCGAAAAAGAGCAGCCGAAGTACGAATTAACGTGCCTAATTTGTGGTGAACCCTCAAATGGATATCATTTTTGCAAAGAATGTTGGAACAAGTACAAAGACAAAGCCGTAGATCTACGTATATCAAACTGTACTACGGTTGAAATATTAGACGGATACGGAAACCGAAAAATCAGAGCAAAAAGCGGCGTCAGAGTCCGTAGTATGCCGGAAAAGGTAATACTTGATCATCTTTGGGATATAAACGTCAGGGTAATTTACGAGAATCCGGTCGAATACACAGATCCCAAAACAGGAAAAGAAATAGAACTTCATCCTGATTTTACACTACCGGATTACAAAAATCTGATAATCGAATACAACGGAATGACAACAAGCAAATACCTCGCGACGAAACAGGAAACAAAGAAAATGTACGACGAACTTGGTCTTACAGTCGAAACAATTACGAGTGAAGACATCGACTATCTAGAAAAAGCCGTCGACCACATTCTGAAAAAATATAAGAAATAACCCCCTCCCGGCTGCTTCGGCGGCCGGGTTTTCTTTTCCGCAAAAAAAAGAAGCCCCGATCGGGACTTCTCTATTTATGCCAGCTGCCGGATCAGAACTTCGGGTGAAGATCCCAGTCGGGAAGATCCGGTATTTTGAAGGGATTGATGCAATAGCACCAAGACAGCGGCGGCCGCTTCAAGCCAAATTCCGAAAGCAGAATCGGCTTACGATACTTAACGATGTGAGCCAGAACGTGCGCGTAAAGCACACATTTCTTGCCCGCATAACGTTTGAGATCTTCCTTCGGAACGCACCCCGACCGAACGAAGCAATCCAAAGCCGAATTGTCATCGAAAACGTTGACACAATAAAGCGATTGAATAACCGCTTCCCCGACGACCATTCCGCACCCGCCGCCGTGCTTTGTCTCATAGAGAAACGTCCGGCGCCCGACCGGGAGCGGCACCTTCCGCCACTCGACGAACTTGATCCCTTCCAGGATCCGCCCGACGTGCGGCGGATTGATCGCGAGCATAATGTCCATGTTCATAACGATCCACCAAACGCTTTCAAAGCCGCCGAAAGTTTGTCCGCTGTTTCCGGATCGTTCTTCCGGATCTCTTCGATCATACAGCGGAGCCGAGCAGCGGTTCCCTGCATCTCGTCAAAGAGCGCCTTAAACGCCGCGATCTCCGGACTTGCCGTTTTCAGTTTCCGCTGCGTCTCTTCCAGATCCTTGCGGGCCCGATCTTCGGCTTCCTTCGCCTTCGTCGCCTTCGCTTCGGCAGACTCGACTTGCTTCTTCGCTTCGTCAAGATCCTTTTTGACCTTTTCCTCGGCTTCCTTCTTCGCTTCCGCTTTGGCGGTGCGCCTGATCGCGTCGACTTCGGCTTTCGCCTTCTTTTCCGACTGCTTCACGACGTCGGCAAGTTTCTTTTCCGCTTCTTTGATCTGACGATCGCGCTCTTCGATCTTCGCTTTCAGTTCCTTCACCGAAAGATCTTCGGCGCCGACTTCCTCAGCGAACGCTTCACGTTCTTCCGACGGAACCGCAAGCAGTTGCAGAGCTTTCGTGTAATTCAAATTCGCAATCGATTGTGAATTTGAATTTATGCTCGCCCCGAAGAACGAGATCTGCGTCGAACCGTATTCGTCGAAAAGCCGCATCAAATTATTCGCGGTACTCTGCGAAAAATCGACCTCGGTTTTCAACCAATCGCCCCATTGACCGTGCGGCAAAGCGGCTTTTGCCTCGACGAGCCGCCGCCCGATCTCGATTGCATAGGAGAGAACCAGGGCGTTCGTCTGACGCTTGATGCTCTGGATCTCCGCCGTGATGGTGCCGATGTTACGCACCGACGCGCTCTCTTGTTTCTTGACCTGAACGTTTGCCATTTTGTTTGCCTCCTTTTATTCTTTTAATGTATTGAAGCCATTTGGACTCAAACGAAATAACCTCCGGCGTCCTGTCGCAGTTATGAAAACCGCGATTTTGAACTACCTGATCCTCCCGATATTCAAGAGTGAAAAAGGGGGTCTCCGGATCTTCTATTTTTCGAATCAGAAAAATAGAAGTACGTCCCTCTGAAACAGAGGTAGCGTAAGACGCAACACAATGATGAAGCTTGTGTCCTTCAAGCGTCAATTCGCCAATAGAGCGAACCGGACGAATAAGAAGCCCGGTTTGCGGATCCGAGAAAGAGAACTTTTCAAGTAGCTTGAAACGTTCTTTAACCTTCTGATCCTTAACCCGATCCTTCTTCGATTGATAACGCTCGGTCGCACGGTCGTGCGCACGTTGAAGATCTTTCGGGAAAAGAATCGCGATCGATCCTTCCGTTTCAAGTGTCATTCTCCAATAATCACACAAATAGACATATGCTAAGTGATTCTTTTGAACGTAATTGAACAAATGAAAAAGAGACGGAGAAACCCTTTTTGTAGTGGGATCATTAAGAAAACGGAGGAACGATTCGCAATTAGGGAGACCGATCTTGAAAACCTGATCCGGATCAGAATAACCGGAAGAACGAAGAAGATTGTAAAGACGAATTTCAATAGGATCATACTTCCCGAGAAGAAGGCGCTTCGCATCTTCTTTACGAACGCGACAAATCTCATTGGGCTTTGTCTTTTTAAGATCAAAATAGAAATTCGCTGCAGCGAACCCTTTCCGGGAGTTCTGATCCCAAGAGAGAAAGACGCGGTAAAGATACGAAGGAAACGTCTTAGAGACGTTCTCGATCGCCGGAGACTTTGACCATAGCAAAAGGTATCTTTCAAGAAAAAGATACGTTGACGGCGTTCCGAAATTTAGAAGAGCTTTCAGCCCTTCGTTCCACTCTTCAACCTTCTGAAGGTCCTTTTTTTCATAAAAAACAACCTTTTTCTGAACGCCGTTCATGATTTCGGAAAAATGCGAAACCTGAACCCAATTGGAAATAAAATCCCGGTTACCGTACCAGGAAAGATACCCGTTTGCTCGATACATAAAGCCCCCGACCTGGTAGGAAGCATAAAGTCGATCAAAAGAGAAGTTTTCAACACCTTCACGATTGATCCACTTATGAAGCTTCCATAAGACAATCACAGCGTGACCGTCGATATTAAGAAGATCCTGGGCAAATTGATCTTTGCTCGCAAGAGAGCGATACAACCGTCGCGAATAGGCAAAAAGAGTGGAAGATCTGCGACATTCGGGACAAACGAATTGAAAATGCGTTTGTTTAACGATCTGATCTTTTGGATCATAAAAACCATAAGGATCAGAAGCACAGCCAGGATGACGATACCTAAAATCCTCGTTCTCTTGATCGGAGAAACGATAATATTCGTAATGAGATTCAAAAAGACAGGCACCGCACATAACTCGAACGGCTCTTACAGAGCGACCGTCTCTTTGAATCATTACAGAACGAAAAGTTGAAAGATACTCGCCGTATGGTTCAGCCATAAACGAAGACTTCGCTCTGGAACTCGGTTCAAACGGTAATTTCTTGCGAATTTCTTCAGCCAGAACGTCACGTTCGGCTTTCGACATGCGTTTGATACTCCATCCCATACCACACCTCACAAGAAAGAAGAGAGATCGAGGAAATTCGATGAAGAATCATTCCGGGAACCGGCGTCGGCTCCGGGCAAACCGTACATCTCCCGAAGGATCCCTTCGGCAACCTTCGGGGTGATGCAGAAGCATTTCGCACCTTTATGGTGCTGATCTGCATACTGCTGCAGTTTTCGTTCCGCCGCTTCAAGAGACAATTCAGGGATTTCAAGATCCCGTTCCAGGATCTCCGAAACTCCCGGCTCCCGCGCAGCGATCTCTTTCAACTGCTCGCCGATCATGAACCTCGGTTCGTTCTCGTGCCCCTCCTGTTGACGTTGGATAATTGCGAAAAGTCGTTCATTCATTGTTTTGTCCTCCTTTATGTATTTTTTAATGAACTACTTGTTATTTCTCTCCCGTCTCTCCCTCTTAAAATACGCCTTCATACGCTTCTCCCACGTCCCCAGGGGATCAGGCGACGGCGGTTCCGGTCGAGGGATCGACGGATCTCTCGCGCCGGCGGCGATCAAATCGGCGTCGCTTTCTGCCGGCACGAACTTCGATCGACGCGCATTAGCTTCAGGTGTATCACGATAAAGATCTAATTCATAGAATTCACGCTCTTTTTGCCGCTCGTTCGATTCTGCGACGATCTGACTGAGACGCTTGTTTTCCTCAAAAGCCGCTTCAAGCTTTTCTTTCTCTTCGCGACGCTGTTCTTCAAGCATCTCGTGCATCTGTTTGATCAGACGTTTATTTTGATGCGCCCGGCGCTGTCGGATCGATTCGTAATTCCGAGGATCCCGGAGAGCGACTTCCCCGGTCTCAGGATCGACGAAAGATCCGTAAAAATTGTTATCGTTGAGATTCGCAAGATCATCAGAGAGATCTTCAACGAAAGATCGATCCTCGACGTTCTCATTGAGAAGCATCGAGAGATACGCAACGTCGCCGACCAAACGACGTTTTGCGCGCTCCAGATCCGGCTTGCGCCGGTAGATCCGCTTAAATTCGGGGTTCGAGTAATCGCCCGGCTTCGCCGACCGTATCCGCGCCCACCAGTCCATAAAACCGGACCCCTTCTTCGTCCTATCCCTCACGAATCGGACGCAGTCGCAGGTGAGATAATCCAGAAAGATCGGCTGCGCCTCGAGTATACGATAGATCGGTGAAAGCGCGACCGGGATCCCGTCCGGGATCTCGACAGTCCCGAGACCCTGCCAGGAATGATAGAACTTACGTTTTGTTTCAAATTCGATGTTGCAAACGACCGTGACCTCCGGCAATACGCCTTTGATCTTTTGCCGGATCTCGTCAGTATTGCTGTTCTTGTCGTAGCAGGTTTTCAAAACCCGTTCAAGATCCCGCTTCAAAGCGAGATCTTTCCCGTGATTAAGATACCACTTTATCCGACCGACCAGGATCCCGACCGTGTAACTCTTGCGCTCGTAGGCGTCACAGTAGACTTCATAATCATACTGTGAGATAAGACCGTTCTCTTTCCAACGATCGAGAAAGAAGGACTTATAGCCCTTTTCCACGACTTCCCGACTCTTGTTGTACGCCCGGAAGAAGACGTTGTTGGACCGCCGATTCCCCAGCGAAAAATAGGAAAGATCGATCTCTTTTCCGAGGTCAAAAACCTTTTGACCGTAACGCATCTTTGAGACCGTATGTTTCAAAAGATCGTCGTCGCTGAAAAACTCGATCGGCTTCTGGATCAAGTTCGTATGAAACGCAAAGTCAAGACGGTTCTCCCTGGTCGTCAGAACGTGGAGATCAAACGTCCGAAGAATATCGGCGACCTTATCGAACGACTGCCGAAGCGCAGCGTCGAGGCCCATCAGGACGAGCGCACGGGTCCGGATCTGTACTTCAATCCGGGGAGTGTAATCGTTCGGAAGGTAAGATGCGAAGAAAATATCGTAATTTTCTTCGAAACAAAGCCGGTGCTCATAAATTGCGTGGTTCGATTTGTAATACTCCAGATCAAACAAAGTAACCTGACTATCATAAGACTGCGACTTCTGTTTTTTGCATCCGTCAAGTCTATTCAGGAGTTTCCTTAGCCCTTCGTTCTCGAGCTCGATAACCGAAGGAGTGAAAAACTCCGGATCTTCCTCATAATCCGAAAGAAACTCGTCCCGACCGTCCGGCTCCCGCTTCTCGCCGTGATCCCCGCGAATGAAAACCGTGTAATAAAGGTTATCAAGATGCGGGAGAACCTTTTTCTCAGTCAAAGAAAAGAAATCTTCCGCCTGTTCCGGCGTGAACTCGCGATAAACGTCAGAACGTGAAACGTACTTCGGGATCACGTCGTCCTCCTTCCTGTCGTCAAAGTCGATTTTGACGACAAATGATTTTTGTCGTTTTTCGTAGGAATCGCCTATAAATTCGCCCGATTTCGATTTCTTATCTGTGGGGCGTATTACATCCCCGCCCCGTCCAGCCCGAAAACGGGCTTTTTTACCCGCCGGGCGCGCGCTGTCGCTTGCCGCGCTCCGGCGGGGGTTACGGTCGCTCCGGCGAAGATCCGCGCCGCGGGATTGTCCGCTCGGCGGGGTGCCGGCGCCGCCGGGAGGGGGTCCCGGTGGAGGCGCGCCGCTCCGGTGCTCGACGTTGCCTCCGGCGTTCCCCACCGGTTTCCTCCGCGCTTTACTCCCGAACCTATACGGGGAAAAGCGCAGGAAAACCCGTGGAGACCGTCAGACCAACGTCTGCGCTGTCGTGGCGTCCTCTGCGGAGGATCGGCGTTCCTCAACACCGTTCCCACCGGCTTGACACACGGGAGCCGGATGGAAACCGTGCAGAGCAGCGCCGCCGCCTTACCTCAGTCCACCGGGACGTTCCCCACACACACCCTGTTCTTGTTTTGGAGAACGCCCGCAGGGCGGGAAACAAAGGAAGGACGGGAACGACGTCCACATTCGAGACAAACGCCGTCCCAGGTGAATTCCGAGCAGCAGTTCGGAACGCGCCAGAACGAGGAATCCTTCGCAAGACGCACCTGTTCCGCCGGCGCCGCTTTGTTGAACCGTAGAGCACGTTGAAGGTGAATAACGTTCAACCGCTCGATCAAATCGTTTCTTGACATAGAAAAAAACCCTCCGATTAAAAGATTACTTTTAATCAAAGGGTCCGGAGTTCGAATCTCCGCAGGAGCACCAAACCGAGAGGGGACACGCCTTGTGCGCGTCCCCTCTCGGTTTGCTACTCCCGCTCCCGATTCGAACTCCGACTTTCCGCCGCGGAGCGGCGGAAAGTCCAAGCGGCTCGCCCCGACCGAGAAACGAATGCCCTCTCTGCTTTCCGAGACGCGAGTTCTGAATCTCCGCAGGAGCACCCCGCGCGCCTTTTTTCGCTTAAAGCAGCAGGTTTTCAAGCGCGGTGTATTCTCTTAAATAGGTGCCCCGCTTATCTTCGTTGACGTTTGCATAATCCTGATGGCGGGAGAAGACATCGACCGCTTTTTGCAGCGACAGCCATTGGGGTTCAAGCCCGCGACTTTTCTCTGTTTCCGTCGGGTTTCTCTTCCCGCGACCGGTTAATTCGCATACGAAATAATGACTGACATAGCGTATATCATCATAATACTCGGAAAGTATCAGGAATTTCCGAACGGGCAAAACGAGATATCCCGTTTCCTCTTCTACTTCTCTGATGCAACAGTCTTCGGGCGACTCGTTTTTTTCAAAGCCCCCGCCGGGAAGTTGCCAATAATCCGATGCGGTTTCGTGGGCGAGAAGAATCTTTCCGTCCTTGATAACGACCGCTCGGCTCCCCGAACGGGTTTTGGTAAAAGGGTCGGAACGGTTTGCGCCGAATATTTCGATCTCTTTCATATCGCTTTTTTTGCCTCCGACACACGATTTTTCCGTCAAAATTCCGCGTTGTTCTTCCCATTATACACGAAAAGTGTGAATTGTTCAAGCCCCGGCGGGCGTTGCAACGAAGGCGCGAACGTGTTATAATGGAAGAGACGAAACGACTGCAATCTTCTGAGCGGGAGGGGAAACGATGGCTTCGAGCAAAGGGTATCTGGATTTCATTCTCGACCAGACGGCGGGGCTGTCGGGCGTGACTTACCGGGCGATGATGGGGGAATATATCCTCTATTATCGGGGGAAGATCGTCGGCGGGATCTACGACGACCGTCTGCTCGTCAAGCCGACCGCGGCGGCAAATCGTCTGCTGCCCGATGCGCCGCGCGAACTGCCCTATCCGGGGGCGAAGGAAATGCTGCTCGTCGAGGAGGTCGACGACCGGGAGTTCCTTTGCGAACTTCTCTGCGCGATCGCGGACGAACTGCCCGACGGGAAGCGATGAACCTCTCGCTTTTCCCAAAAACGCGCCTGCCCGTTCGGTTCAAAAGGCGCTCGCACGGCGGATCGACGGGGCAGCCGCGCAGGGTTGAACGACCGTATGTAAATAAAACTTTACACGCTCTGAAAAAGGGAGCCACCGCTTGGGTGACAAGCGGCGGCGTTTTCGGTTTTTCGGCGGTCAGACCTTGGTTTCCGGGGCGCTCTGCGGCGCGAGCAGGTCCGACAGCCGATGCGAATAGAAGAAGTCGTGCACCATCGTGTCGAATTCGTGCCAGAACGGGAGCGTGCGGCAGCGGTCGCGGCGCGGGCAGAGGGCGGCGTCGGAGGCAAGACAGGCGATCGGGGCGAGCGAGCCCTCGGTCAGTTCGACGATCTCGCCGACGGTGTAGTCCTGCGGACGGCGGCAGAGTTTGTATCCCCCGCCCTTTCCGCTCGATCCGCGGATCAGTTTTCCCTGTACGAGGTCGCGCACGATGATTTCAAGATATTTCTTGGAAACCTCCTGCCGCTCCGCGATCTCTTTCAGCGGGACGAACCCCTCGTCGGCGCGCTCGGCAAGGTCGAGCATCACGCGCAAGGCGTAGCGGCCTTTCGTCGAAACCATACGCTTATCCTCCGTTCTTTGATACGCCTATTATACCACGGGGTGAATAAAGAATCAAGTGTCAACGAAAAAGATTGTAAAAGATTTTAATTACCTATTGACAAGGTAGGCGATTGGGGGTATAATATCCGCGTAAAAGAAACGGGGACGCCGAGAGCCGGGGCGCGGGACGACCGCACGGGGAACGGCGTGAAAGGAGAAATCAATGTTCATATACGCGGATAACGCCGCGACGACGAAGATGAGTCCGACGGCGGTTGCGGCGATGACGCCGTACCTTGCCGAGTGTTACGGGAACCCTTCTTCGCTCTACGCGCTCGGACAGCGGGCTAAGGACGCGCTGGAAAACGCGCGGGAGACGGTGGCGCGCCTGATCGGGGCGGAGCCGCGCGAGATCATTTTCACGTCGGGCGGGTCGGAAGCCGACAATCAGGCGATCCTGTCCGCCGCCGCGGAGGGGAAAAAGAACGGGAAGACGCACGTTATCTCGGACGCGGTCGAGCATCACGCGGTGCTGCACACGTTGAAGAAACTCGAACGCGAGGGGTTTGAAGTGACGCTGCTCCCGGTCGACGCCGCCGGGATCGTGGATCCCGCCGCCGTCGAGGCGGCGATCCGGGAGGACACGTGTCTTGTGACGGTGATGACGGCGAACAACGAGATCGGGACGATTCAGCCGATCGAAAAGATCGGGGAGATCTGCCGTCGGCGCGGGGTGGTTTTCCACACCGACGCGGTGCAGGCGGTGGGGCATATCCCGGTGAACGTCGGGCAGTTCAAGTGCGATCTGCTCTCGGCGTCGGCGCACAAGTTCCACGGGCCGAAGGGGGTCGGATTCCTCTACGCGAAGCGCGGCGTGCGGCTGGTCAATCTGATCGAGGGCGGCGCGCAGGAGCGCGGCAAACGCGCGGGGACCGAGAACGTCGCGGGGATCGTGGCGACGGCGGCCGCGCTTGAGGAGGCGGTCGCGGGGATCGACGGGAACGCGAAACGGCTGATCCCTTTGCGCGATCGGCTGATCGCGGGGCTCTCGACGATCCCGCACGCGGCTCTGAACGGGGATCCCGTCCGGCGGTTGCCCTCGAACGTGAACTTCTGCTTTGAGGGGATCGAGGGCGAGTCGCTTCTGCTCCTGCTCGACGACCGCGGGATCTGCGCGTCGTCCGGGTCCGCCTGCACGTCCGGGTCGCTCGATCCGAGCCACGTGCTGCTGGCGATCGGACGTCCGCACGGCGTGGCGCACGGGTCGCTCCGGCTCTCGCTCGGGGAGGACTCGACAGAGGAGCAGGTCGAGTATATGATCCGGGCGGTCGGAGAAGTGGTCGCGTATTTGCGGGGGTTTTCGCCGGTTTGGCGGGATCTTGTCGCGGGGAAAACGCAATTCGTATTATAAAGGAGAGAGAAGATGGCACTTTACAGCGAAAAGGTGATGGATCATTTCCGCAATCCCCGGAACGTCGGGGTGATCGAGGACGCCGACGGCGTGGGAGAGGTCGGCAACGAGAAGTGCGGCGACATTATGAAGATCTACCTGAAAATCGAGGGCGGGATCATCGAGGACGTGAAGTTCGAGACCTTCGGGTGCGCGAGCGCCGTCGCGTCGAGCTCGATGGCGACCGAACTCATTAAGGGAAAACCGGTCGCGGAGGCGTTGGAACTGACGAACAAGGCGGTCGCCGAGGCGCTCGACGGGCTTCCCGCCTATAAGATGCATTGCTCGGTGCTCGCCGAGGAAGCGATCAAGAACGCGCTCGAGGATTACTATAAAAAGCACCCCGAGGCGAAGTAACGGGGGACGAGGAGTACGAGGGGTACGTCCGCTTTCTTGGTGGCGTCGCCCGCAACCCACGGGCGGGCGCGGTAAGGAAAGCGGAGCAAAGAACTTCAATAAGGGTTATTGAAGTTGTGGCTCGGCTCGTGACTCGCCGAGCCACGGTTCTATAGCCGGTTCTTTTTCCGTTCGCTTTGCTTTTGTCTATGACCTCGTCGCGCGGTCGCGCGACATATCGGGTTCCGCGCAAGCGGAACATCTCGAAATTGCCGCCCCGGTGGGGCGGCAATTATATCGAACGGCGCATCGCGCCGTATATCGAGTGGGCGCC
>JAGCXA010000052.1 GCA_017961575.1 Clostridia bacterium | reverse complement strand
GGTCTCAAACCCCTCGGTATGCCAGACGTTGAAGCGGGAGGTGCGGATGCCGGTCACGATGAAGAGCGCGACCCCGATCGCCACCAATCCGAACAGGGCGGTCATCCCGACGGCGGCGGCGACGCCCTCGCTGATCGAGCCGCCGTACTCCGCCAGCCCGCCGAGCAGGATCAAGAGAGCGGGGCAGAGGACGCAGAGCAGGACGCCGAGCGCAATGGTCCGCGCGCTCTGCCGCTGGGTCGAGAGGTAGTCGTTGGCTTCCTCCATCGTGACGACGCGCTTGCCGCCGGGCTCGGTCGTTTCTTTCAGGGGCGCGGCGTCTTCGGGCTCGATCTCGTCTTTTAAAAGGTAGTCGGTTGAGACGCCGAAGAGTTCGGCGAGCAGAATGACCTTCGAGAGGTCGGGGGTCGCCTGCGCGCTCTCCCATTTCGAGATCGCCTGCCTCGAGACCGACAGTTTTTCGGCAAGGTCCTCTTGCGACCAGCCGTTCTTTTTCCGTTCGTTGATGATCTTGTCTGCGAGTATCATGGTATTGTCTCCTGTGTCGTTCTTCCCGGTCCGGCACCTTGCCCCCGGGACGCCTTCATTCTACCACGGGCAAAGGGTCGGGGTCTACCAACCGGGGGTTGCAATTTGTAAAATCGCGGTTGCTTTTTTCGGTTTTTTCGGTTGCGTTTGCGGTTGCAGGCGGTTTTTCAGCGGTTTTCGCGGATCCAGGCGAGCAGTCCGTCGTAGTCCATCTCGCCGCGCGAGACGGCGAACCCGACCCGCGCCACGTCGTCCACCGAGGGGCGGAGCCGGATCCCGTTGGTTTCGAGAAAGGTCAGAAGGACGTACATTCCGATCCGTTTGTTCCCGTCGACGAAGGCGTGATTGGAGATCAGGGAATAGCCGATCCGCGCCGCCTTCTCTTCTTTCGTCGGATAGAGTTCCTTGCCGTCGAAGGTCTGAAACGCCGATGCGAGCGCGCTGTCGAGCAGGTCAAGGTCCCGCACGTCGGCGGCGCCGCCCGTTTCTTCGATCACAAGTTGGTGCAGAAGCAACACTTTTTCACGGCTGAAACGGATCATTTTGCCAGCACCTCGAACGCGCGGCGGTACTCGCGCAGAACGCGCGCGGCGACGAAGTCGATCTTCTCGTCGTCGGTCATTTCGATCGACGCCTCGCTTTCCAGATCGACCAGACGGTATTTCGGTTTGTTGTTCTTGAAAATCACGATCTCCCCGGTTTTGTCCGCCATCCGCGCGACCCGGGAAAAGTTCTGATTCGCTTCGGAAATCGAAACGATTTTTTCGGTGTTGATGTTCATAAAACCACCTCCCGAACATATTATACACAAATTTTAGGATATTGTCAACCTATTTTATGCGGGCGAGCGGAAACACTCGCCCGCGCGATACGTTGCGCCGATGGCGCAACGCGATATGTCCGTCTTTGCGGCGGACGCGAGATGTTTCGTGCGACCGCGGAACTCGATATGCGGCGCGGGAACCCTCGGATCCCTGCGCCGCGCGAAAGAGACCGAAAGGAGTGCGGGCGCTGAAATCCGTTCGCCTGACGGCAGGACCGTCGCAGTTGGTTATAAGATGAAACCAATCGCGCGAGCGCGCGACGAGATCATAGACCAAAAGCAAAGCAGACCGATAAAGCCGCGTTTTTGAAACCGCAAAACGGCAGGGAGTCGCCGTTTTGCTCTTCAATAACCCTTTATTGAAGTTCTTTGCCGAGCTTTCTTTCAAGAAAGCGAAGTGAAGTTCTTTGCCCCACTTTCTCCGAAAGAAAGTGGGCGTTCCCCCAAAAAACTTCTCGCGCGGGGGTTGCGCGCACGGACGGGTTGTGATATAATAAACTGTAATCATATTCGTTTGACCGAAAGGAGCAGCGGAAACGGTGGCTGATACGAGGCACGACGGCTATATTTCCCCGCTCTCGACGCGCTACGCGAGCGCCGAGATGCAGGCGATCTTTTCCGACAACTTCAAATTCCGGGCTTGGCGGCGTCTCTGGATCTCGCTTGCGAAGGCGGAAATGGCGCTCGGTCTTCCCGTGACGGAGGAGCAGATCGCCGAAATGGAGGCGCACCGTGACGACGTGAACTACGACGTCGCCGAGGCGCGCGAGAAGGAGGTCCGGCACGACGTGATGTCGCACGTCTACGCCTTCGGGAAACAATGCCCGAAAGCCGAACCCATCATCCACCTCGGCGCGACCTCCTGCTACGTCGGGGACAACGCCGACGTGCTGGCGCTCCGCGAGGCGTCGAAGATCGTTCTCGGAAAGGCGGCGCAGGTGCTCCGCAACCTCAAAGCGTTCGCCGAGAAATACCGCGCGCTCCCCTGCCTCGGCTACACGCACCTCCAACCCGCGCAGCTGACCACGGTCGGCAAGCGCGCCACGCTCTGGATGTACGAACTCTCGTCCGACGTCGAGGAACTCGAACACCGCCTGGACAAGCTGCTCCTGCTCGGGAGCAAGGGCACGACCGGAACGCAGGCGTCCTTCCTCGAACTCTTCGGCGGCGATCACGAAAAGGTCAAGAAACTTGACGAGATGATCGCCCGCGACCTCGGTTTCCCCGGCACGGTCGCCGTCTCGGGGCAGACCTACTCGCGCAAGGTCGACGCCAACTTCCTCGCCGTGCTGTCGGGCTTTGCCCAGTCGGCGTACAAATTCGCGAACGATCTGCGGATCCTGCAATCCTTCGAGGAGCTTGAAGAACCGTTCGAGACCCATCAGATCGGCTCGTCCGCGATGCCCTACAAGCGCAACCCGATGCGAAGCGAGCGGATCTCCGCGCTGGCGCGGTACGTCATCGTCGATTCGCTCAACCCGGCGCTCACCGCCGGCACCCAATGGTTTGAAAGAACGCTCGACGACTCGGCGAACCGCCGGATCTCGACGGCGGAGGCGTTTCTGGCGGTCGACGCCATCCTCAACATCTATATGAACGTCACCTCCGGCATCGTGGTCTACGACCGCGTGATCGACCGGCGCGTCCGCGAAAAACTCCCGTTCATGGCGACCGAAAACATCCTGATGAAATCGGTCAAGGCGGGCGGAGACCGGCAGGCGCTCCACGAACGGCTCCGGGTCCATTCCCACGCCGCCGCCGCGCACGTCAAATTGGAGGGCGGCAAAAACGATCTGCTCGAACGGATCAAAGCCGACCCCGCCTTCCCGATCAAAGCCGAGGAGATCGACGCCGTGCTCGACCCCGCGCTCTACGTCGGGCGCGCCCCCGAACAGGTCGACGAGTTCCTTTCGGACGTGATCGACCCGATCCTCTCCCGCTATCCCGACGCCAAACTCGTCGGCGAACTCAACGTATAAGAAAAGACGAAAATAAAGGAGAACGAAATGGCAAATATCTTGGAGGGTATGTCCCACACGTTCAGCGAGTATCTTCTCATCCCCGGCTACACCGACGAGAACTGCATCCCCGCGAACGTCTCGCTCAAAACCCCGCTCGTGAAGTACCGTCCCGACGAGGAGGAATCCCCGATCACGCTCAGCATCCCGATGGTCTCCGCGATCATGCAGTCGGTCTCGGACGACCGGATGGCGATCGCGCTGGCGAAGGAGGGCGGGCTCTCCTTCATCTACGGCTCGCAGAGCATCGAGGACGAGGCGGCGATGGTCGCCCGCGTCAAGAACTACAAGGCGGGCTTCGTCGTCAGCGACTCCAACCTGAAACCGACCGACACCCTCGCCGACGTGCTCGCGCTCGTCGAGCGGACGGGGCATAACACCGTCGCCATCACCGAGGACGGCACCGCCAACGGTCGGCTGGTCGGCGTGGTGACCGGGCGCGACTACCGCGTCAGCCGGATGTCCACCGATCTGAAAATCTCGAGTTTCATGACCCCGCTTGAAAAACTCGTGACCGCCCCCGCGTCGACCTCGCTCAAAGAGGCGAACGACATCATCTGGGATCACAAACTGAACTCGCTGCCCCTGATCGACGAGAAGGGACGGCTCTGCTACTTCGTTTTCCGCAAGGACTACGACGAACACAAACAGAACCCGCAGGAAATGCTCGATTCGAGCAAGCGCTATATGGTCGGCGCCGGGATCAACACCCTCGACTACGAGAAGCGGGTCCCCGCCCTGATCGCGGCGGGCGCCGACGTCCTCTGCATCGACTCCTCCGAGGGCTACACCTGCTGGCAGAAGAAGACCCTCGACTTCATCCGCGAGAACTACGGCAACGCCGTCAAGGTCGGCGCGGGCAACGTCGTTGACCGCGAAGGGTTTATGTTCCTCGCGCGGGCGGGCGCAGACTTCGTGAAGATCGGTATCGGCGGCGGCTCGATCTGCATCACCCGCGAGCAGAAGGGCATCGGACGCGGACAGGCGTCCGCCGTGATCGAGGTCGC
>JAGCXA010000051.1 GCA_017961575.1 Clostridia bacterium | reverse complement strand
TACTACGACGGCGCGATCGACCTGAAACGCGCGTGCGAGGTGGCAAAATGATAACGAAACGCATCATCCCCTGTCTCGACGTCAGAAACGGCAGGGTCGTCAAGGGCGTGAACTTTGAGGGCGTCTCGGACGTTTCCTCTCCCGTCGAACTCGGGAAATACTATTCCGACAGCGGCGCCGACGAACTCGTCTTCTACGACATCACGGCGTCGTTCGAGGGACGAAAACTCTTTACCGACATTCTCCGCGAGGTCGCCTCGCAGATCTTCATCCCGCTCACCGTCGGCGGCGGGATCAACACCGTCGACGACTTCGACCGGGTGCTGAAATGCGGCGCCGATAAGGTCTCGGTCAACTCCGGCGCGATCCGGCGCCCCGAACTCATCCACGAGGCGGCGACCCGCTACGGCGATCAATGCGTCGTGCTCTCGGTCGACGTCAAGCGCGTCGGAGACGAGTTCCGCGTTTTCGCCAAGGGCGGGCGCGAGGACACCGGGATGGAGGCGATCGGCTGGATCAGGCGCGGCGTGTCGCTCGGCGCGGGCGAGATCGTCGTCAACTCGATCGACACCGACGGCGTGAAGCGCGGCTTCGATCTGCCGTTGCTCGAACGGGTGCTCGACGCGGTGCGCGTCCCCGTGATCGCGTCGGGGGGCGCGGGCGGGATCGGCGACTTCGTCGAACTATTCAAGACCCTGCCCACGATCGACGCGGGGCTCGCCGCTTCGATCTTCCACTTCGGCGAGGTGACGATCCCCGATCTGAAAGCCGCGCTGAAAGAAAACGGAATCAACGTCAGAATATAACGGAGGAAGAGAAATGTTGAACGTCAACGAACTCAAATTCGACGAAAAAGGACTGATCCCCGCGATCGTCGCCGACGCCGTCACGGGACAGGTGCTGACCCTCGCCTATATGAACCGCGAGAGTCTCGAAGTCACGATGAAGCGCGGCTTGACCTGCTTCTGGAGCCGTTCGCGGAACGCACTCTGGCTGAAAGGGGAGACCAGCGGGAACTATCAGCACGTCGTTTCGATCACCGCCGACTGCGACCGCGACGCTCTGCTCGTCAAGGTCGAGAAGGACGGACCCGCCTGCCATACGGGAAGCGAGTCCTGCTTCACCGCCCCGGTGTTCCAGAGCGACGAACTCTCCGAGTTCACGCTCCGCGGGCTTTACGATCTGCTCCTGGACCGCAAGGCGAAACTGCCCGAGGGCTCCTATACCACCTACCTCTTCCAGAAGGGGATCGACAAGATCTTGAAGAAGGTCGGGGAAGAGTCGACCGAGGTCATCATCGCCGGGAAAGCGAACGATAAAGCCGAGACGATCTACGAACTCGCCGACCTCGCCTACCACGCGATGGTGCTGATGGTGCAGATGGGGATCACGGTGGACGACGTGCACAAGGAACTCGCGTCGCGTCACATCATAGACCACAAGGTCAAGCAAGAAAAAATGGTGTAAGACGACGCGCGGATGCACGCACAGACCGAAAAACGAATGGGGTCTATTATTGATCCGTTGAAGCATTTTGCTCTGTGCGTATTCCTCGCATTGATAAACGCTATTTAAGGTTGAAACCCGTTCGCAGAATGCGAGCGGGTTTCTCCTTTTGATATAAATTCGTTTTTCTATTTCCGTTCCCGCCCTCTCGGAGTATGTTTATACACCTTCGGGGCGGGAACGGGGATTCTGCACGCACCTCCGCGCGCCTGATAGCAGAGCTGGCGCGGGTAGTATTAATGGCGATTGGAAAAGACAAAACCAACCCTTATTTCGTTAGGATCGTTGTTGATAAAACGACGAAAGAAGTGTCCGAGATAAGCACCTACGGGTTGTACGCTATAAAGGCAAAAAAAGAAGGAGCGCATTTTATGCCCGAAGGCAACGAGGCAGTCGGCGATGAGAATCGCCTATCTCCTTACTTACGCTCCAAAGTAAGTATAGCACAAGTCCTTGAAGATGTCAAGGGGATATCTATCGCAAACGAGGTCTTCTCTGAAGATGTTGCCAAAAGACTTGGGGTCAGAAGAACAATAGGGTCTCTGTCAAACGATCTTCGCTACTCCCCCGCGCAGAGCGGGTCGGGTCGGATCGTCATTCAAGCGTCGCAGTCGCGCCCGACCGGGAGAGAAAAACTTACCAACCTGAAAGGCGAACTGTCGCGGAGCAACTTCCGCGCCGCGCTTTTTAATAAAACGGCGATTCTGCATCTGCCTGCGAAAGCCGAGACGGCACTTGCTGGCGCGGATGGGTCGATAGAACGTAACCGATCGAAAAATGTAGTCGGTCGTCTTGACAACCGAATAAAAAGGGAATATACTTATTATAACAATCGTGGCTTGAAAGGAGAACTTCCATGGACCTCGTTCTGAACAAACTCAAAGATTGGAAAAAGATCATTTACTGTTGCCTCTGCGGTCTTTTCGTGTTCCTGCTTCTCTGCGTTTTCATTCAGGATATCGACAACGGCGCCGGCGCCGTCACCGTGATCGTCGATCTTCTCCAATATCTCTTCGAGGGCGCGATCCTCGCCGCCGGTCTGTACGGTCTTCTGACCGGGAAGGACGCTTTCTGCAAGCTCGCGTTCGCGCTTCTGCTCGGCAGCGCGCTCTACGGTCTGATCGCAGGCGTTCTCGGCGAAATGTGGGCGTTCGAATACTTTGACGGCGCCCGCGCCAGTTTCATTCTCTACTACGTTTTCTCGTTCATCACCGGGCTGTTCGGAACGGCGTTCGCCGTTCTCACCGTCCTCGGTTGGCTGTTCGGGCGCGACGATCTGAAAAAGATAGGCGTCGCGCTCGGCGTCGTCTACCTCGGGATGAGCGTCCTGATGATCGTCTTCACGATCGTGATGGTCGCCGACAATATGATGAACTGGATGAATATCGTATACTCGATCTACGCGGTGTTCCGCCGCGCCTTCGTCCTGATCCTCGCCGCCTCGGGCGTCGTCGCGTACGAGGAGGTTTCCGCACCCGCGAAGAAGACGGAGGAACCTGCGTCCCCGACCGAAGAATAAGCCCGAAAACGAATCGCGGCGCCCCTGAATTCCGGGGGCGCCGCTTCGCTTGAAAGTCTGCAAATTTTAAGACCGCCCCCTCTTTCGGGCGCGCGGGAACAAAGGAGCGTTTATGGAAAACCAGACGAAAAAAACCGTCGTCGTCACCGGCGGCAGCGACGGGATCGGCGCCTCCGCGGCGCGCGCGCTTGTGAAGGAGGGTCATCGCGTGATCCTCGTCGGGCGCAATCCGGATAAGACAGCGAAGATCGCCGCCGAACTCGGCTGTCCCTACCACCTCGCCGACTACGCGCGTCTCTCCGACGTCGTCCGGCTCGCCGCGGAGTTGGCGGAGTACGACCGGATCGACGTGCTCGCCAACAACGCCGGCGGCGCGCAGAAGGAACGCGTGCTGACCGAGGACGGGTTCGAGCGCACCTTCCAGATCAATCTGCTCGCGCAGTTCCTTTTGACGCGCCTGCTCCTCGACAAACTCGCCGCCTCGCGCGCCACGGTGATCCAGACAGCGAGCATCGCGGCAAATCTGTTCGGCGCCGATTTCGATCCCGCCGACCCCGAGAGCGAAGAGAACTACACGCCCTTCCGCGCCTACGGACGCGCCAAACTCGGCGACGTTCTCTTCACCCGCGAACTGCAAAAACGCTGCGGCGACCGCGGGATCAGCGCCGTCGCCTTCGAGCCCGGCGTCGTCCGCACCAACTTCGGCTCCGAATCCACCGCGTTCGTCCGCTTCTGCTACCACACCCCGCTCAAATACCTTTTCACCATCTCCCCCGAGAAAAGCGCGCGCCGCCTGACGCGCCTCGCCGTCGGCGCCCCCGGCGCCGACTTCACGCCGGGCGAGTTTTACAGCGAAAAGAAGCCCTACCGCCTCAAATTCCGGGACCCGGACGGCTCCGCCGCCGCGTCCCTCTGGGACGCCTGCGCCTCCCGCCTCACAAAGTACCTCTGACTCTCTCTCCTCGCCCAATCCTCCAATGCAAGCCGAGCACGGCGGCATCCCCGCCGTGTTTTTCTTGTTTTTTTCATCCGCACGTTCCGCTTTCTGCTTTTGCTTTCCTTCATTTTTGCTTTTTTTTGCATGGGAATGACTTAACTTTCCAAATCTGCTTGACAACACGCCCTTAGAATGATAAGATAATAAGAGAGTCTATTTTATATTTATCTAACTCTATTTGGAGGCAAAATAGTTTATGCCCTTAACCGTCTTCTATATCACGAACAATCCTGACGTCGCCTTGATCGCGGAGTCTGTCGGCGTTGATCGGATTTGGGTTGATCTCGAAACGCTCGGAAAAGAAGAGCGGCAGAGATGGCTCAACAGCGTGAAATCCTGCCATACCATGAGCGACGTCGGTAAGCTGGCGTCGGTTCTCACCAAGGCGGAACTGCTCGTTCGGATCAATCCGTGGAACGCCGGTTCGGAACGGGAAATCGAGGATGCTATTTCCCGTGGGGCAAAGCGGATTATGCTTCCTATGTGGAAGACCCCGGAGGAGGTTCGGGCATTTCTGAATTGCGTGAACCGCCGCGTACGGACGTCGCTTCTGCTTGAAACGCGGGAGGCGGAGGAGTGCCTCGACGAAGTACTCAAAATGGACGGCGTTGAAGAAATCCATGTCGGTCTGAACGACCTGCACCTGAGTTACGGACTCTCCTTTATGTTTGAACTGCTTGCGAACGGGACGGTCGAACGCATCGTGAATAAGATCAAAGCGGCAGGTATCCCTTACGGGTTCGGCGGCATCTCGCATCTCGGAGACGGACTCGTTCCGGCGGAGATGATCGTGACCGAACATTATCGGCTCGGCTCGACGAGGGCGATTCTTTCCCGCAGTTTCTGCGATCAGACGAAGCCGCTTGATCGTGTGCGCGAAGAATTCGCGCGGAACATGAAGATCCTGCGCGATTACGAGAGCAAGATCGATCCTTCCGCCTATGAACCCAACAGGCGGGCGCTGCAAGCCCGTGTCGACGAGATTGTCACGAACGGACTCAATTTGAAAAAATAAGACGACTCGACAAAACGCTTTAAAGGGGAATCCTTTCGGATGAGAAGACTTTACCGTTCGTTTTTTAAGAGATTGACCGACCTGCTCCTTTCGCTTTTCGCTTTGCTTTTGCTCAGCCCCTTGTTGATCCTGCTCGCTCTTCTTGTCAAACTCGACTCGAAAGGTCCCGTCCTTTTTAAGCAGGAACGGATCGGTCGGAACGGTCGTGTTTTCAAGATCTTGAAATACCGCAGTATGATCGTCAACGCCGAGCACACCGGATCAGGCGTCTATTCCGGAAAGGGCGACGCCCGCGTCACGCGGGTCGGACGCTTCATTCGTTCGACGAGTTTGGACGAATTGCCGCAACTGTTCAACGTCCTTTGCGGCGATATGGCTTTGATCGGACCTCGCCCGCCGCTTACATACCATCCCTGGCCGATCGGTGAATACACCGACGAGCAACGCCGGATGTTCGACGTTCGCCCTGGGATCACGGGATGGGCGCAGGTTCACGGACGGAAAGAGGTCGAATGGCATAAAAGAATCGAACTCAACGTCTGGTACGTCGATCACGTTTCGTTTTGGCTGGACGTAAAGATCTTTTTCCTCACGATCTTCAAAGTTCTGAAAAGATCGGATAACGCCAACGTCGGCGAAACGGTCGGAAAGACCGGAGCCGAAACGACGGCGCAAGCGGAGACGGTTCCTGCCGAAGACAAGAGCGCCGACGAGACCGTTGAAGCCGCCGCCCCCGTCGGAGAAGGGACGACTCCCTGACTCAGGAAAGGAAACGAATTGAGATGAACCTTCTGATCACCGGAGCATGGAACGCGACCGAGAAGGAAAAAGCCGAGCTTGAAAGTCTCGGATACAAAATCTTTTTCCTGCAAAACGAGAGCGAGGTCCTTCCCGTTGACGCGGAAAAGATTGACGCCGTCGTCTGCAATTCTCTGTTTCTCTTCCATCCCGTCGGGGAGTTTACCCGTCTGAAACTGATCCAGTTGACAAGCGCGGGACTTGACCGGGTACCGATCAACGAGATCCGCGCCCGCGGGATCGCGCTCTTCAACGCGGCGGGGGTCTACTCGATCCCGATGGCGGAATTCGCTCTTTGCGGCGTTCTGCAGCTTTATAAGCAAAGCAGGTTCTTTTATGAGAACCAAACGCATAAAAAGTGGGAAAAGCACCGTGGGCTGCTCGAACTCAATGGAAAAACCGTTCTGATCGTCGGCTGCGGGAGCGTCGGACGGGCGTGCGCCGAGCGGTTTCGCGCGTTCGGATGCAGGATCCTCGGCGTGGACGTCGCCATAATCGACTCGCCGCTTTTCGATCGGGTCTATCAAATCGGCGATCTCGCCGACTTGCTTTCCACGGCGGACGTGATTCTCCTTTCTTTACCGCTCACGAAAGAAACCGAAGGGCTTTTCGACGCCCGGCATTTCTCCCGTATGAAGGACGGCGCCGTTTTCGTCAATTTGGCGCGCGGGCGGCTCGCCGATCAGGAGGCGTTGCTCGACAACCTCGGGCGTCTGCGCGGCGCGGTGTTGGACGTTTTTGAAGAAGAACCGCTTGCCCCCTCGTCCCCTCTCTGGAACCAAGAAAGGATCGTTCTTACCCCGCACGTGAGTTTCATCGGCGACGGAAACGCCGCCCGACTGCAACAAGTCATCTATCAAAATCTCAAAGGATTCGTCAGCGAATGAAGATTCTGATCGTCTCTCCGAAGAATAAAACCGTTTTCAATTTCCGCGGAGATCTCATCAAGGATATGATCGCCTGCGGGAACGAGGTGATCGTAACCGGTCCGAACCGCGATTATCTTGACGACGTTTACGCGCTCGGCGTTTCGGAATTCGTCGAGGTACCGTTCACCAAGGACAAGGCGAGGATCAAGGGCGACCTCGATTACTATCGCCGCCTGAAAAAGGTCATCCGCGAGAGAAAGCCCGATCTCGTCTTTTCCTATACGATCAAACCCGTCGTTTACGGCTCGCTCGTTGCAAAGGCGAATAAGGTTCCGCATATCTGCGCGATGGTGACCGGGCTCGGTCGCGTCTACACTTCCAACGGGATCAAGGTGCGGTTGCTTCGGATGGTTACGAAACGCTTATATAAAAGGGCGTTTCGCGCTTGCGAGCGCGTTATTTTCCAGAACCGCGACGATATTGCCGAGTTCGTCGGTAACGGCTATCTTCCCGCCGAAAAGACGGCGTTGGTCAACGGTTCGGGCGTCAATATGGAGCGTTTCGTTCGCACCCCGCTGCCCTCCGTTCCGACTTTTCTGATGGTCAGCCGGATCATCCGGGAAAAAGGCGTGTTCGAGTTCTGCGAAGCGGCGCGGATCGTTAAGGCAAAACACCCCGAGGCACGATTCATTCTGCTCGGCGGCTACGACTCGTCTGTCGGCGCGATCAAACCCGAGAGTATGGAAGAATTCTTTGCGGACGGGACGGTCGAGTATCCGGGAGAGGTCAAGGACGCCGCCTCGTTTTACAATGAATGCGCGGTCTTCGTTCTCCCTTCCTACTACCGCGAGGGGCTTCCTCGCACGATCCTGGAAGCGATGTCGTGCGGACGCGCGGTCATTACGACCGACTGGCCCGGCTGCCGCGAGCCGATCACGGACGGAGAAAACGGCTTTCTCGTTCCCGTGAAGGACGCCGCCGCGATCGCGGAGAGGGCGGAGCAGCTGATTTCCGACCCTGCGCTTCTGTCCCGTATGTCGGACGCCGCCTACGAGACCTGTAAGACCAAGTACGAGGTCGCAATCGTCAATCGGCAAATGAGAGAGTTTATCGGGTACTGATTATGAGAACGATCAAGAGTTTCATCAGCGTCGTCGTCACCTTCTTCCGGCTGGCGCTTCGCAAATTGTTTGCTCCGAGAAAGATCCGCTTCGGTCCGATCGAGCGGATCTCTCCGAACGTTCTGCTTGAATTCAATCGGGGAGCCAAGGTCACGCTCGGCAATCGGATCCGCATCCACAGTGGGAGCAAGATCAAGGTCAGGAGAGGCGCGAAGCTTTCGATTGGCGAGGGAACGAAGATCAACTACAATTGTATGATTGTCTGTCGTCAATCGGTTTCAATCGGTGAAAAATGCGAATTCGGTCCCGGCGTTCTCGTTTACGACCACGACCACGATTTTCGCGTGGGACTTGAAAAGCGGCTTTACAAATCTTCCGACGTCGTGATCGGAAACCGCGTTTGGATCGGCGCCAATACGGTGATTCTGCGCGGCACCGTGATCGGCGACGATTGTGTGATCGGCGCGGGCAGCGTTGTGAGAGGGACGATCTCTCCTCATACGGTTCTCGTTCAGAAACGGGAAGATACGGTCGTAGAATTCTAATAAAACGATCCGGCAAAGGGGATGGAAACGATGGCGTTCCACTATGAGGAAATGTTTGAACGGCATCTGCATACAAAACGAGGAGACCTTTTTAGATGATGATGGATCAAAACCCTTTGGTGACGATTGTGATCCCGGTATATAACGGATCCAACTATATGCGCGAGGCGATCGACAGCGCGCTTGCACAGACCTATTCAAACGTCGAAATCATTGTGGTAAACGACGGATCGACAGATGAGACCGAGAGTATCGCTCTTTCATACGGGGATCGGATCCGGTATTTCAGAAAAGAGAACGGCGGGGTTTCGTCGGCGCTCAATCTCGGAATCCGGGAGATGAGGGGAGAATACTTCTCCTGGCTTTCTCACGACGATAAGTATGAACCGCACAAAATCGAAAATCAGATTGCGTTGCTGTCGCAGTTTGATGATGAAAGATTGATTGCGGTTTGCCAATCGAAACAAATCAATAAGAATTCCGAGCAGATTCTTTCAAAAAAAAGAAACGAACGGCAACTCAATCAAATCATCGGCTGGGAAGAAGCGCTTATGGATGTAATAATGCACGGTCCGTTAAACGGATGCGCGTTGTTGATTCCCAAAATCGCGTTCGATGACTGCGGCTTGTTTGACGAATCCTTGCGCTATTCGCAAGACGCCCTGATGTGGATGCAGATTTTTTTAAAAAAATATCGGATCGTATTCTCCGGTGATTGCGACGTCTGTATTCGGGTTCATAACAATCAGTTATCTCAGACGGGAAGAGAGATCTTCCATAAGGACAGCCGATATATCGGAGCAAAGTTGTTCGAGCCGTTGGCAAGCATCTCTACCAAAAAGCGCAATTACGTGTATCAGTTTGCAAAAAGGCACGCAGTTTTCAACAATCCGCGTGTCGTCGACTTGTATATAAGCGCCGGGAAAGAAAGACGGTTGATCGGCCCTTTCGGCGCGCTGAAACTTTGGTTTTACGGGCTGTACGGGCGCGTTCGTCCCGCCGTCAGAAGAGCGTATTACAGAGTTTTTAAACACGTAAAAACGCAATAAGAGCGGAGTGGGATAATGGTTCCTTATTTTCTTTTGTTTGGCATTCCGATCTGCACCCATTTTTTTACACGAATAACAAAACCGAACAAGCGCAACTTGGTCGTCGGGTCCTTTTTTGCGTTCTTCATCATCATTCTTGCGCTGCGTGGCGTGACGTGCGGCGCAGACGTTCTCGGATATTTCAATCACTTTAAGCACGCACAGGATCTTTCATGGAGCGAGGCGCTCCATCAAGAGGTTGAACCGGGATATTGGCTTCTGCAAAAGGCGGTCGGCGTTTTTTCGCTCAATTTTAACGTTTTCTTGACCGTCGTCACTTTGATCAGCTTGGTTCCCGTTTGGGTCCTCTACGCACGGGAAAAGGAAAATGCTCTTTTGTTGGTGATTCTGTTTACTGCCGTTGCTCCGTTTTCTATGTATTTTTCGGGACTGCGGCAGATCGCGGCAATGGGACTCGGGATCATCGCCTGGTTTTTCGTGAAGAAAAAACGGTTTATCTGTTTTATTTTGACGGTCCTTTTGGCGATGACCTTTCACCAATCGGCGTTCGTTCTTCTGCTTCTGCTCCCGGCGTACTACTTCCGGATAACGAAAAGAAGGGTCGTTCCGATCGCTGTAGCAATGGGAGTGCTCTTCATTTTCAACAAGCAAGTATTCGGCGCGTTGATTTCGGTCGCGGGGCGTTTTGAGGAACGATACAACACCTTAACTTCGACCGGGGCTTACGGTACGCTGATTCTTCTGGTCCTTTTCGCTGTTTATGCTTTTGTGATCCCCGACGAAACCAAACTCGATAAAGACTCGTTGGCGTTGAGAAACGTTCTGATCTTGTCGATTTGCATTCAATGCTTTGCGCCGATCCATACCGTTGCCATGCGTATGAATTACTATTTCCTGCCTTTTGTTCCGCTGATGATCACAAAAGTGATCGGCGCAAGGAAAAAAGGATACGAGAGTTTAACCAGGATTTCGATCTGGATTATGTGTATCGTTTTCACGGGCGTCTTCTTCTACAAAGCGTATACCGGAGAGGATATAATGCAGATTTTCCCGTACGTTCCTTTTTGGAGGGCGGCGGCATGAGAGTTGCTCAGATCAACGTCACGTGCGGAAAAGGAAGCACCGGAAAGATTTGCGAATCCATCAGCCGGTGCTTGGATGAAAAAGGGATCGAAAACAAGGTGTTCTTCGCTTCCGGAGATTGCGGCTTTGAGAACGGAATCGCGTATTCAACCCCTTTCTTGACGAAAGTCAACGCGCTCTTGTCCAGAGTATTCGGCAACTACGGCTTCAACGCGCGCTTGGTGACGAGGCGCTTGATCCGCAAATTGAAACGGTTTTCCCCGGATGTGGTTCATCTGCATAATTTGCACGGGCATAACGCGAATCTGACGCTGTTGTTCCGCTATCTGAAAAAAAACAGGATCAAGGTCGTTTGGACGTTTCACGATTGCTGGGCGTTTACGGCGTACTGCCCGCATTTTATCGCGGCAAAATGCGATAAGTGGAGAACCGGGTGCAACCGTTGCCCGCAGGTCAAGGGGATCAGTTGGTTTTTCGACAGAAGCAAAAACGTCTTTAACCGCAAGAAAAAAGCGATCCTCGGCTCTGACCTGACGATCGTGACCCCGTCCCAATGGCTTGCCGATCTGGTAAAACAGTCTTTTTTGAAGGATTATCCGGTAAAGGTCATTCATAACGGGATCGACCTGTCCGTTTTCAAACCGACCGAGAGCGATTTCCGGGAAAGATACCGCATACCGAAAGAAAAGTATCTCGTGCTCGGAGTTGCGTTCGGTTGGGGATTCAAAAAAGGATTGGACGTTTTCATCGAGTTGTCAAAACGGCTGCCGGAGCAATATCAGATCGTGTTGGTCGGCACGAATGAGCAGGTGGATAAGCAACTGCCGCAAAACGTCATTTCCATTCACCGCACGCAGAATCAGACGGAACTTGCGGAGATTTATACGGCGGCGGATCTGTTTGTAAACCCGACGAGGGAAGAGAACTATCCGACTGTCAATATGGAGAGCTTGGCTTGCGGAACTCCGGTTCTGACCTTCCTTACAGGAGGGAGTCCTGAGATAATCGACGACACCTGCGGCAGTTCGGTCGAATGTGACGATATAGACGAGTGTGAATCCAAGATTGTTCAAATCTGTTCCGAAAAGATTTTCAATGAGAATTCGTGTTGCCAACGGGCGACGTCTTTTGATAGGATCGAAAGATTTAAGGAGTATATAGATTTGTATGAGCAAGAAGGGATTCTTTAACTTTTGCTTTTCGTGTTTTTAACGGGTTGACAATTAGAAAGATAAAATCTGTACGGTTTGCAAACTTCACAATTTGAAGTCCAAGAGCATTCCGAATTACCTGAAAGGTTAAGATTTGTTTTGATTCCTCCCTTTACGATCTGATGTCGATTTCCGATTGTCTCATTACGAATCGTCGGTCGGCTATGATTATATGTCTTTCCTTTACATCCTGATACCGTATCTCCCGGCAAGATGAAAAAAAGAGCCGGAATCTTTGTTAGATATGCTTTTTTTGCTTCCTTTTGTGTTACGGTATGTTCAACGTTTATTCATCAGGATCATCTTGGGCGCAGGCTTATTCTTGGATTCCTTTTTGAAATGACTGATTGCAACAAATGGTTTTACTGAAAAATAAAAAGTGGTGACTGGTATATAATGAAATCAATTTCAAAAAACTCGGTTTTTAATGTCATTTATACATCCTTAAATATACTTTTTCCTCTGATAACATCAATGTATGTTGCGAGGGTATTGTTAGCTGCGGGTGCCGGCGAAGTTGCTTATGCTCACAGCATCGCATCATATTTTAGTATAGCGGCAGCATTAGGGATTCCTATTTACGGTATTCGCGAAATAGCCAAAATAAACGAAACCAAAGATCAAGAAAAAGCAGATAAATTGTTTTCCGAACTCGTTGCATTGAATGCAATCAGTACGTCGATTTTTTTAATCTCTTATATTGCGTTAATTGTTTCTATCCCATCCTTTAACAAAAATCTGTTGCTGCTTTTTTGCAGTGGAACAATTATATTTTTTAACTTTTTTAATCTTGATTGGTTTTATAAGGGAAAAGAAGAATACGGTTACATAGTAATCAGAAGTTTGACTATTAAGGTTTTATCGCTGGTGAGCGTCATTATTTTTGTGCGCTCAACAAGCGATATTTATATTTATGCATTGATTACCGGATTGGCGGTAGGCGGGAATAACGTATTTAATTTTGTGCATTCACGCAAATACGTTAGATTTAAGTTGAAAGGTATAAAATTAAAACCACACATTTATCCTGTCATTATATTGGGAATAAGCGCTCTTTTTGAACGAGTTTACGGGAAAATTGATTTAACTATGCTGGGAATAATTTCCGGCGATGTTGAAACAGGGATTTATTCATACGGTCACAAAACAATAGACTTAGCTCTGACTATGAGTACGGCAATAACGGCAGTTTTTATGCCCAGATTATCTTATTATTATTATACCAATTCGGAAAGCAATTTCTCGGATTTAATAAAAAAGGGCCTTGGGATTGTATCGTTGTTTGTTTTTCCGCTTTGTGTAGGTCTTTTTATAATGGCGCCCCAGTTCACCGTTTTATTATATGGCGAGGCCTTCTACGAATCCTCTAAGATAATCAGGATTTTATGTCCGCTGATAATAATTAACAGTTTTAGCGATTTGCTTTGTTATCAGACGTTAATTGTAGTTGGACTTGAAAAGAAAAGATTGCCGGCAGCTATTTTAGGAACAGTTATCAATATTGCTTTGAATTTTGTCTTAATCAACTCGTTGTCTTCGAGAGGGGCAGCAATCGCATCGGTTATAAGTGAAATAATAGTTAATGGATTCTTATTGTGGTTTTTGTTTGGAAAAATCAAAGTATCGATTGACGTTAAAGATTTGTTAAAAGTGTTGATTTCGACGGCGATTATGGGTAGTGTTGTTTTTATTGTTTCCCGGCTCATTCATTCCATATTGATATGTTCTGTCGTTTGCATTTTGACCGGAGCGATTATTTATTTTTCGCTTGTGTTCCTATTTAAACATAGTCAAGGAGTAGCAATAATCAACACTTTAAAAAACAAGAACAAAAGGGAAACGCAAGAATGAGAGTTTTACTTGTTGGAGAGTTTAGCGGTTTTTTTATAAATTTAAAAAAAGGGCTTCAAATGAACGGAGTCGAATGCGTGTTGGCTGCCAACGGCGACGGGTGGAAAAAAATTGAAGGGGCTGACATGCGATTATATAAGAAAAGAAAGGGGTTTTTGGGCAAAATCATCTCTTATATTTTTGAACCTCTTTTAACCGCTAAGAAACTATATAATTTTGATGTTGTGATGTTGGTTGATCCGGCAATATATCATCCGTGCATTAACAAGATAATGTTCAAAAAAATATTAAAACACAACAAAAAAGTATTTGTTTCTCTTCCGGGCGGCTGTTTTGCACTTTATGAATCTTATAGAAAAGGTGAATTAGGGCACTATATATTTGATGATAATGAAGAACTATGCAGGGTATATGAAACAAAATCTCTAAAAGCAAAAGTGAGGAAAAAGCAGGAGAAATATATTTACGACCACGTTGCAGGGATTATACCGATAATGTATGAATATGCCGTGCCTGTTAGGGATAGAAAGAATCGACTTCAAACCATTCCAATTGGATTTGATTGTTCACAAATAGAATACAAACCCAATATTGCAACAAATAAAATTGTAATTATGCACGGAATCATCAGAGAGAAGTCTAAAGGAACCAAAGAAATAAAAGAGGCGCTCTCTATTATAAAAAAGAAATACGGCGATCAAGTTGAAATCATTCTTGATGGGAAAAAACCTCTTGCAGATTATCTTAAACAGCTTCAAGGCGTTAATGTTCTGGTGGATCAGTGCAAGGAACACTGTTACGGAATGAACGCTTTGTATGCGATGGCTGAGGGCAGAATTGTACTTGGCGGAGCGTCGGACGATTCTTTAAAAGAGTTTGGTATAACGCGCGACGATTGCCCGGTATTTAATATAGTTCCGGACGTCAATCAAATTGTGAACCAGATCGAACACGTGATTTCACTAAAAGATAGTTTTGAAACACTTGGAATGAAATCAAGACGGTTTGTTGAAGATTTTCATAATTGCAAAATGATTGCGAAAAAATATATCGAAGTATGGGAGGCAAATAACTGATATTCAATTGCAGAATACTATTCTAAGCGCATAGGTGTTTTCCGATCTTAAACGGTATGACCGACGCGGAAATTGAAGAAGTGATAAGTGTTGTTTTTGAGTATGAATGGTTTTTGCTCTTTCAACTTGCCGAATCATAGGAAAGAGAAGACCTCTTTCCTTTTTTGTTTTGCGAGATGCGATTGCAATTTTTACATTAAAAGAGTGAAGAAATGAAAAACGTTAAGAATCTCAGCTTAAATACTTGCAAAATTTGCACATTGGTGCTATACTCTTATTGTATCTAAAAAAACTGAAAGAGGGAATGTGCCATCATGACTTTAAAAGAACTTAGGAAAACTTGCGGATTAACTCAAAAAGAAGCTGCGGAGATTACCAAAACTTCGCTTCGTTCGTTCGTCTCATATGAAAGTGATGAAGATTCAGCCGATCAGTTAAAGCTTCAAAGAATCAAAGAGATCCTGGAAGAATACGCTGACAACGATACTAACATTTTAAAGGATAAAGTATTGCTTATTACCGGTGGTACCGGCTCATTCAGCAATGCCGTTTTAAAAAGATTCTTAACTACCGATATCGGTGAAATCAGAATTTTCTCTCGTGATGAGAAAAAGCAAGACGATATGCGCCATGAGTATCAGGCTAACTATCCCGAATACTTCCGGAAAATAAAATTTTACATTGGCGACATTCGTTCTTTGGAATCTTGTCGGGGAGTTGTGCGTGGAGTCGATTATATCTTTCACGCGGCTGCTTTGAAGCAAGTTCCCAGTTGCGAATTCTTCCCGATGGAAGCTGTCAGGACCAACATAATCGGGACCGACAATATCCTGACTGCCGCAATTGACGAAGGCGTTAAGTGCGTTATTTGCTTATCGACAGATAAGGCAGCATATCCAATCAACGCGATGGGTATTTCAAAAGCACTTGAAGAAAAAGTTGCCGTCGCCAAGTCAAGGAACAGCGGCGCAACCCGGATCTGCTGCACCCGCTACGGCAACGTGATGTGCAGCCGCGGTTCGGTCATCCCGCTTTGGATCGACCAGATCCGCGCGGGGAACCCGATCACCGTCACCGAACCGTCGATGACGCGGTTCATTATGTCGCTTGAAGAGGCGGTCGATCTCGTCCTCTTCGCCTTCGAGCATGGCGAGAACGGCGATCTCCTGATCCAGAAGGCGCCCGCCTGCTCGATCAAAACGCAGGCGGAGGCGGTCTGTGAACTCTTCGGCGGCGACAAGTCGCAGATCAAAGTCATCGGGATCCGCCACGGCGAGAAGATGTACGAAACGCTCCTCACCAACGAGGAATGCGCCAAGGCGATCGATATGGGGAACTTCTATCGCGTTCCCGCCGACAACCGCGATCTGAACTACGATAAATACTTCAAGACCGGCGACGAGAAGAGGAGCCGGCTGTCCGAATTCAACAGCAACAATACGAAGCAGCTTACGCTTGAAGAAACGAAAGCGAAGATCGCCTCGCTCTCCTATATCCGGGAGCGTTTGAAGGAGGGGAACTGATGTTTGAAAACGTGAAGTGGAAAAACGACGGACGCGTTCGCCTGCTCATCATCGTCGGGACGCGCCCCGAGATCATCCGGCTTTCGGCTGTGATCGGGAAATGCCGCAGGTATTTCGACACCCTGCTCGCCCATACGGGGCAGAACTACGACTATAACCTGAACGGCGTCTTCTTCCGCGATCTCGGACTCGCCGATCCCGACGTCTACCTGGACGCCGTCGGCGCCGACCTCGGCGAGACGATGGGGAACATCATCGCGAAGAGTTATCGGTTGATGGCGGAGATCAAGCCCGACGCCGTGCTTGTTCTCGGCGACACCAACTCCTGCCTGTCGGTCATCGGGGCGAAGCGTCTGCATATCCCGATCTTTCATATGGAGGCGGGCAACCGCTGCAAGGACGAGTGCCTGCCCGAGGAGACCAACCGCCGGATCGTCGACATCATCTCCGACGTCAACCTCGCGTACTCCGAGCACGCCCGTCGGTATCTTGCCGACTGCGGTCTGCCGAAAGAGCGCACCTACGTCACCGGCTCCCCGATGGCGGAGGTCCTGCGCGCCAATCTCGCGGCGATCGAAAAGTCGGAGATCCACAAAAAACTCGGGTTAGAGAAAGGAAAGTACGTCCTGCTCTCGGCGCACAGGGAAGAGAATATCGACACCGAAAAGAATTTCACGTCGCTCTTCTCCGCGATCAACAAAATGGCGGAAAAGTACGATCTCCCGATCCTCTATTCCTGCCATCCGAGAAGCGCCAAGAAACTCGACGCGTCGGGCTTCAAACTCGATCCGCGCGTCATCCGGCACGAACCGCTCGGCTTCCACGATTACAACTGCCTGCAAATGAACGCTTTTTGCGTCGTTTCCGACAGCGGAACGCTCCCCGAGGAGAGTTCTTTCTTCACTTCGATCGGAAAGCCGTTTCCCGCCGTCTGCATCCGCACGTCGACCGAGCGCCCCGAGGCGCTTGACAAGGGATGTTTCGTCCTCTCCGGCATCGACGAGAAGGGATTGCTCGGCGCGGTCGACCTCGCCGTCGAAATGGTGAAGAACGGAGACAACGGAATCCCCGTCCCCGACTATACCGACGAGAACGTCTCCGACAAGGTCGTGAAGATCATTCAATCCTACGTCGGGATCGTCAACCGGATGGTTTGGAGGAAGGATCTGTGAAGATACTTGTGACCGGCGCGAAGGGGATGGTCGGCACGGCGCTCGTCAACAATCTGAAAACGATCCGCGACGGTAAAAACAAGACCCGTCCGAACCTTCGGATCGACGAGATCTACGAATACGATCTCGGCAACACGCAGGAACAGCTCGACGAGTTCGCCGCCAAGTGCGATTTCGTGTTTCACCTTGCCGGCGTCAACCGTCCGACCGACCCCGCCGATTTCATGAAGGGGAACTTCGGTTTTACGTCCGAGTTGCTCGCCGCCCTGAAACGCCACGGAAACCCCGCCCCCGTGATGCTCTCCTCCTCGATCCAGGCGACCCTTTCGGGACGCTTCGGGGACAGCGAATACGGCAGAAGCAAGCAGGCGGGGGAAGAACTGCTTTTCGCCTACGGGCGCGAGACCGGCGCGAAGATCGCCGTCTACCGTTTCCCGAACCTGATGGGGCACAGCCGCCCGAAGTACAATTCGGCGGTCAGCACCTTCTGCTGGGCGATCGCGAACGATCAGCCGTACACCGTCAACGACCGCTCCACCGAACTCGAACTGCTCTATATCGACGATCTCGTCGAGGGGATGTTCGATCTTCTGGAAGGGAAGGAGACGCGGTGCGAGTTCAACGGCGTCGAGACGGTGATCGTCCCGGACGGACGCTACTGCTGCGTGCCGAAATCGCACAAAGTCACGCTCGGCGAGATCGTCGATCTGCTTTTGTCCTTCGCCGAACAGCCCGGAACGCTCCTGATGCCGAAGATGCCCGACGGCTCTTTCGCGAAGAAACTCTACTCGCTTTATCTGACCTACCTTCCGAAAGAAAAGGTCAAGTACGCTCTGAAAATGAACGTCGACGACCGCGGTTCTTTTACCGAATTGATCCATACCGCCGATTGCGGTCAGGTCAGCGTCAATATCAGCCGCCCCGGGATCACGAAGGGACAGCATTGGCATAACAGCAAATGGGAACTTTTCATCGTCGTGCAGGGACACGGACTGATCCGGGAACGCAATATCAATACCGGCGAAACGCTTGCATTTGAGGTTTCGGGCGACAAGATCGAGGCGATCCATATGATCCCCGGCTGGACGCACAGTATTACCAATTTGTCCGACACGGAAAACCTGGTGACGGTGATGACCTGCAACGAGGTTTTCAATCCGACTCGCCCCGATACCTTCCGCGAGGAGGTCTGAACCGCAAAACCAAAAAAGTTCTGCGGCTTTCTAAAATCAAGAGTAATATAATACTTATGAGGTTATACTATGGTACATTGTTCCGACAGACTTGAACACGTTCATTCCGACATCCGCGGGCCGCTCTATCAGGAGGCGCTCCGGATGGAATCCGAGGGGACGAACGTCCTGAAACTGAATACCGGTAACCCGGGGCGCTTCGGCTTTGTGCTTCCGAACTCGGTGCGGCAGGCGCTCGCCCTGCACATCGACGAGGCGGTCCCGTACTGCGACGTGCGCGGAATGGCGACGGCGCGGAGCGTCATCTGCACCTACCACATCGGGCGCGGACTGCAAGGCATTATGCCGAACGACGTCTTCATTTGCAACGGCGTCAGCGAGGCGGCGTCGATGCTGATGAACTCGCTGATCGGCACCAACGACGAACTGCTCCTGCCGACCCCGTGCTATTCGCTGTGGAGCAATAACGCCTACCTCTGCGGCGGGAAGCCGGTCTTTTACCGCTGCGACCCGAACAACCGTTGGGAGCCCGACGTCGACGACATCAAGAGCAAGATCACCCCGAACACCAAGGCGATCCTGATCATCAACCCGAACAACCCGACCGGCGCGGTCTACTCGCACGAGACCCTCGTCGCGATCGCCGACGTCGCGCGTCAGAATCATCTGGTGCTTCTCTCGGACGAGATCTACGACCGACTCGTGATGGACGGTCTGCGCCACGAATCGATCGGCGCGATCGCCCCCGACGTCCCCTGCGTCACCTTCAACGGGCTCTCGAAGAGCCACATCATCTGCGGCTTCCGCTGCGGCTGGATGGTCTTCTCGGGACCGAAAAAGGAACTCGACGAGATCAAGGAAGGCGTGATGAAACTCGCGGCGATGCGGCTCTGCGGCAACGCCCTGACCCAGCTCGTCATTCCCGCCGCGCTGGTCGACAGCGAGAGCACCCGCGAGATGCTCGTCCCGGGCGGCCGCCTCTACGAACAGAGACGCGCGACCTGCGACGGACTCGATCAGATCGACGGCGTCTTCTACGAGAAGAACCGCGCCGCCTTCTACCTCTTCCCGGGACTTGAAAAGGAGAAATTCACCTTCAAGGACGGGCAGGATTTCGCGATGAAATTCCTGCACGAATCGAACGTCCTCGTCATCCCCGGAAGCGGCTTTGACTGGACGGAGGATCTGCGCTTCCGCATCGTGATGCTCCCGGATCCCGACGTCCTTTCCAAAGCGATGAAGGATCTCAAACGCTTCCTCAACCACCACAGAAGATAAACCGCTTCACCCGGCGTCCTGTCGCGCTTGACGCAAAAACCCCTCTTTTTCCGCGCCGGAACAGGGGGGATTCCCGCTTTCGGCGTGCCAATTTATGTTGAAGTGAGGTTTTATTGAAAATGGACCGGAACGGCTATCTTGCCAAGTATGAGGAGTGGAAAACGAACGCCGTCGAACTCTCGGCGGAACTCTCGGAGATGACCGAGCCCGAGATCGAGGAGGCGTTCTACCGCGATCTCGAATTCGGCACCGGAGGTCTCCGCGGCGTGATCGGCGCCGGTACCAACCGGATGAACGTCTATACCGTCGCGAAGGCGTCGCAGGGGCTTGCCAACTACGTATGCAAGACCTACCCCGACGCGAAGAAGATCGCCGTCGCCTACGACAGCCGGATCAAATCCGACCTGTTCAGCCGGGTCGCCGCCGGCGTTTTTGCCGCCAACGGTCTGACCGTCTATCTCTATCCCGAACTGATGCCGACCCCGGCGCTCTCCTTCGCCGTCCGGTACTTCGGCTGTTCCGCCGGCGTCGTCGTCACGGCGTCGCACAACCCCTCGAAGTACAACGGTTACAAGGTCTACGGTCCCGACGGCTGCCAGATCACGACCGAGGGAGCGGCGGCGGTTCTGTCCGAGATCGAACGGCTCGACGTCTTCCGGGACGTTTTGCGCGGCGATTTCGACGCGCTCCTGTCCGCGGGCAGGATCAAGTATATCGGCGAGGACTGCGTCACCGCCTTCCTCTCCGCCGTCAAGGGGCAGAGCATCCTCTTCGGCGACGAGATCGACCGCGACGTCGCGATCGTCTATTCTCCCCTGAACGGAACGGGGCTGAAACCCGTCACGCGCGTCCTTTCCGAGAGCGGCTTCACCAACGTCACCGTCGTGAAAGAGCAGGCGAACCCCGACGGCAACTTCCCGACCTGCCCCTATCCGAACCCCGAGATCCGCGAAGCGCTCCGGCTCGGACTGGAATACGCCGACCGTCTTCACGCCGATCTTCTGCTCGCGACCGACCCCGACGCCGACCGCGTGGGGATCGCCGTCCGCGACGGAGACGGGATGAAACTGCTGACCGGGAACGAGGTCGGAATGCTCCTCCTCGACTATATCGCGAGCCAGCGCACCCGCCACGGCAAAATGCCCGCCGACCCCGTGATGATCAAGACCATCGTCACGATCGATATGGCGGAACGGATCGCCGCGCATTACGGCGTCCGCACGGTCAACGTCCTGACCGGCTTCAAGTATATCGGCGAGCAGATCGGCCTTCTTGAAAAGGCGGGACACGCCGACAGTTATCTCTTCGGCTTCGAGGAGTCCTACGGCTACCTGTCGGGCGCTTACGTCCGCGATAAGGACGCCGTCGACGGCGCCTACCTCATCTGCGAGATGTTCGCGTTCTATCGCACGAGAGGGATCAGTCTGCTCCAAAAACTGAACGAACTCTACGCCGAGTACGGCGCCTGCCTGAACACACTCTATTCCTACGAGTTCGCCGGGGTCGCCGGCTTTGCCCGGATGCAGGAGATCATGGCGACGCTCCGCGCGGGGCTTTCCGACGTCGCGGGACGCAAGGTCGTGCGAGCCCTCGATTACGGAAAAGGCATCGACGGACTGCCGAAGTCCGACGTCCTGAAATACTACCTCGCGGAAAACTGCTCGGTCGTCGTCCGTCCGTCGGGCACCGAACCGAAGATCAAGATCTACCTGTCGGTCAGCGCCAAGGACCGCGCGACGGCGGAGCAAACCTCGCGCGATCTGATCGCCGATATCGAGACCCGTCTCGCGCTGAAATAAACGCAACCGAGCCAAACAAAAAAAGAGGGAGAACCCCTCTTTTTTTGTTTTTGTTGGACGCTCGGCTTGGTTCTTGCAAAAAGCGGAAAAAAGTGGTATACTGAAAACAATCCCGAACGCAAGAAAGGAGGACTGTGATGTCCGACAAACTGACCGTATTGAAACAGTATTTCGGATACACGTCTTTCCGAGAGGGGCAGGACGAGGTGACCGACGCCATCTTGCAGGGGCGGGACGTCCTCTGCGTGATGCCGACCGGGGCGGGGAAATCGATTTGCTTTCAGGTTCCGGCGCTCCTGTTTAAGGGAATCACGCTGGTCGTGTCGCCCCTGATCTCCCTGATGAAAGATCAGGTCAATTCGTTGACGCAGAACGGCGTCCCCGCGGCGTATCTCAACAGTACCCTGACCTCTGCACAGTACGCAAGGGCGGTCGAAAACCTCAAACGGGGGCAGTATAAGATCGTTTACGTCGCGCCCGAACGACTGATCACCCCCGCCTTTCTCGACGCCTGCCGGACGGTCAAGGTCGACCTGCTCGCCGTTGACGAGGCACATTGCATCTCCCAATGGGGACAGGATTTTCGTCCGAGTTACCTGAAAATCTCCGAGTTCGTCGACGCGCTCGGCTACCGTCCCGTGATCGCGGCGTTCACCGCGACCGCTACCGCCGAGGTCAGGGACGATATCGAGTATTCGCTCCGCTTGACGGCGCCGTTGCGGATCGCGATGGGATTCGACCGCCCGAATCTTCGTTTCGGGGTGGTCCATCCGGGAAATCGGTTTCAAAAACTGCTCGAAATCATCCGTCGGAAGCCGGGCGAATCGGGCATCGTCTACTGCGCGACGCGCAAAACCGTCGAGGAGGTCGAACAACGCCTTCTTAAAGCGGGCGTTTCCGCGGCAAAATACCACGCCGGGCTCGACGCCGCCGTTCGCCGGAAGAATCAGGAGGATTTCGTCTTCGACCGCGTGTCGGTGATGGTCGCGACCAACGCCTTCGGAATGGGGATCGACAAGGCGAACGTATCGTTCGTGATCCATTATAATATGCCGCAGGACGTTGAGGAATACTATCAGGAAGCAGGACGCGCCGGGCGGGACGGTTCGCCCGCCGATTGCGTGCTGTTTTTCAAACCGCAGGACGTGCAGACCCTCAGTTTCCTGATCAAACACTCCGCACCCAATCCCGACCTGACCCCGGAACAACAGCAACTCGTCACCGACCGCGCGTTCGACCGTCTGAAACAGATGACGGTCTACGCGAAAATGACCGGTTGCCTCCGTCACTATATACTGCGCTATTTCGGCGAACACTCGCCCGAATACTGCGGGAACTGCTCGAACTGCCTGACGCGGTTCCGCGACGTCGACGTGACCGAAACGGCAAAAACGATCCTTACCTGCGTCGCCGAGACCCGCGAGCGGTTCGGCAAGGTCATGGTCACGGACGTTCTGGCGGGGAAACGAAACGAACGGATCGCCCGTCTCGGATTTGACGGACTGCCTTCTTTCGGCGCGTTGTCGGATCGGTCGGGCGTCGAAGTGCGCCGCATTCTGGAACATCTCGAGTACGAGAACTTCGTCGAGTCCCGCGGGACCGAGTACCCGACGGTCGCGCTGACTCCGAAGGCGGCGTCCGTCCTCTTTGGCGCGGAGCGGGTCACGATGCAGTTGCCCGAAGCGAAGATACCGACTGCCGCAAGACCCGACGTCAAAGCGTCACGGGACGGGGTTGACCACGCACTTTTCTCCGAACTCAAAGCGCTCCGGCGTCAGTTGGCAGACGAAAGAGGCGTTCCGGCGTACGTGGTCTTTTACGACACGACGCTGATCGAAATGTGCCGCAAGCGCCCGCAGACGAAGGGCGAATTGCTCGCCGTTTCCGGCGTCGGCACAATGAAACTCGATCGCTACGGCGACGCGTTTTTGGAGATTTTGCGTCGCTATCCCAAGGAAACGCCGTTGCCCTCGGCGCCGCCCGAACCGACCGTCGCAGCAACGACGCAGAACCGAAAAACCGGGTCCCGGTCGATCACGCGCGAGGTGATCGAGGGTGAGATCCTGTCGGATGAACCGATCGTGCTGACCGATTTTGTGAGGCGCTACAACGCCGCAGCAAAGGAGAGGGGCGTAAAGCGGACGACGGGAAAGACGATCAGGAGTTGGCTCAGACGGGTCGGTGCGTTACTTACCTCGCGGGGGATCGCACCGAGCAGAGCGGGCGAGAAACTCGGTATCATCTATCAGACGAACGAGAACTGTCCGAACGGTCGAGGACGGTATGCGATCACGACCGCGGCACAGCGGTATCTTGCGGAACGTCTTGCGGGGCTTGAACCGTCCGACCCCGCCGCCGTTGCCGCGCTTGAAAACGCCTCGCCCGGAGAATGGTACCGATCGCCGCAATCGGTTTCGCCCGAAACGCTTACAACGATCGAAGCGGAGGTACTTTCGGACGAGCCGGTGACGATCACGGAGTTTTTGAATCGGCTCAACCGTTTTGCGGGCGACGGGCGTGCCTTCGCGAGATTGACGAAATACGCGCTCAAAAGCCGACTGTCGCATCTCGGCTATCTCGCAAGAGAAAAAGATGAGACCGATGGAAAAATACGCTGGCGACCGACCGAAAAAGGCAGGAAACTGGGACTGCGTTTCGAACTTCGCACCTTCCGTGACGTCGACTACAACGTGATCGAGTTTCCCCCCGATGCGCAGAAGTTCCTGCTCGAACACGTCGCTCTGACCGCCGATCTTGAAAAAGACGACGACGGGGAAGAGAACGAGGAATAAGAATAATCGCCCGACAGAAAAAACTGCCGGGCGATTTTTTTGATGGGCGATATTATTTGATCTCCTGTTCAATGTCGTCGAACAACTCGCAGTCAAAGAACTCTCGTAAAGAAATATCCATTCCGTCACATAGTTTTTTCAGCGATACGACGCCGGGATTTTGGCTCTTTTCGTTCAGCATACTGTAAACGGTCGACGGCGCAACGCCCGAAAGATTGGCAAGCGCGTTAATTGCGATGTTCTTCTGATTGCAGAGATCAATGATTCGTTTCGCAACGGCTTCTTTCGCGTTCATTGTGTTCCTCCGTTTGGGATTTATCGCAATAATTCTACCGAATGTTGCGATAAATCGTGTGGGATATATCGCAATTTTGAAGCATTTGTGCTATAATTACGATATATCCCACAAATCGTGGAGGAATACTATGAAATGCTGTACTTTTTTCGGGCATCACGATTGCCCGGATTCAATTAAAGGAGAATTGCAGGATGCAATAAAAAGGAAGATTGAGGAAGGCGTAAATCTGTTCTATATCGGTAATCACGGGCGTTTTGACGCAATGGCGCTCTCCTGCCTTCGTGAACTGATAAAAGAGTATCCGGAAATCAGTTATGCCGTTGTTCTCGCGTATCTTCCGACGGAGCGAAACGGTTATACCGATCGGGAAACAGTTTTCCCCGAAGGCATTGAATCCATCCCGCGACGCTTTGCCATTGACTACCGCAACCGATGGATGATTGATCGTGCGGACGTCGTGATTGCACACGTGACCCACGCTTGGGGCGGCGCGGCAAAGTATGTGAGGTATGCGGAGCGGAAAGTGAAGAGGATCGTTTATTTGAAGGAAAAGATTGTTAATTCGCAGAGAACTATTACGACGGAATAAACGACAAAACACATTCACCTTTCGGAAGGGTGGATCGCGTGACCGGTGGAGGGAGTTTGTGCGGTGCGACTTGAACGTGCGTTGCCCCGCGCGCAGTCGCAAGTCGCGCGAGGCGCAAGCCGTGTCTTGCTTCCCGCGCTCCTTGCTTGGTGCGCGACCGCTTCGCCGAAAACGATCCACCGGATCGTTTTCGGCTCGTTAACCCTACCACCCTGCGCCGTTCGGCGCGGGGCGGTAGAGCGCACGTTCAAGACGCAGCATTAAAACGAGAAGAGGCAGGACGATCACAAGGATCATCCTGCCTCTTCTGGTCTGAGTGACACGACTTGAACGTGCGGCCTCTACCACCCCAAGGTAGCGCGCTACCAACTGCGCCACACCCAGATATGCTCTCTTTCAAGCACCCGATATTATAGCATAGGGGGGGCGCTTTGTCAAGAGCATTTTGCGAAAAAAGGGA
Source organism: Clostridia bacterium (assembly GCA_017961575.1). Lineage (GTDB taxonomy): Bacteria > Bacillota > Clostridia > Oscillospirales > CAG-272 > UBA1740. The sequence goes on along the minus strand of JAGCXA010000051.1, from coordinate 1,707 downwards.
CGCGCGGACAGATTATTTCAGCGTTTCGCGGCGGTTTTCTTCCGCCTCCGCAAAAAGAAGAAGACGGCGACCGCGACGGCAAGCGTCGGGATTGAAACGTAGAGGATCACGAAGGGGAAGCGTCCGCTTTGGGCGGTGGGGACGAACGACCCCGGTGCAACCTCCGGGATGAAGATCGAGCCCTTTCCGTTCTCCGCCGCTTCGTGCGCCGAGAGCGCGAGATAGACCTGCGAGGTGGCGAGTTCGTTGACGTCCCCGCCGAGTTCGTGGCAAAACCCCCCGGATGGGGCGGCAAAGCGTACGAGCGCGTCGAACAGTTTGGCGTACCCCCCGGCAAATCCGGCTTCGTCCGCCGTGACGCCAAGACAACCGAGCATAAGGAGTACCTGCGCGGCGCTTTCGGCGTTCTCTTTACCGTAACTTTGAAAGCCGCCGTCCGGCAACTGCCGATCGGCGAGCAGAGCGAGCGCGCCGTCGATCGCCTCGGCGACCCCCGGCACGTCGCGGTTCGGCGCGAGCGCCTGTACCGTCATCGCCGTCACGTCGACGTCCGAGACGGTTCCGGTCACCGACCATCCGCCGTCGGCGTTCCGCCGACCGAGAAGAAGCCCGGCGACGTCCTCCGCCGTATGTTCCGCGGCGGCATATCCCGCGTTCAGAAGGTGCAGTCCGAACACCCACGTCATCAGTTGATCGTTCTGTCCGATCGCCTGATCCAGCGTCTCCCGGACGAGTTCCGGGCTGCTTCCGAGCAGCGCCAAAACCAGTCCGCATTTCAGTTTCGTGGCGGACGCCGTGATTTTGCCCGATAAGAGGGTCTTGCGAAGCGCCGCCTCGTACTCCGTGAAGTCGAGCGTCGGGTCGCTCTTTATCAGCGCGATCGCGTACCATTCCGCGCCGCGTCCCGCGGCGTCGGTGAGCGCGCCGTCAAGCCAACTCTGCCGCGTCTTCGCGCCCTCGTATTCCTCGATCCCCGTGATCATTCCCCGCGCCGTCTCCCCGCCGTCCGCCGAAACCGGAAGACAGACGAGGAGAAGCAGAAGCGCGAGCAGGGAAGCGAACAGTCGCTTCGCCATTTTTTATTTGACGGTGATCTTCGCGATCGCGGGAACCAGCGTATCGCCCGAAGCCGAGATGACGTTCACGCCCTTATCGAGCGTCAGCGTGATCTTGCCCTCCGCGTCGGTCTTGGCTTCGATTGCGGTCCCGTTGACCTTGATCGTCGCGCCCTCAAACGCCTTCGGGACGGGGTTCCAGTTCTCGTCAAATCCGAAAGCCGTCAGCGTCAGCGTCACGGTCTCGCCCTTTTTCACGGTCTCGGTCTGTTTGTCAAAGTAGCAGTAGGTGTCCATCTGCCCGTACAGGTAGAAATACGCGACGATCCGGTCGTCTGCTTTCACTTCCTCGGCAAGGGACATCGGCATTCCGTCGTTGACGTAGAAACCGAACGAACCGTCGTTCTCTTCGCCCCAGAGTTTCGTCATCGCAAGACCGTACTGACCTTCCTCGGCGGCAAATCCGTCGGCGCCGCCGTTCGGGCAGTTTTTGTGCGCCGCTTTCAGCGCTTCGTAGATCGTGATCTTGTCGTCGCCGTCAAGGTCTTTCGCCTTGACGTTTTCGAGGGCAAGGACGGCTTCGCCGTTCTTATCCACGATCGTCACGGTGACGTTCTCGGTTTTCGTTTTGTCGCCGCATCCCGCAAGCAGC
>JAGCXA010000008.1 GCA_017961575.1 Clostridia bacterium | reverse complement strand
TCGTAGATCGTGATCTTGTCGTCGCCGTCAAGGTCTTTCGCCTTGACGTTTTCGAGGGCAAGGACGGCTTCGCCGTTCTTATCCACGATCGTCACGGTGACGTTCTCGGTTTTCGTTTTGTCGCCGCATCCCGCAAGCAGCAGAACGAAGCAGACGAGAACCAGCATAAGGGAAAGTACTCTTTTCATTGTTTTTACCTCTTTCATTCTTTGTTCTCGGGGTCTTCCGGGACGGTTTTATTTTTCCGTTCGGCGTTCCGGCGCCGCTTGGCGGCGATCCGTTTCTGCCGATTTCGTTCGAGCCGATCGCCGTTCCGCGGCGGTTTGATCCCCGCGGCTTCGAGCGCCCGCGGCCAGGGACCGAGAAACGCCTTGATCGCGACGACCTGCGCTTCCTCGAAATCCGCCCGCTTCGGGTATCGGTCGAACCCTTCGCGCAAAAGCCGTTCCCACGTCTCCCGGAGCAGGGCGAGACAGTCTTCGCGCGTCAGTTTTTCGTCTGCCATAAACCCTCCTTAACAAAAAATACTGCCCCATTCGGAATGCTCCAAATGCGACAGAACGATCACCGCGGGCATGAGGAGGCAGACTCCCCCCGTCCGTGGAGAAGGTCGCACTTTTCATGTCCAAAAATGCTGCGGCAAAGATTTGCCGACCGGTCGCGCGTTTGGCAGCAGGTATTCCGACTTATGATCTCTCAATTACGGTAATGACTGTTGCGACGGATTTGCACCGAACTTCCCCCTGATCCGGCTTGCGCCGGAACTGCCCGCGCGTATTCAGTTACGGACAAATTATAGCACGACCCAAAAGAAAAAGCAAGACCAAAAGCGAAAAAAGTCGCCGCCCCGCACCCGGCGCGGATCCGCGCGCGGGGAAGGGGGGCGGCTGTCAAAAAATCCGTATTTGAAAAGAAAGGATCATCCGAAGGACGGTTTCGGCGTTTCACGCCCGGTATAGACGCGGGCGCTTGCACGTTCGCGCGCCGTCGCCGGCTGCTCGACCAGACCGAAACTGACCTGTATCGCGTCGTTGACGCGCGCCATCACGCTTTCGTTCAGGTGTCCCATCTTCTCGCGCAGACGCCGCTTGTCGAGCGTGCGGATCTGTTCGAGCAGGATCACCGAATCCTTGGCGAGCCCCACCTCCGAGGCGTAGATGTCGATGTGCGTCGGGAGCTTGTTCTTTCCGAGTTTGCTCGTGATCGCGGCGGCGATCACCGTCGGGCTGTATCGGTTTCCGATATCGTTCTGCACGATCAGAACGGGGCGAAGCCCGCCTTGCTCGCTCCCGACGACGGGGCTCAGATCGGCGTAGTAAATATCCCCTCTTTTTATGTTCACCATTTCCTGATCTCCTTTTTGCCGGAATGTGTTCCGGTACGTACCGCCCGGCTGATTCTATTGTTGTCCCGACTCCGGTTTTTTAGTCAGGAAAAGAATAGAAAACTCCCCGATAACAGGATATGCGAAAAAAAGAAAACGGCTTCGATTGCCCGAAGCCGCGTTCTTTTGTTTTAATGCTGTCTTTGTCTTTCAAAGGAGCGTTCGGGACGGAAGATCAGCGAGACACACCAGAGCCCCGCGATCCCGACCAACGTAAAGATGATCCGCGCGAGGGGCGTTCCGGCGCCGCCGCTGAGCCAGGAAACGAAGTCGAAAGCGAAGAGCCCGATGCTTCCCCAGTTCAGCGCGCCGATCACGGCGAGCGTAAGCGCGATCCTGTCGATCACATTCATCATGAATCGTAGATCCTTTCTTTTTTTCTTCGGATTTCTTCGGAAGCGAACTTCCATCCTTCATTTTTCCCGAAACCCCCGGGATTATGTATCCGAAAAAGAATGAACGTCGTCCCCGAACGAGTCCCGGAGCGTTTCGAGCGCCTTCTTTTCGATCCGGCTGACGTAGGAGCGCGAGATGAAAAGCAGTTTCGCCGTTTCCTTCTGCGTCAGGGGCGGTTTCCCGGAGAGTCCGTAGCGCAGGATCAGGATGGTTCGCTCCCTTGGATCGAGCCGATTCAGGATATATTCCTTCGCCCGCTCGGAATGGATTTTCAGATCGAGGTCCTCCGCGATCGTGTCGTCGGTATGGATCACGTCGAGGTAGGTCAGCGGATTGCCGTCCCGATCCACCTCGATCGTGTCGTTGATCGAAACCTCGTTTTGCAGTTTTTTGCGCGAGCGGAAATACATCAGGATCTCGTTCTGCACGCATTTCGCGGCGTAGGTGGCGAACCGCGCGCCGTTTTCGGGGTGAAAGGTATCGACCGCCTTGATGAGCCCGAGCGAACCGACCGAGATCAACTCGTCGGGGCTCTGCGACGAGGCGTAGTATTTCCGCACGATATGCGAAACCAACCGCAGATTGTGTTCGATCAATTTTCCTCTCGCCGACTTGTCGCCGTCCTTCATTTTGAAAAACAGTTCCCGTTCTTCCTTCGCCGGGAGCGGAGGAGGGAAGTTCTGTCCCGTCGAGATTCCGAGCACGACCGAGATCAGATTGAATAATACCGAGAAGAATCCGCCCATCTTCGTTCTCCTTCCGGCTTATTCTATGCGCCGGGGCGCGGCGCTATGCGGGACGGCACGCTTTCCCGTCTCTTGCGTTCGGCGGCGTTTTGTGATACAATAGAACAAGAAAGGTCTTCTACCCCGAAAGGAGCGAACATGAACAGCGATCTGATGCGGCAGGTTTCGGTCACGGCGCGCTGCGCCGCGGCGTTCCGGTGCGAGCGGCTCGAACCGCTCGGTATCCGCGGTCCGCAATACGCGATGATCCTACGGATCTGCCGGGAGCCCGGCATCACGCAGGAGGCGCTTTCGCGCGCCCTCTGCATCCACAAGAGCAATATCGCCCGCCAGGTCGAAAAACTCGAGGCGGCGGGATTCGTTACGCGGCAGGGGGACGACGAAGACCGCCGGGTTTCGCGCCTCTATCCGACCGAGGAGGCGAAGCGCATCGTTCCCGAGATCCTGGACGCGCTCCGGAGTTGGAGCGCGTATCTCACGGCGGAGATGACCCCGGAGGAGATGGAGCAGATCACGCCCCTGCTCGAAAAGATCCGGCGTCGCGCCGTCGCCTATTTCGAGACCGGCTCGATCGACTGACCGTACAGCGACGAAAAGACGCGGGCGAACGCCCGCGTCTTTTCGTTTTATCGTGTTTTATCTCTTTTTGAAAAGGATCAGTTCGGGGTCTTCGCCGTCCTTTCCGTAGCGTGAAACGAGCAGAAAGTCGGCGTTTCCGATCACCCCGAAGCAGCGACCGTTTTCCCCTTCGAGCTGACACCCGAAGTAGGTCTTTTCGTCGTCGAGAAACGCGGCGCTGTCTCCGCTCGGGAGCGGGTAGGCGAGATTGACGTATTGCCCGACCAGCGCGTAGAGTTTTTCGACCTTCGGAAGCCCCGCGATCCCGAGAGCGTTGAACTCTCCGATCAGATCCTTTTTCAGTTTCTCGGTTTCTCCGTCGACCGCCGCTCCGCGCTCTTTCCAGTAGCCGAGCGTCGGCAGGAGATTCTTCATATACTCCCGCGCCGCCTCGGCGGGGAACTGCTCGCTTGCCATGTGTTTTACGCACACCTCGATCAGGTCGTCCGCGCTCGAGTAGGTAAACGCCCCGTCCGCGTAGCACCACTTGCAGTAGTCCTCGTTCAACGAGCCGTCCCGATTCCGCCCGATCAAATCGTCTTCCATCGGCATTCCGCAGCATTGGCAGATCAGTTTGCGCGGCGAACCGAGCAGGGTGTTGATCGACACCCCGAAAAAGTTGGAGAGCAGTTTCAGCGTCTCGGTGTTCGGCGTCGTTTCCCCGGTCTCCCACCTTGACACCGCCTGCCGCGTCACGAACACCTTTTCGGCAAGTTCGTCCTGCGACAGTCCCTTTCCCGTTCTCAGATTCAGTATGACGTCTTTCGTCTCCATCGTCTCACCTCCGCTATCATCATAGCACACTTTCCCCGCCTTTGCAAGCAACGCGCCGTTGCTTTTTTGGGAAACGGAAAGCGCCCCCGCCGTGCGGCGGGGGCGCTCTTTTCATTCTTGTTTCTTATTCGGCGGTGCTTTCCGCGAGGTCGCTCTCTTCCAGAGACGTCAGACCTTTGAAGCGGTCGAAGAGATCGGTCACTTCTTTGTCCGGCTTCGCTGTCAGAAGCGAAACGACGATCGCGGCGATCATTCCGGCAACGAACCCGGGCAGGATCTCGTACAGGTTGGTGTTGTACGCGACGCTGTTCATGCCGTAGTACTCGAAGTTGAAGAGGATCATCCACAGGATATCGACGACGAAGCCCGTGACGATGCCCGAAACGGCGCCCTTGTAGTTGAGCCGCCGCCAGAACAGCGAGAGCAGGATGACGGGACCGAACGCCGCGCCGAACGCCGCCCACGCCGCCGAAACCAGACTCATGATCGTGCTGAACGCGGGAACGATCGGGGGATTGCCCGAACCGAGAAGCGCGATCCCGAAGGCGAGGAGCGAGATCACGATGACGACGCCGCGTCCCACCCACATCACGTTCTTGTCGCTCGCGTTCTTTTTGATGGTGGTTTTATACACGTCGGACGCGAACGCCGAAGACGCGGCAAGGAGTTGGGAGTCCGCCGTGGACATGCTCGCCGCGATGATCGCGGAAATGATGATGCCGCCGATGAAAACGGGGAAGACGGTGCGCGCCATTTCGACGAAGACCAGGTTCTGGCTGCCCGTTATGGAATCGCCGAGGAACTTCCGTCCGACGATACCGACGACCGACGCCATCAGGAGGATCAGCGTGGTCCACGTGATCCCGATCCAGCGGGATTTCCGCATTTCCTTCTCGGAACGGATCGAGATGTAACGGACGATGATGTGCGGCATCCCGAAGTATCCGAGACCCCAGCCGAGCCCGGTCAGAATCGTCGAGACGCTCGCCCAGTCAAACTTGCCGCTGGACAGGAAATTGTAGAAGTGCGCGGGGATCGTGCCGTCTGCGATCGCGCCGCTCGTCCCGAGCATGGCAACCGCCACGATCGGCGTGAGCATCAGGGCGCCGAGCATCAGAAGCCCCTGGAAAAAGTCGGTCCAGCACACCGCGTTGAATCCGCCGAGAAAAACGTAGGCGATGATGATCGCGGTCGCGATCGCCATGCCGCCGCGGGGATCCAGCCCGAACAGCGTGTTCAGCAGACTGCCGCACGCGCTGATGCTCGACGCGCCGTAAACGCAGTACACGACGACGAAGATCACGGCGCACACGACCTGCAGAACCGAACTCGAAGATTTGAACCGTTTGGTCAGATATTGCGGAATGGTGATCGAGTCGTCCGCCAGCATCGAGTAGCGGCGGAGTCTCGGCGCTACGAGGAACCAGGCGAGGACCGTCCCGATCAGAAGACCGACCGAGATCCAGACCTGCCCCATTCCGTAGAGGTAGATCGAGCCGGGAAGCCCCATCAGGACCCACGCGCTCATGTCCGACGCGCCCGCGCTCAGCGCGGCGACGAAGCCGCCCATCTTCCGCCCGCCGAGGAAGAAATTCTTTTCTCCCTGCTCGTTTTTGCCGCGGACGAAGAAGTAGACGCCCATTCCGAGAACGATCGTAAAGTAGAGGATAAAGGCGATCAATTCACCGATTCTCATAAACAATCCCTTTCTGAATGAATATTTATAGAAAACGTTATTATGATACACTATTTCGACTTTAAATGCAATAGTTTGCGCGAAGATAGTGAAAAGATTTTTCCCGCCCGCCGTTTTCTTGCCGAAAAAACTTCTCGTCCCCCCTTGCAATTCCGAAAAAAGTGTGTTATACTATTCTCCGTCGCACAGGGGTGTAGTTCAGTTGGTAGAATCGCGGTCTCCAAAACCGTTGGTCCTGGGTTCGAGTCCTAGCGCCCCTGCCATGAAAGAAACCTGATTTGTCCACCAAATTAGGTTTCTTTCAGTTATATTCGCCTGCGGCGAGTTATATTGCGTTGCAGTTTTATTCGGCTCACGCCGAGTTATATTGTGCTGCGCGCAGTTTGAGGGCGAATATAATATAACTTTGCGGCGCAGCCGCAAAATATAACTGCCCCGAAGGGACAATATCACTGCCACCATCGGTGGCAATATAACTTGATAGATTTGTGTTTTTATGTTGTGATCTTTTTGAGGTGAGAACCATGGCTGACAGCGTTCTCCGTGATAAATCCAAAGAATTTGCCAAGCAGATCGTTATCCTTTGCAGGACGATCAAGCAAGAGCATCGTGAATCCGTCTTGACAAATCAATTGCTCCGAAGCGGTACTTCAATCGGCGCAAATATTCATGAGGCACAATACGCACAGGGGACGAAAGACTTTATTTCAAAGTTTGAGATATCCCTTAAAGAAGTATATGAGACAGAGTACTGGCTTGAATTACTGTTTGAAACCGGATATATGGATGAACAAACATACAAACCAATTCAAAACAACTGCGGTGCAATCAGACGTATGCTGATTTCAACCATAAAAACTATAAAAGGAAAAACCATTGATTGATAGATAGTTTCATTGTTATAGAAGTACTCCCGACAAATTGGAGTTTGCGGAGGAAACAATATGAATGATTGCCGTGAAGATTTCTGGAATGCGTTGGATGAGTTGGTAAACTCTTCCGAGATCGTGATTGACAGACCAAAGGGATCTACACATCCCCGATTTCCCAATTTCATCTATCAGGTTGATTATGGCTATTTGAAAAACACCACCTCTATGGATGGTGCGGGGATTGACGTTTGGGTCGGAAGCGGAGATAGAAAAATAGATGCCATCATGTGCATAGTTGATTTGATGAAAAAGGATTCAGAAATCAAGATACTGATCGGCTGCACAGAAGAAGAGAAAATGGAAATCTATCGCACGCATAATGAAACACAGTATATGAAAGGTGTTTTAATACGTCGATAAATGCTGGTTTACAGAAGATTGGATATGTACCTTTCAGGTAGTTTTAGTTATGTTTCGCACCTTTTGGATAGTCTTACACATGAAAGAGACCTGATTTGGTAGACAATTCAGGTCTCTTTCAATGATATCCGTTCCTTGACGGAGCGGGTGATATACCTTCGGTATGATATTGCACTTCGCGCGATGATATACGCCGGCGGGCGTATGAAGGAACAGATATGCCACGGCGCGGACGACGATACCGGTTTTGGCGTTTTCACTTGATTACGTACCTTTTGGGCGTTTTTGCTTTTTTATTTTCCCCGCCGGCAACTATTTCGTAAAGGAGACTTCCTATGAAAACGCGCAGAAAGATTCTTTCCGTCCTGCTTGCCCTCGCACTCACGGTCGCCGCTTTTTCGTCGCTTTTCGCCTTTGACGCCTCCGCTGCCGCATCCGCCTCCGACGGTTTTTCGCGTCACGTTACGCTGAACCTTGCCGACGGTCCCGTGCGGATCTATACCGATCGCTACTACCAGAACGACGTTTTACACGAGGGGTTCTCCTGTGAAACCACGCTTTACACGATCACGGGCGTAGCCCTGTTTACAAACGCCGTGGTGCGCGTGATCCAGGACGCCGAGGACGTCGCGGTCGCCAACTTCCACCTGATTTTCCGGGACGTGTACGTTTCGCCCGACACCTGGTGTTCCGTCGTTCATTTCCATTCGTATCAACCCGCCCCGGAAGAGGGCGCGCCGGCGCCCATGACCGTTGATCTTCGCCTTGAGGGCAGAAACGAGATTCAGGGATATAACCACCCCGGGATCAGCGGGAACGTCGTGGTCAATCTGTCTGCGGCGCCCGACTCCCGTTCCTTGTTCTCGGCGCGTTACAGCGATTATTTGAACGGGCTTGACGCGTCGCTGACGTTGCGGCAGGTCGGGGATTACCAAGTCAAGGTCAACGGCGAAGACGCCGATCTTGAAGCGGGAAAGACCGGCAAGCCGGTTGAAATCATCGGTCTGGACAGCGTCGCTTTCGTTTCGGCTGAGATCAACGCTTTACCCGCGGCGACCGAGGTCGGACTGTCGGATAAGGACGCTGTCGCGTCGGCAAGAGCCGCGTACGACGCCATGACGGTCGAAAAGCGGGAGGAGATCGACGCCGAAGTATTGCAACGCCTTTTGGACGACGAAGCGGCGATCGCCGCCGCGGAAGAAGCCGCGCGCGCGGCGGAGGCAGTCGAAGAGCCCCCCGCGCCGAAGCCGAAAAAGAATCTTACCGCTCTGTGGGTGATCCTCGGCTTCCTCGGCGGTGCAACGTGTGCGGTCGTTGTCACGCTGCTCGTTCTGAAAAAGAAGAACGGGCTTCCGCCGTCAGACTCGGAGCAGGAAAACGAACCCGAACCCGCCCCGCAGTCGCAGAACACACGTTTATCATAAAATCCGTTTGACGAAGTCCGCGTTGATACACTTTCGGGCGGTTTTCCCCGCTCGTGCGCCTTTTGGCGCTCTTTGACAGAAAAGAAACGCTTTCGGAGCGCAAGCGGAGAAACCGCGTCGTCCGCGCGGCAGGGAAAGGAGAAAAATATGAACGTAACGGTTTATCTCGGCGCCTATGATGGAAACGACCCCTCGTTGAAAGAGGCGGTTCAAAAACTCGGGACCTGGATCGGCGAGAGCGGCAACCGTCTCGTTTACGGTGGCTCAAAATCCGGGTTGATGGGCGTTCTGGCGCAAAGCGTCGTCTCTTCCGGCGGGGAGGCGATCGGGGTCGAGCCGTCCTTCTTTGTGGAGCGGGAATTTCAGTTCGAGGGGCTCACCCGCCTGATCGTTACGCGGGACATTCCGGAACGCAAAGCAAAGATGGCGGAGCTCGGCGACGCGTTTGTCGCCCTGCCCGGCGGGACCGGCACGCTGGAAGAGATCAGCGAGATTATGTCTATGATTTCCCTGAAACTGAAAAGCGCGCCGTGCATCCTTTACAATCACAACGGTTTTTATGACGGACTGAAAGCGCTGCTCGCGAAAATGATCGAGCAGGAGTTGTCCGACGAGGAGAAACAACGGGGAATCTTCTTTGAGGAGAGCGTCGAGGGGATCATCGCCCGTCTCTCGTAGTCCGGGACCGTTCCGCCCGAAAAAACTGCGGATTATTTGCGAAAACCCGTTGCAATTGCTCGAAAAATGTGTTACAATATCCGGCGTGTGTATTCTTAACCGCGGAAGCACCGGAAAGAGGATTTTCCAATGAACTGGTTTGTCTGTGCGCTGATCTGTATCGTCGGCTGGGGTTTTGCCGATCTGTTCTACAAGAAGGGGACCGACGAGACCGACCGCTATTCGCACCTGAAAATCGCCGTCTGGGTGGGTCTTGTAATGGGGGTCGCCGCCTTCGCGATGCTCCCCTTTTCCGAGACGTCGTTTTCGTTCACGGGGCTTGTCGTCAACGCCGCGAAGTATTCGCCCGCCTCGCTCTGCTACATCGTCTCGATGGTGATCGGCTACGCCGGGCTCCGCTATCTTGAAGTCAGCATCGTCTCCCCGGTGCAGAACGCCTCGGGCGCGATGTCGGCGATCTTTATGATCGTCTACTTCCTCGTCGTCGGACGGATCTCGTCCTTCTCCGACGAGTTCGATGTCCCGACCCTGATCGGCACCGTCTTCATCGTCGCCGGCGTGATCGCGCTCGCCGTCTTTGAACAGCGTTACGCCCGCGCCGAGGAACGCGCACTCGCGGAATACGCCGCAGACGGCGCGGATGCCGAAGCGAAAAAAGCCGACCGCAAGTACCGCTTCGGCGCGCTCGCTCTCCTGTTTCCGCTCCTCTACTGCCTGTTCGACACCCTCGGCACCTCCGCCGACGGCATCATCCTCGACGAGGAGGTCGGGCTCGGACTCGGCGAGATCGACGTCCTGATTCTCTACGGTCTGACCTTCTTCCTTGCCGGCATCGTCGCGTGGGTCTTCCTCTGGATCAGGGAGAAAAAGCCCTATAATCCCTTTGCCAAGCACGAACTGCTGAACAAGGGACCCGCCGCCGTCTGCGAGGAGTTCGGTCAGGTGTTCTACGTTTTCGCCATGGCGGGCAAACCGATCGTCGCCGCGCCGATGGTCGCCTCGTACTGCATCGTTTCGCTTCTCCTGGGTCGCCTGCTTCTCAAAGAAAAACTCAGAGTCGCGCAGTACGCCTGCGTCGCCGCCGTCGTCGTCGGGATCGTCCTGCTCGGGATCTCCGAGGGACTTGCCGAGGGCGGGGAAGAGATCGCCGAGGAGGTCGCCGCTCTCCTTTCGTAAAAAACCGAAACAGAAAAGGGCTTGCCGTCCGGCAAGCCCTTTTTTCATTCCGTTTCCGTTTCGGTTTTCCCGCTCGGCTTTTGCCGATCGAGAAACAGGAAGATCATCGTCGCGATCAAGGCGTAGGGGATGGGGCAGAATTCGCCCGGGTTGACCTGCGTCATCAGAAGCAGACCGAGATAGCAGAGCGAGAGCGTCACCTCGGGAAACGCCCGCCGCGTGACGGCGAGTTTCACCCGCAGGAAGAGTTGGTATCCGAAAGCGAGCAGCCCCACGGTCCCGAGCGATCCCCAGATCTGCGGGAGCCACATGTGATACCAGTTCATCGCGCCCTTGACGGGGCGATAGAGATCTTCGTTCCCGGTGTAGCCGAATCCGACGCCGAAGAGGGGGTTTGACCTGAAATCGTCAAAGGATCGGTCGATCAGCCCGACGCGCGCTTCTCCTTTGCTGACGACGCTGAGGATCGCCGCCCGGATCATCTCCGGGATCGAAAGGGTATCGAAACCCTCGATCCTGACGTCGAAGGAGTAGAAGATCAGCACCCGCGGCAAAAACGCCAGAACCAGCCCGACGGTCAGAACGAGGTACCCGACAGAGAACGCCCGCCGGAACCGATCCGACCGATAGAAGCAGAAGAAAACGAGGAGAAAGAAGAACTCCGCCGACCCGAAATAGAGCCCTCCGCGGCTGTTGCAGAACAGGAGAGCGAGATACTGCACGGCGGGCGCGGCGATCAGGGCGAGGTTCTCCTTCGCGTAGAAGAACCCGACGGGAAGCGAGATCATCAGGAAGGTGGCGAGGTTGTTCGAGGATTGGAAGTAGACGGCGCGCCCCGTCGCGCGGAACTCCGCCCATCCCCGCACGTAGAAGATCAGAACGGCGTAGGCGGCAAGGCACCCCGCAAGGAACAGTCCGCGCAGGAATCGGTCGCGCGACTCCTCGTCGGCGCGGGGCGAGGCGATAAGGTAGAGCAGGATCATCAGAACCCCGATCCCCAGAACGTAGTAGAGGTTCAGCGGGCGAAAATACGCCGAAGCCGACAGCGACCCGACCCCACCGAGGATCGCCGCCGCGGAAACGGCGACGATCCCGTAGAACGACGTCCCGATCTTCGGTTTCGCGAAGTAATAAACGAAGTGAAAGACGGCGCACAGGATCGCGAAAACGTAGATCGGAATAAAACGCACGAATACGTCGAAACTGTCGTAGCACCGCGTGACGAACACCGTCATCAGGATCAGCGGAAGAAACGAGTCGGACAGCCGGTCCGAGAGGACGAGCGTGACCCCCGTCACGCAAAGAAAAACGAGACACCCGACGACCTCCCAGCGGAAGGCGACGACGAGAAGCGATAAAAGAAAGACCGCCCCGTCGAAAAGATCGCGGATCCGCGTGCCGTCATTCCATTTTTTCGGGAGCAGGGCTTTTTTCGGCTGGGAAAGCATACAAATTTCCTTATTTTATAATTTGTGCGGTTTCGGTTTTCGATTCGTCCTTATTTTATCATACGGTCTCACAAAAAGCAACGCTTTCCGCCCAAATCATAGTCAAAGCGGCGAAAAAGGTGCGCCCTCGAAAATATTCCCTCTGATAATCGGGCGTATCGTTCGGAACAATATCGACAGAGAAGAAAACGGAGGATCGCCCGACTGCGGCGAACCGCCGCAGTCTTCTCGAGGAAATAGATAGGAGAAACCGAAATGTCCAAGAACAAGGTAGCGATCCCCGAAGCCCAGAAGGCGCTCGACCGGTTCAAGATGGAGGCGGCGGCTGACGTCGGCGTCAACCTGAAAGACGGGTACAACGGCGACCTCACCTCGCGCGAAGCCGGTTCCGTCGGCGGCCAGATGGTCAAGAAGATGGTCGAGAAGTACGAGAACGACGTCAAATCGAACGGCTGATCTCTGATCGAAAGCGTCGTATGACGGGTGTCCCGCCGGTTTTCCGGCGGGACATTTCGTTCGTTTCGGGGGCGTGACGCGGCAAATCTCCGTTCTCTTTTGACAAAACGCGGGGCGTATCGTCGGGAAAACTGTTTTCTTTGCCGAAAGCGAAAAAAACTCGAATTATCTTTCAAAAAACGCTTGACAAAACCCCGGTGAGATAGTAAAATAGAAAAGCTCGCCCCGAGAGGGAGGGAACTTCCGAAGGGGGTCGGGCGCACGATCTTTGAAAATTGAACAACAGAATTTCAAGCACCGAAATACTTGGTAGAAATACGAAGGTGAAAGTGCAAGGAATCCCGAAAAGAAACTTTGAAAAACTCAAAAAAGTAATAGAGCAAGAAAAGCGCTCT
>JAGCXA010000050.1 GCA_017961575.1 Clostridia bacterium | reverse complement strand
TCCGAGTCCCGCTTCTGTATCCTTTGTCCCGTACGACAAGCGGGGCGGCAGTTTGCCGCCCCGCTTGTTTCGGTTTTTCAGTCGACCCAGACGCGCTTGACGCGCGGGGTCAAGCCCGCGAGAAATTCGTATGGGATCGTACCCGCGCGTTCCGCGAGCGCGTTCAGTTGTTCCTGCCCGTCGCCGAACAGGACGGCGGAATCGCCCGGCTTGACGGCGAGCCCGTCGGGGAGCGCGACCGAGGACAGATCCATCGAGATCCGCCCGACGAGGGGGCACTTCCCCGCCGTTGAAAACCGACCACGGCGGCGCTTCCCCGCCCGAAACCGTAAAGCCGTCCCGGACGTAGGTCTCGGTTTTCCCGGCGGCGTAACGGGTCTCGCCGTGATGACCCGGCAAGTACATCCATTGATAGAAAGCGGAGAGCTTGCGGTCGATCCTTCCGGCGAGTTCCCGTTCACTCTCGCCGGGTCGCGCCGAAAGCAGACCCTCGCGCAGATACGGCGCGCCGAGGTGGGTGATAAAAGAGGTCTTCGAGACACCGAAGGCGCCGATCCGATCTCGGTCGAGGCGGTAGGTTTCGTGATCGGAGAGCGAAAGGCAGCGCAAGAACCGGACGGCGGCGGTCGACGCCTGCGTCGCGTTGAACACGTACGTCGAAAAACTCGGATTGAACCCGGTCACGCCCCGGTCTTCTCCGCTGCTGCCGTCAAAGTAGCCGTAATGGTCGTTGCGGCACATCGGGATATAGGCGTAGTCGACCACCGCGCCCGCGTAACCCGAAAAGAGGAAGCCGGTGAACTGGGGGCGGACGGGTCGCTGCACCGCCTCCGGCAGATACTGCGCCGAACCGAAATGCAGAACGACCGGGACGTCCTTTTCGGGGCGCGTCGGATAGACCAGATCGCACCGGAGTTTCAGGTCGATCGGCGCGCCGTCCGCCCGGACGCAGTCGGTGATCTCGACGGCTTTCGTATACCGGATCTCGGTATAGACGCCGGCGGGATCCGCGACGGTTCCGTCGGGGTCGGAATACCAGACGGGGTCGCTTCCGTCAAACCCTTTTTGGAGGGGTTTTCGGCTTCCGTCCTCACGGATCCACTTGACCGTCACGTTTTTCTTGTATTTCCGGAAGTCGTTGTTCCAGACGTTCACGATCTTTTCGAGCGTCCCGTCGGTGCCGTGCCTGTCCAGCTCGAAGTAGACCGCGTTCAGGAGCACGTCGCACCCCGCGGGCAGAACCAGCGCGTCGCGGTACGCCCCCTTCGGAAGGATCGGGTCGTCGGGGAAAAGTTCCCCGTTCAGGATCCCGTCGATCAGTCCCTGCACCGATTTTCAAGGGCGGGAGGAGTTGCCCTGTCGTCGTTCCCGTAGTCGAGAACGACGACGATATACCCCCGATCGACAAGCGACCGGATGATCGCCGTATCGCTTTCGGTTCCGACCCGTTCGGTATTCGTGTTGACGACGTAGATCATCAGAGGAGTCGCCCCGCGCGTGGCGAAGCCCGGAACGGCAGCCCCCCGCGAACGGTCGTAAAAAACCGTCGCGGCGTACGGGATCCCGATCGTCCGTTCGTCGGGATATTCCCGCGTCCGTCCGATTTAATGCCGCGACAGAACCGGATCTTTTCCGATCGCGATCATGGCGTCGTTCATAGATCGTTTCTCCTTGTGCGGTGGTCTTTCGTTGCCCCCGCTCCCGTCGGGGAGCGGGGGCGGCGTTTTGTCAGTTGAGGTTCGAGAAGTCGAACGAGTTCCACCCGTCGTCGGGCAGGATGGGTTCGACCGTGATGTTCGGCGTTCCGGGGCGCAGCGTGATCGTCGCGCCGGCGGGCGCCGAGAAGGTGAGGAATCCTCCGTCCTCGGTCGCCGTCGCGTAGGCGACGGGACTGCCGCCCGAAAGGATCTGCCAATCCCCGGCGGCGACGCCCGAAACGTAGTATTTCAGCGTTCCGTCCCCCGAGACGGTGAAACTGAACTCGCTGTTGCGGCGAGTCTTGTTCGTGACGAACACCGCGGCGGTGTTTCCGATCACCGCGCCCTGCACCGTCCCGTTTGAGAAGCCGGTCGCGGTAAGACCCGGGTCAGACGACGCGTCGCAGACGTACATCACGTTCAGCATCTGGTTGGTCGCCGATCCGGTGTTCGGGCTGATCTCGACGCGTCCCCACGAGCCGTCGTTCCGGCTGTTCCCCGGGGCGAGTTGCACGTAAGAGTCGGCGCCGTTACTGTTCACCCAGTAGTTCTTGTTGTCGCCGCCGACCTTCTCAACGCTGTCGCCGCCGATGACGTTTTGCAGAACGAGTTTGCCTGCGTAATTCTCGACCGTCACGGTTTTGCCCGCGACCGTCGGCTCGTTCGGCACGTGAAGCAGAAACGTCTTCTTATAACTCGAATTCTTCGCCGTGACGTTGTCGAAAACGAAGAAGTACATCGGTACCTCGGCGTTGTCGGTATCGTAGACCGCCAGCATCCGGCGCGTGACCTCGCTTACGACCGAACTGTCGTAGGCGGCGGCGATATCGCCGGCAAGGTAGGCGTAGGTCGGGGTCGATCCGTTGTAGCCGTAGGCGACGCCGGTCACCTCTCCGGTCTTATAGGTACTGCTCTGCCAGTTGGAGTAGTTCGTCGGTTCTGTCCGGCGCGCCTGTCCGCCGGAATAGTACCCGTCGTCGTTATATTTCAGCGACGGATTGTAGATCAGCAAACTGTTGTGCGCGATCGTCGCCTGATGATAATACTTATGATGGCTTTCTCCGTAATCGTAATAGACGCCGGTATCGAGCGCGAGCGGCGATTTGTAGAAGATCTGGAACGAGCCGGAGTCGTAGTGCGCGTGGTTCGCCGTGGTGCGGACGCCGATCTTCATCAGAACCGCCGCCTGACTCGACGTCCATTTGTTGCGGGCGATGATCTGTCCGAGCCAGCCGCCGTTATAAAGGATCAGATCCATACCGTCGTACCGGCTGTTCGTTTTCGTCAGCCCGGACGAGGAGCAGATCAGGTATTCGGCGATGCTGGCGGCGACGTCGAGCTCGCCGGAGAAATTATAGTAACCGGCGCCGTATTTTTCGGAGCCGTATTCGGAATTGTAATCGTATTGGAGCTGTGCCCGCATCGTCCGGTCGTCGAAGAGGTAGGACGACATCAGGGCGACGCGCCCGTAGTCGATAAAGTCGCGGAAAGGCACCTGATCGTCGCCCTCGGCAAAGCCGTTGGTGCGCGGCAGGTCGTAGGAGTAGATCGTGCGGGCGACCTGCTTCATATTCGCCGCGCTGGCATAGGGGAAGGTGCCGGTCGCCGCCTTCACGAGCCACGCCGAGTAGAGGTCGGCGGAGTAGCGGAGCCGGACGTAGTTCGAGACGCCCTCCGGGTACATCCCGGCTTGATAGAAGGTGTTGCGCACCGGAACGAACTCTTCGTAGAACCGTCCGCCGATATAGTTCCACCAACCGGGATACTCGTCGTAGACCGCGATAGCGAAGGCAAGATAGTCGCGCAGGATCTGGAATTCGGTGCCGTGTCCCGTAACCGCCCTCTGACCCGACGGCGGGAAGCCGACCTCCATCCCAACCTCGCAGACCTTTTTCTGCACGCCGAGGACGATCTGCTGTCTGTCGTTTTCCGTCAGAAGGTCGTAGCACCAGTCGTAGACGCACGCCGCGTTATACATCACGAACCCGTAATAGCGGGTATAGTCGCCCATGCTCTTCCAGTTCCCCATCGTTTTGAGGACGTTTTTGATCGCGTAGACCGCGCGGTAGCCCGAGAGCAGGTTCCCCGTCATCTGATAGTCGAGCGCCAGCATCTGGATCGCGTTCAGGGTATCCTGATCGAATTCGCCGGAGGACAGAATCCCGTCGGGGGGTGAGGCGAGAGCGGCGGCAAAACCGGTCGACGCGGCGGTGGGCGCGTTTGTGAGCGCGGCGTTCAGCCCGTCGATGCTCCCCGAGGTGAAGAGGACGCGCGGGTGCTGATCCGCCGTGGGATTAACGGGAGGCAGAGCGTAGGAGCCGCCGAGGTCGGTGCGGATGCTCCCCGTGCCGAAGTCGGAGCCGCCGAATCCGGCGACGTCGTCCCGCAGACCGGGGACGAGGAACGCCGCCTCGACCGAGAGGTTCCGCGCCGTGCCGTATTCGATCCCGACGCCCTCGACGAAGGGGCGGACGTAGATCGGGCTCTCAAAATAACTCTTCGGGATGCCGGTCACCTTGACGGCGACCCACCAGCGACCGTTCGGCGCCGGGATCGTTTCCCCGTCCGCCCGAACCGAGCGGTAAACCTTGCCGTTCGCGGGCTCCCAGACCTGACAGCCGCTCCCGCCGACCGTCGGGTTCCGGTTCGTTTTCGAGAAGACGAAGCCGACGCGGGAGTATTCGAGCGAGTCGACGGTGAAGAGGAATCGGAGCGAGGTTTCGTCCGATTCGAGCGAGTCGCCCGCAACGGTCTGGAAGCCGAAGTCCTCGACGGCGGCGGGGGCGGGATCGGCGGAAGAGCGAAGCAAAAAGAACAGAACGAGGGCAAGCGCGAGGATCGCCGCCGCGATCAGAATCGGCGACAGCGCTCTTTTTTTGACGAAAGCGGTTTGCATAGTCTTTCCTTTCAAGCGTTTTTTCGGGAATAATCCTTGCGGAGCGCGCTCGTTTTCCGTAATCGTTATACGAAAAAACGGGCGATTTTGCAAGCGTGCGAAAGCAAAAAGGGGAAACCGGGGCGGCGCGTTTTCGGGGATCCGGGCGGACGCCGCGTCCTATGACGGGTCGGCGCCGCGTCCCCGCACAACCGTCCGGCGGTCGCCCGACGGCGGAACGGAAGAACTCCCGCTTGTGAAAAAATCGGTAAACTCGGTTTCTTTTCCATTTAGAATTATACACAAAAAACCGAAAAAACGCAAGCCTTTTTGCGAAAAAAAGTTTCGCCGCGGCTTTCGTATGCACGAAACAATATGCGCGTATTATGAAAAAATGTTACAAAGCAGAAAAACTTGCCAGCCGGATCGCGCGCGCCGTTTGGCGGCGTTTGCTTTTCTGTTCGCCGGTTTTGCCGCCGGACGGCGACGGAACGCAAAAAGGAAGCGCCCCGGCGGGACGCTTCCTTTTTATTATAAATTACAGCCGCTTCTCCGAAACGGTGAGCTCTCCCTTGTCGATCCGGTCGTAGAGCGCCTCTTTCGGAATCGGTTTTCCGAACAGGTATCCTTGCAGACGATTGCAGCCGACGCGATTCAAGAACTCCGCCTGCATCTTCGTCTCGACGCCCTCGGTCAGCGTGAGCATCTGGATCCGGTTCGCCATCTTGACGATGCAGTCGATCAGGATCTGCGCCTTTTCGCTGTTTTCCAGGTTGGACAGGAACCGCATATCGAGTTTGATGACGTCGAACTGATAATCCTTCAGGACGTTCAGGGACGAATACCCGCTTCCGAAATCGTCGAGCCAGAGCGCGTAACCGAGTTCCTTGATGCGATTGATCGCCTCGTTCAGTTTCGCGAAGTTGTCGGTCAGCGCGCTCTCGGTCACCTCGACGTGGATCAGGTCTTTCGAGAGTCCGTACTTCCGCACCAGTCCGTCGAGTTCCGAAACGGCGTCCATCAGTTCAAAGTCGAGCCGGGAGAAGTTGAGCGACACCGGCACGACCGGCTTCCCCGCGTCGAGCGAGGCGCGCAGATCGCGGCAGGCGAACTCGAAGATCGCGCGGTCGAGTTTGTGGATCAGACGGTATTCCTCGAGCACGGGGATAAACTCGTTCGGGAAGAGCTGCCCGTAGATCGGGTCCATCCAGCGGGCGAGCACCTCGCAGCCGCAGACCTCCTTCGTATCCGACCAGACGACCGGCTGATAGAACGGAACGATCCAGCCGTTCTCCACCGCGTTGTCGATATTGTTGATGACGTAGAGCCGCTTGCGGTACGCCTCGCTCATCTTTTCGTCGTATTCGATATAGACCGTCTGGAACCGGTTCTTGATGAGGTGGGCGGCGTAGCGCGCGCGGTCGATGCAGTTGCGCGGGTCTTCGTCGTTTCCGCTCAGGCGGTAGCCGCCGCAGTTGATCCCGAGCAGGATCTCCCCGTCGTAGTTGCTGACGCGGGCGTTCAGGGCGTCGAGCCGTTCTTCCAATCCCTCTCTCTTCGTCATCACGACGAAGTGATCGTCCGCCTGCCGCCCGTAGAGCGAATCCGAAAAGGCGTCGGAAACGTACGTCCCGATCGCGACGAGGAAGCGGTCGCCCGCCTCAAATCCCCGCTGATCGTTGAACGCCTTGAAGTTGTGGACGTCGACGAAGAGCAGGACGTGGTCGGCAAACCCGTCTTTCAGCGCGCGGATGCGCTCCGCCGCCAGTTCGGAGAAATAGTTGTAGTTCCAGAGTCCGGTCAGGCGATCCTCTTTCGCGCTCTTTTCGAGTTCCTTCGACTTCCGCGCCTCTTTCAGCCGCCCGTGGTAGATCGCGAAGCAGATGGTCGTCAGCGAGATGAAGAAGGTGACGTAGTTGACGGCGTCGCCCGAAATGATCTTGTGAAGGGCGCCGCTGATCTCGATCTCCTGCGCCGCGAAGGTGAGTCCGCTCTCGAAGGTGAGCAGGATCCGGTAGAACCCGAAGAAACTCGCCCCGAGGATCAGGAGGGTGATATACGGTCGGTAGATGAGCAGGCACCCGACGTAGATGACCATCGTCAGAAAGCAGATGATCTCTTTCCCGCCCCAGAAGTCGCTGTACGACACAAAAACCCCGAACGCGAGGCAGACGAGGTTGAACGCCGTAATCGCCACGTGTTCGAGAATTACGATTCTTTTGTTTCTGAGATAATTGAAGAGCGCGTAGGTAACGATCGCCGCGCCGATCACGAACAGGAACACGTAGATCGTGACCAGCATCGCGTTCATGATCCCCGCCATGACGGGGGTGGTCGATCCGCCGGCTTTCGTGAAATTTTCGCGGGTCAGCATCAGCGTGTACGCCATACACGCCGCGCCGATCGCGACGAGCGTGACGAACCGTCCGCGCGAAAGCCGCCCGCCCTTCTGATAGAAGAGGCAGAAGAGCATCAGCCCCAACCCGATCAGAAGGAACAGCCAGTATTTAGACGTGTACTTGACGACCAGTTCGGAGAGACTTCCCCCCGCCTGGACTTTCGGGACGACCTTGGAGTAGGTTTGACGGATCAGCATCCAGAGTTCGAGCAAAACTACGATGAACCCCATGTAACTGCAACTGCGAAGGTTCGCGTCGTGCAGGTAGTCGCTCTCATACTTGCTCAGTCTCTCGAAGCCGAAAACGCTCTTGAAAAAAATTGCGGTTTTTTTCATGGTGAGACTCCCATATTTAATTTTCGATTCCATTATAACACATCCGTTCCGAAATTGCCACCTTTTTCCGCAAAAAATCCGTCGAATTTTATCGAAACGAAGTCGGACGCCCGTCGGATTGACTTTCTTCCGGTTCTATGCTAAACTATTCATATCGAAAGACCGCGGTTTTTCGCGGGGAAAGGAGCGGCTATGCAAAGGACGGGCGCCGTCGGGGCGGCGATGCTGCTCCTCTGGCTTTGCGTGCGGTTTTTCGGCGCGTACCTGCCGGGCGACGCGGCGATCTTCGGCGCACAGACGGTCGCGGCGCTGGCGCCGCTTCTCTTTCTGATCCCGCTTTCGCCCTCGGAGCGCGGCGAGGGAACCGTCGCGTTCGGCGCGCCGACGAAGCGGGCGTGGGCGCACTTCGTACTTCTTCCGCTTTTCCTTCTCGCCGTGATGATCTTCTCGATCCTGTCCGACGCGCTCGCAAAACCCCTCGGTTTTTCCTCTCCCGCGCCGGAGGGGGCGCTTCCGATCCTCTTACTCAACTACGCGCTGGCGCCGGCGTTTGCCGAGGAGTTTTTCTTCCGCTTTCTTCTGCTCCGACTGTTTCTCCCGCACGGAAAGCAGACGGCTGTCTGGATCACGGCGATCCTCTTCGCCCTGGTGCATATGAACCTCGCGCAGCTCCCCTACGCCCTCGTTGCGGGGCTGTTTCTCGGGGCGGTCGCCGCCTCGTCGGGGTCGTTCTGGATCCCCTTCCTTTTCCACCTGATGAACAACGCGCTGTCGCTTCTGCTCTCGCGGTGCGGCGAGCCGATCCCCTTCGCCGTGATCGGGGCGCTCGCCCTGACGGCGGCGCTGCTTCTGCGTTTCCGTTCCCCGCTCGTCAAGGAGTCGCCCGAGCGGACGACCGCCGCGGCGTTTCTCCCCGACCGGGCGACAGGAAAGGCGCTCGGCGCCGCCGCGACGACCCTTCTGATCCTGCCCGCCCTGCTCTGCCTCGTTCTGACCTTTCTTCCCCTCTGACCGAAAGGAGCGATCCGATGACCGACGAAGAATATATGCGGCTTGCCCTCGACGAAGCCGGGCGCGCCGCCGCCCTTGACGAAGTGCCGGTCGGCGCCGTCGTCGTCCGGCGGGGCGAGATCATCGCGCGGGCGCACAATACCCGCGAGACCGGGAAGTGCGCGCTCGACCACGCCGAACTGCTCGCCATCCGGGACGCCTGCCGCGCGGCGGGCGGCTGGCGGCTGAACGATACCACGCTCTACGTCACGCTCGAGCCCTGCCCGATGTGCGCCGGGGCGATCCTGAACGCCCGGATCGACCGGGTGGTCTTCGGGGCGCGCGACCCGCGCTTCGGCGCGTTCGGCTCGCTCTTCAATCTGAACGAACTGCCTCTGAATCACAAAACCGAGATCAAAGACGGCGTTCTCGCCGACGAATCGTCGGACCTGCTCTCGTCCTTTTTCAAGAGAAAGCGCGCCGCGCAAGCGGATAAAGGAGTCGAAACCGAATGAAAAAAGAGTATCTGGAATGCGGCAGAATCGTCTGCCAGCACGGGGTGAAGGGCGCCGTCAAGGTCGAGTCCTGGTGCGACGAGCCGTCGGTGCTCGCCTCTCTCCCCGTCCTGTATCTTGCGGACAAAAGCGGGGGGTTTTCGGTTTTGACGCCCGAAAACGGATCGGTTTACAAGGGAACGGTTCTGTTTTCCTTCAAGGAGATCACGACGGCGGATCAGGCGATCGCCCTGCGCGGGCGGGTCGTGTACGCGAAGCGCGCCGACCTTCCGCTCTCCCCGGGGCAGGTGCTCCGGCAGGATCTGTACGGGCTGCCGGTGATCGACGCGAAGGACGGCGCGGTCTACGGAACGCTGTCCGAGATCCGCGAGTCCCCCGCCGCCGATCTTCTGGTCGTATCGACCCCGAACGGCGAAGTCCTGCTCCCCGACGTGCCGGCGTTCGTCGGGCGGAAGGACCCGGAAAACGGGATCTTCGTCACCCCGATCCCCGGCTTCTTCGACGGCGCCGCCGAGAACGTCGCCGGAGGAAAGGAGGGGAAGGCGTGAAGTTCGATATTCTGACCCTCTTCCCCGATCTTGTCGACCGGATCCTCTCCGAGAGCGTCATCGGACGCGCGCGGACGGCGGGAATCATCGAGGTGAACGCGCATCAGATCCGCGACTACGCCTGCAACAAGCACAACAACGTCGACGACACCCCCTACGGCGGCGGAAACGGGATGGTGATGGCGGCGCCGCCGATCGACCGCTGCTTCAAGGCGGTGCTCGCGAGCCTGCCCGCAAACGAGACCCGCCGGACGGTCTACCTTTCCCCGAAGGGGACGAAATTCGACCAGGCGGCGGCGAAGCGGCTCGCCGGTTACGACCGGCTGATCCTGCTCTGCGGACACTACGAAGGGGTGGATCAGAGGGCGATCGACCGCTGGGCGGACGAGGAGATCTCGATCGGGGACTACGTTCTGACCGGCGGAGAACTGCCCGCCTGTATTCTGGTCGACGCCGTTGCGCGGCTGATCGACGGGGTGCTCGCCTCGCCCGAATGTCACGAGGAGGAGAGCATCGCGTCGGGGCTGCTCGAATACCCGCAGTACACCCGCCCGCCGGTCTACGAGGGCGAAGAAGTGCCCGCGATCCTGCTCTCAGGCGACCACGCGAAGATCGACGCCTGGCGGCTGGAACGGGCGCTCGAAGTGACGAAGGAGCGCCGTCCCGACCTCTACGAAGCGTACCTTGCCGCACACCCGCCGAAGCCGGAAAAGGGGAAAAAAGGGTCGAAAAAGGCGGCCGCGGACGGGCGCGAACCGTGACGAAACGGCGAAAATCTCCCCGATTTGTTGTGATTTTGCCCGTTCCCGTTCTTTTCGTCTTTTCGGTTTTGTGACAAAATGACGATTTTACGGGCGCGGCGCGTTTCGCACTTGATTTTGACGCGGGGATTTGTTATACTTATGGTATAAAAGTATCGGACAGCGCGTAACAGAGAAAACTTTTCTCAAAACGAAAAGGAGACGGATATGATTTCTCGCAACGTAACGATTCGCAACAGCGTCGGTCTGCACGCCAGACCCGCCACCTATTTCATCCAGAAGGTCAACTCCTACAAGAGTTCCGTCTGGCTGGAAAACGAAGATCGCCGCGTCAACGCGAAGAGTTTGCTCGGCGTTCTCTCAATGGGGATCGTCAAAGGAATGACCGTTACCCTGATCGCCGACGGACCCGACGAGGCGGAAGCGCTGGAAGGGCTTGCGGCTCTGGTCGATTCCGGCTTCGAGGATTAAGAGCCCGCCGAAAGCGGCGGTCGTGGTGCGCCTTTGCACGATGACCGCCGCTTTTCTGTCCCCGGCGGAGAACGAGACGCGCGAAAGGAGGGTTTTGCCGTGACGGTAATCAATCCGAATCTTGCCGCCCTGCGCAAAAAGGCGGCGACGCTTCCTCTCTCCCCCGGCGTCTACCTGATGCGGGACAAGGAGGGGACGGTCGTCTACGTCGGCAAGTCCCGGAAACTGAAAAACCGCGTGACGAGTTACTTTGTCGGACTTGATCACTCGGTCAAGACGGCGCGGATGGTCAGCCGGGTCGCCGACTTCGACTATATCCTCTGCGACGGAGAGATGGAGGCGCTGACCCTCGAAAACGTCCTCATCAAGCAGTATTCCCCCAAATACAACGTCAAATTGAAGGACGCGAAGTCCTATCCCTATATCAAGATCAGCCGCGGCGAGTACCCGACGCTGACCGTGACCCGCGAACGGAAGGACGACAAGGGGCGCTATTTCGGTCCGTATCAGTCCTCCGCGACGGCGCACGAGGCGCTCGACGCGGTAAAGCGGGTCTTCTCGCTCCCCACCTGCCGCCGGAGTTTCCCCGAAGAGATCGGGCGGGAACGCCCGTGCATCTACGATCAGATGGGGCGTTGCGTCGCCCCCTGCCGGAACGGGATCACGGCGGAGGAATACCGGGCGCTCGTCAAGTGCGCCGGCTGGGTGCTGGAAGGCAACGTCGCCGAAACCGAACGCGAACTGACCGAGCAGATGAAAGCCGCCTCGGAACGCGAGGAATACGAGATCGCGGCGAAATACCGCGACAGGATCGCCGCCCTGCATCGGCTATCGGACAAGCAGAAGGTCGTGTGCGACGCCTCGGTCAGCCGCGACGTCTTCGCCCTCTCGGAGGACGATCTTTGCGGCGTGTTCGCCGTTCTGAACGTCCGGTCGGGAAAACTGCTGAACAAAAACGAATACCTCTTCTCGGCGGGCGAGATCGCCGAGGGGAACGACGTGACGGGGCTTCTGCTCCGCTACTATTCCGAGATCGGGGACTACCCCCGCGAGGTCCTGACCGACTTCCCGCTCGATCCCGACGACTGCGCCGTGCTCTCGGAACTCTTTTCGCGTGAGGCGGGACACGCCGTCGCGGTGAAAAACCCGAAACGCGGCGAACTCCGCGCGCTCTGCGATATGGCGCGGGAAAACGCGCGGCAGCGCGCCGAACGCTACCGCGCCGAATCGACGCAGAAGGAACAGACGCTGTTCTCGCTCGCCTCGCTTCTCGGGCTGGAAGTTTTGCCCGAGCGGATCGAGGCGTACGATATTTCCAACCTCGGACAGGAGCATATCACCGCCTCGATGGCGGTCTTCGCGAGCGGCAAACCGAAGCGTTCGGACTACCGCACCTTCAAGATCAGAACGACCGACGGCGTGGACGACTACGGGGCGATGCGCGAGGCGCTCACCCGGCGGCTCGTTTATATCGGGGACGGTTCCCCCTCGCTCGGCGAAGCCCCCGACCTGATCCTCGTCGACGGCGGGGTCGGGCACGTCCACGCGGGGCAGGCGGCGCTCGAAGAGACCGGGCATACCGAGATCCCGCTCTACGGAATGATTAAAGACGATTTCCACAAGACCCGCGCGATGACCGACGGCGAAAACGAACTCTCGTTCGCCCGGCGGCAGGACGTCTACGTGCTGATCTACAAGATCCAGGAAGAGGCGCATCGGATCGCCGTTTCGTCGGTGATGCGCGCCAAGTCGAAGACGCTGACCAGATCCTCGCTCGAAGCGATCCCGGGGATCGGACCGGCGAAGGCGAAACGCCTGCTCGCCGCGTTCGGTTCGCTCCGCGCGCTCGGCGACGCAAACGAGCAGACCGTCGCCGCCGTCCGGGGGATCTCGGAGCGCGACGCGAAGGCGGTCGCGGCGTATTTCGCCGAAAAGAAAACCAACGCCGGGAAAAAGCCCGGCAAGAAGGAGAACCCGACATGATGCGCATCATCACGGGAAAAGCGAAGGGAGTGCGGCTCGCCTCCCTGCCCGGCGACGCCACCCGCCCGACCTCCGAGCGGGTGAAGGAAGCGATCTTTTCCTCCCTGCAATTCGATCTGGACGGGAGACGGGCGCTCGATCTGTTCGCGGGATCTGGGCAACTCGGACTTGAAGCCCTCTCGCGCGGCGCCGCCTCCTGCACCTTCATCGACGCCGCCCCCGAGGCGATGGCGATCGTCAAGGAGAACGCGCGCAAGACCGGGTTCTTCTCCGACTGCAAATACCTCATCAGCGACTACCGCAGTTATCTGAGAAAAGCGGGAAAGGGCGAGGGGTTCACCCTGATCTTTCTCGATCCGCCCTACGCGACGGACGCCGTGGGCGACGCTCTTTTGCGGATCGTCGCGGCAAAACTCGCAAAACCCGGGTGCCTCATCGTCTGCGAGAGCGGGTCCCCCGATCTTCTGTCGAAAATTCCCGCCGTCCGGGACAAGTTCGACGTGCTGAAAGAGGCGCGCTACGGGATCACCCATATTACCCTTCTCCGCTTCCGCGGAGAGGACGGCGAGGAAGGAGAGAAACAATGAAAACGACGGTTCTGCTTCCCGGCAGTTTCGACCCGTTGACGCGCGGACATTACGCCGTGATCGAAGCCGCCGCGCACGCCTTCGACGAGGTGCGCGTGATGATCTTCGTCAACCCGGACAAGACCTGCCTGTTCCCTCTCTCCGATCGGTTGGAATTTCTCCGGCTCGCAACGGCGGCGCTCCCGAACGTGACGGTCGGATCCTCCGACGGGCTGGTCGCCGATTACGTCCGGGAGAACGGGCTCTCGTTCATCGTCAAAGGCGTGCGGAGCGAGCGCGACTATCTCTACGAGCGCAGCATGGCGGACTGGAACGCCGCCCACGGCGCGAAGACCTTTCTCTTCCCCGCGCCGGAGGACGTGCGCGCGATCAGTTCGACCGAACTGCGGATGCGGCTCGAACGGGGTCTTTCGTTCGACGACGTCGCCGCTCCCGGCACGTCCGACGCGATCCTCGCCGCCTATCGGCGGCTTCGCCCCTGATCCCGCTTGACAACCGGGTATTATCGTATTATAATTATACTTTGTAAATATACCGAAAGGACAAACCGATATGATCCTGAAAGAGAAGATCCGCGAGCTTCGCGCGCGCTTTGACGAGGAACTCGCCCGGGCGGGCTCCCCCGAGGCGCTCGAATCGCTCCGCGTCGCCTTCCTCGGCAAGAAGGGACCCGTCACCGACCTGATGGCGGAACTCCGCAACGTCGAACAGAGCGAGAAAGCCGAGGCGGGGCAACTCATCAACACGCTGAAAAACGAACTCTCCGACGCGATCGCGAAGACGGGAGAGGCGCTCCGCGCCGCCGCGCTGGCGGCGGAGATCCGGCGCCAGAAGAAGTATAACCCCACGCTTCCCGCGCGCGACGCCGTGGGTTCCTACCACCCGATCACGCTGGTCGAGCGCGAGTTGGAGGAGATCTTCTCGTCGATGGGCTTCACGATCGAGGACTACCCCGAGATCGTCGACGACTACCATTGCTTCGAGGCGCTGAACATTCCGAAGCACCACCCCGCCCGCGATATGCAGGACACCTACTACATCGAGAACGGGCAGCTTTTGAAGACCCACACCTCGGCGGCGCAGAACTATATTATGAGAAAATACGGCGCGCCGCTGCGCGCCATCTTCCCCGGCCGCTGTTTCCGCAACGAGGCGATCGACGCCTGCCACGAAAACACCTTCTTCCAGATGGAAGGGATCATGATCGACGAGAACATTTCGATCTCGAACCTGATCTACTTCATGAAGACGATGCTCTCCGAGGTCTTCCGCCGCGACGTCAAGGTGCGGCTCCGCCCCGGGTTCTTCCCCTTCGTCGAACCGGGCTTCGAGCTGGACATCAACTGCCTGATCTGCGGCGGGAAGGGCTGTCCTTCCTGCAAGAATTCGGGCTGGCTCGAACTCTGCCCCTGCGGGATGATCCATCCGAACGTATTGAAAGCCGGCGGGATCGACACCGACCGCTACACCGGCTTCGCATTCGGACTCGGACTGACCCGGCTCGCGATGATGAAGTTCGGGGTCAAGGACATCCGCGACTTCAACGGCGGCTCGCTTGCCGCGCTGTCGCAGTTCGTGAGCGAGTAAAGGGAGGAGGAGAACGCTATGCTGCTTTCTATGAACTGGATCGGCGATTTCGTCGATCTTTCGGGACTTGATAAACGCGCGCTGATCCAGCGCTTCACCCTCTCGACGGCGGAGGTCGAAGACGTGATCGAGATGGGCGCCGACGTCAGCGGCGTGATCGTCGCCGAGATCGCGTCGGTCGAGGCGCATCCGTCGTCGTCGAAACTGCATCTTCTGAAGATCGACACGGGGAAAGAGACCGTCGACTGCGTCTGCGGCGCGCCGAACGTGCGCGCGGGGATGAAGGTCGCCTTCGCCACCGTGGGCGCCGTGGTGCGCGGCAACAAGATCGGACAAGCCGAGATCGCCGGATACCCCTCTTTCGGGATGTGCTGTTCGGAAGCCGAACTCGGTATCTCCGCCGACCATTCGGGGCTGATGGAGATCACGGACGATATTCCCCTCGGAACCGACCTGAAATCGGTCTACGCGATCGACGACCTTCTGTTCGAGGTGGACAACAAGTCGCTGACCAACCGCCCCGACCTGTGGGGACACTACGGGATCGCGCGCGAGTTCGCGACCCTCGCGGACAGACCCCTGCGCCCGGTGCCGCGCCATCCGACGGCGCAGTACGGCAACCTGCCCGAACTCAAAATCGACGTGAAGGAACCCGACCTCTGCTTCCGGTATTCCGGGATCACGGTCGAGGGGATCCAAACGAAAAAGAGCCCGGTGAATATGCGGATCCGGCTCTTCTACTGCGGGTCGCGCGCCATCAACCTGCTCGCCGACCTGACCAACTACGTGATGATGGAACTCGGGCAGCCGATGCACGCCTTCGACCGTCGCCGCGTGGATCGGGTCGAGGTCAACCGCTTCCCCGCCCCGTTCGTCTTCAAGACGCTGGACGGCGCGGAGCGGAATATCGACGAAAATATGCTGATGATCTGCTCGCACGGGGAACCCGTGGCGGTCGCCGGCGTAATGGGAGGCCTTTCGTCCGAGATCGAGGACGACACCGACTCGCTCTTCCTGGAAAGCGCGAACTTCAACGGGATCTCGGTCCGCAAGACCTCGTCCCGGCTGGGGCTTCGCACCGACGCCTCGATGCGCTACGAAAAGATGCTGGACCCCGAACTGACCGTCCCGGCGATCGAACGCTTCCTTGATCTGCTCTTCAAGGCGGACCCCTCGGCGAAGGTGACCGGCCGGCTGACCGACGTGTACGTTCACAAGTTCGACAAGATCACGCTGGAAATCGACAAGCCCTTCGTGGACCGCTACACGGGCATCGATATTTCCTCGGATCAGATCGCGGCGACGCTCTCGTCGCTCGGCTTCGGCGTGACCCGGAACGGCGACGCCTTCAAGGTGGACGTGCCGAGTTGGCGCGCGACCAAGGACGTGACGATCAAAGCCGACCTGATCGAGGAGATTACCCGGATCTACGGCTACGACAATTTCAAGATCACGACGACGCGCTCGCCGCTCCATCCCGTGCGCGCCGAGGTCCCCGCGACTGACGCGAAGCGGATCAAGGATCTGCTCGTCGAGCGGTTCTCTTTGCACGAAGTGCATTCGTATATCTGGAGCGACAGCGCGAAGGACAAACTGCTCGGGATCGAGACGCCGAAAAACGTGCGGCTGATCAACGCGCAGACGCCGGAGCACGCCTCGTTCCGGATCTCGATGATCCCGACGCTGCTCTCGTTCGCCTACGAAAACAAGGGCTTCTCGGAGTCGTTCGGTATTTTCGAGATCGGACACACGGTGGACGGGCTTGCCGCCGACGGCGCCTGCAACGAGCGCAAGAAGCTCGGCGTCGTCCTCTTCGACCGGACGGCGAACGAGGAGACGCTCTACTACCGGGCGCACGATATGCTGACGGCGATCTTCCGGACGCTGAAACACCGTCTTCCCGACTTCACGTCGTGCGAGCCGCGCTTCAACTGGCAGCACCCGGTGAACCTGTCTTCGGTTTCGCTTGACGGGGCGGAGATCGGGTTCCTCACCACCCTGCACCCCGCGGTGCGCGCCAAACTCGACAAGAAAGCCGCGATCCTCGCGTTTGAACTGGACATGGGGATCTTCTCCTCGATTTCGGAAAAACCCCTCGTCTACCGTGAGCCGTCGCGCTACCCCGGAATCGACGTCGACCTGTCCTTTGCGGCTTCGGTCGGCAAGCTCGATTTCGCCGCGGTGGAAAACGCCGCGCGCGAAGCCGCCGGCAAGTATCTGCGCGACGTGACGCTCGTCGACCTCTACGAGGGCGAAAACGGCGAGTCGGTCACCCTGCGCTTCGCCTTCTCCTCCGACGAGCGTACGCTCGCCAGAACCGAGATCCAGCCCGCGGTCGACGCCCTCGTCTCGGCGCTGTCCGACAAGTTCGGTATGACGCTGAAAACGGTGTAAGAGGGGAACGCGCCCTTTCTTGAAAGAAAGGGCGGCAAAGAACTTCCATAATTATTTGTTGAGCAAAACGGCGCTTCGGCGCCGTTTTGCGGTTTCAAAAACACGGCTTTCTTCGTCCTCTTTGCTTTTGTCTCTTTTCACGCCGAGCGTGCGGGTTTCCGCACGCTCGTCATATCGCGTTTGAGGGCAAACAGCCCGAAAACATATCGCGCGGAGCGCCAAAGGCGCGCAGCATATCGCGTTTTGCCGCCACGGCGGCAA
This sequence comes from Clostridia bacterium, assembly GCA_017961575.1. Classification (GTDB taxonomy): domain Bacteria; phylum Bacillota; class Clostridia; order Oscillospirales; family CAG-272; genus UBA1740. Next base: position 2,050 of record JAGCXA010000050.1, on the reverse strand, counting down.
AACATATCGCGCGTCCGCGTAGCGGTCGCCTCGGCGCTTCGCGCCGTATATCGACCGGGCGCACCGCGCCCCTTCCTTTTGTCTCTTTCGCGCGGCGCAGGGGGCAACGGGGGGTTCAAAAACGAGCGCGTCGAGTTTTTGGGAACCCCGATGCGAGGGGTCCCCGCCGCATATCGCGTTCCGCGCAAGCGGAACATCTCGCGTCCGCCGTGAGCGGCGGACATATCGCGAGAGCCGACCGTTTTTGACGGTCGGCTCTCATATCGCGAACTGCGACGGATCTCTCCGTCGCAGTTCAATTCTGCAACAGCGGCAGTTCGCTGATCGATTCGGGCACGAACGCGCCGCAAATCGAGCAGTATTTGACCCGGATCCCCGGATACGAAGCGGTCGATTTCTCGATCTCGGTGTACGTGCGTTCGGGGTAATGCTCGTGTCCCGTCCGGATCATCGTATAGTTCTCCGCCGGCGTGCCCGGCGCGGCTTTCATGATCCGGATGACGGCGTCAAGGTCTGCCGCCGGGATCCCGACCGTGTTTTTCAGATAGTTGTAGACCTTTTCCGCGTAGGTTTTGCCCGGCGCCGCCGCCAGCTTATCCACGTAGTTGTCCTGGATCTTGCTCGGCTTCCGTTTGTCGCCGATCGTGGCGAAGTTGGAGAGCAGATAGTCGCGCCAGAGGTCGTCCTCCGACACCCCGCACAGACCGTTCACGAGCCAACAGACCAGCCCCGTGCGGTCGGTTCCCACCATACAGTGCAGATAGATCGGGTAGTTGCTCTCTTTCGCGAGCACCGCAAAGATCTTTTTCAGACTGGAAGCGCATTCGCTGCTCGTGAAATCCTTGCTGCCGGAGAGGGTGCGGAAATAATACAGCACCCCCGTTCCGATCACCGAGTTCGATCTCGATCCCGCTTCGGTCGCGGTGCGGAAATCGAGTTCGCTCTTGATTCCGAGCTGCCGCAGGGCTTTGATCCCCTCGTCGGAGACCAGCACCGTCGTTCCCTCCTTGTGGAGTTCCGCGCCCCGGTAGATCAACCCCTGCCGGACGTATCCGCCGTCCTCGGTCGTTTTGCCTCCGAGATCACGAACGTTGGTGATCCCGTCGACTGAGAGGAAGCGGAACGACCGATTCTCGGTCACAAAGAAACTCCGGGCGGAGCGGACGGTGGTTCCGTCGGAGCCGACCGCCGTGACGTCCCAGAAATATTTCTGCCCGACGAACGCGTTTTCAAACCGGAACTCTCTCTGCGACCGTCCGACGATGAACTCTTTCGCGTCGGATTTGTTGGACTTGGTCCAGACGCGGACCACGAAATAGCGAAGCGCGTTTTCGCCCTTCTCGAAATCGACGTTCCAGCGAAGCGTGATCGGGACGGGGCGGGACAGTTCCAGATTTCCCTCCGCGTAGTTCGTGGCGTTCTTGGCAGCGTCGGCAAGATACGCTTTCTGCTTTTCGGTATAGGTCGAAACGAACCCGTCGATCTCGACCGTCTGCACGGTGCAGACCAGTTCGGGGGCGGCGGGTGCCGCCGAGGATCCCCCGGTCGTATCGGCAACGGACGACGACGCGCCCTCCCCCGCCCTCGTCGCGCAGGAGACGAGCGACAGGAGTCCCAAAAGCGCCAGAAGGGGCGCGAAGACGCGCAAAGAGCGGCGGACGCGTGCAAAACGATTCATCTTTTACCTTCCGATCTGTTGTTCGTTTTTCGTTTCGGACTTTCATTATACCACGGTTTTTGCAAAAAAGCAACTGTTCCGCGCCAAATCCCCGCGTTTGATATAAAAACTTGCACGCCCTGCTCCAAAGGGGCGCGACTCATAACCGAAACGAAAAGCGCCTGTCGTGCGACAGACGCTTTTCGTTGATTGCCCATTGAAAAACCGAATAAGGGAAAGAGATGAAACTCGTTGTTGCGAACTTGCTTGAAAAGCAGAGCAGTTCAAGCACTCGGTCGATTAGTATCGCTCAGCTGCACGCATTACTGCGCTTCCACCTGCGACCTATCAAACAGGTAGTCTACCTGTGACCTTATTGCTGATGCAAGGGAT
>JAGCXA010000049.1 GCA_017961575.1 Clostridia bacterium | reverse complement strand
GTCGCGCGCCTGTCCCGCGCGGCAGATGTCGAGGATCCGGTCGCGGTTGAGCGGGAGGTTCTTGTTGGTCGTCAGCCCCGCGGGGAGCAGATTGACCTCCGACAGGATCGCGCAGAGTTCCGAGATCGACTTGATCTGCTGATAGGTGTGCAGATTGCGGAAGGGGATCAGCCGGGCGAGCGAAACGAGGTTCTTTTGCAGGTCGGCGCCGCTCTCCGAGACGTTTTCAAGCGCCTCGGCGAACTGCTGTTTCAGTTGCAGCGAATAATCGCGCCGCTGATAGATCGAGAACGGGTTTTTGCAGACGCCGCCCACCGCGTCGGAGGCGACCCGGAGTTTCCCGATGATCGCTTCGTGCTTCCGCGGGGTGTCGGCGGTGAGCGAGGCGACCGCCTCGTTTGAAAAGATTTTCAGATCGGGCGCGTCCTTATACTGCTCGAAACGGACGATCGCGTCGTAGAGCGAGAAACCGAAGGGACGGATCCGCCCGATGGCGCTGACCGTCTCGTTCAACTGCGTCCGCAGACGGCGCAGACGCTCCGCCTCGGCGGTGAACTCCTCCGGGGTTTTGATCTTCGCCGATTGCAGGGTGCGGTCGAGTTGCCCGAGCACGTCGGCTTTCTTCGCCTTGTTCGAGTGCAGTTCAAGGCAGAACGGGGCGATCCCGATGGCTTCGAGACGCTTCTGCACCACCGAGAGCGCCGCCATCTTTTCCGCGATGAAAAGAACCGACTTCCCGTGATACAGGGCGTTGGTGATCATATTCGTGATGGTCTGCGACTTTCCGGTTCCCGGAGGACCGTGCAGGACGAAACTCTTGCCCTCGCCCGCGGCGCAGACGGCGGAAAGCTGCGAGGAGTCGGCGGGCAGGGGCGCCGCCACGTCGACGGGATCGACCGTGTCGTCGAGTTTTTCGGGGGGCAGGAAATCGTCGGTGTCCCGCCAGTTCAGCCGACCCGAGAGCAGGGAAGAGACGACCTTGTTGGCTTTGAGATCGGCGGAACGGCGCCGCAGATCGTTATACATAATGAAGTTCGCGAACGAGAAGTTGGAGAGGATGACCGACTCCGACACGTCCCAACGCGACATCTTCATCACCGCGTTCCGCACCGCCGAGAACACGTCGCGCAGATTGCGGTCTCCGTTCTCGTTCTGCGGGAGCGGATCGACGTCGGGGATCGTGACCCCGTAGTTGTTGCGGAGCATTTCGAGCAGGGTGATGTTGAAGCGCGGCTCGTCCTCACGCGCCCGGAGCAAAAAGTCCTTGCGCACCGAGGCGCGGACAAGCTCGACGGGAAGCAGAACGAGCGGGGCGAAGTGCGGCTTCTGCGACGTGTTGGTCTCGTACCAGCGCAGGAAGCCGAACGCGAGATAGAGCGTGTTCGCGCCGCTCTCTTCCAGCCCCGTCTTCGCGGTACGGAACAGGTTGTTCAGCGTGCCGGACAGTTCCTCGGGGTCGTTCGTCGTATGGATCCGTCTCTGCCGGAACTCCGAACGCAGGAAGTTCTGGATCGGGTCGGCGGCGTGCCGCAGGTTGATGAGCCCTTTTCCGTCCCCGACGGGGATCTCGGGTTCCTTCGGGCGACCCAAAACCGAATATTCGGCATCGTCGCGCGTCAGAGGGTCGAAGAGTTCTTCGCTCTGACTGACGAGGATCTGCACCGAGGAACGGTAGAACGAGAAGTTCAGCAACGTGTTGCGAAGCGACAGATCGAGCAGTTTCCGCTGCCAGAGCTGTTCGCGGGTCATCTCGGCGTTGCCCGCCCGTTTCACCGGGCGTTTCGCCGCCGTGGGATCGTCGCCGTCGCCCGTGCGTTTCGCCGTCGAGGGAACGAAATCGAAGAGCGGGTTGCCCTTCGCGTCGAGCCGACGGAGCGGCATCGGCAGGATCCCGCCCGCGCGCACGCGCCGGAGATCGAGCGCGAACCAGAAACGGTCCTCGTCCGAAAGGCGCGCGTTCGCCGCCGCCACCGCGTTCTTGAATTCGGTTTTTTCCGAGAAGCCGGAGAGCGACACGAAGGCGAGTTCCTCGATCCCCTCCGCCGTCCGTTTGGTCAGTTGGGTCGCGTCGTCCTGGATGCTCTCGGAGAAGAAGGTGTCGATCAGCCACACGCCGACGTAACAGGTGCGTTTCTCGAACACGACGATCGGGTTCAGATCCGCCGATTCAAGGCAGGCGGCGAAGAGCAGAGCGAGGTCGAGGGTCGCGCAGTCGCGCTTCACTTTCAGCGTTTCGGGAAGCCGGATCTTCTGTCCCGGCTCCTCGTAGCCGCCCGTCGTTTCCTTCACCCGGAATTTTTCCTCTTGCAGGGCGAGGAAGATCGCCTCCATCTGTTTCATGACCGATCCGGGATCCTTTTTCTTGTACCCCGGGAACGAACTTTCCTTCGCCAGGCGTTTCAGGTTCGACGCGGCGGTTTTCATCAGGTCGGAGAGATAGGGATGCCCCGGCTGCACGAACGCGCCGGTCGTTTCGGGAAAGAGTTTCGCCCCCGCCCATTCGTCGTAGGCGAGAAGGCGGACGGTCGACTCGACCTCCGAGACGGTCTCCCCGTCGAGGAGAAGCGAGACGCGGATCACGGTGTCCTGCGCCGCCGTCAGGGTGATGAGGGTCGAGGCGTACATCTGCAATTCGGGCGACAGGATCTCGTAATCGATCCGCGGACTGACCTCCTCCACGGGGAAGGAGGCGGCGCGGAAGATCGCGGGGTCGCTGGTTACCGACACCGAAAGACCGGTCAGCGCTCTGCCGGTCAGATTTTTGATTCTGATCTCCCGGATCACGGGAATCCCGCTCTGTTGCAGAGCGAAATTCATCACCGGGGAAAATTGCGCGGAAAGGGTCGCGATGCTATCCAAACCCGAGTCCTCCTGACGTCCGGGCGTTTCCCGGAGAATGCAAAAAGAACGTAATCACCCATTATTGTGTATATATTATATATTTTTCATTCGCGCCTGTCAAGAGCAACGGCGAAAGTCGCCGCTTTTTCAAGAGAAGAGAAAAAGAGGGCGAAAAGCGAAGGGAAAAAGCGAAAAACCCCTTGATTTTTCCTTCCCGCTGATGTACAATAACAGATGAAAACACAACTACGCAGGAGGATAATGCAAATGCTGGTTTCGGCAAAGGAAATGCTTGAAAAGGCGGTGGCGGGCAAATACGCCGTCGGTCAGTTCAACATCAACAATCTCGAATGGACGAAGGCGATCCTTCAAACGGCGGAGGAACTCCGCTCACCCGTCATTCTCGGCGTCTCCGAGGGCGCGGGGAAATATATGTGCGGCTTCGGCACCGTCGCCGCGATGGTCAGCTCGATGATCCGCGAATTGAAGATCACCGTTCCGGTCGCGCTTCACCTCGATCACGGGACCTACGAGGGATGCTTCAAGTGCATTGACGCCGGCTTTTCCTCCATTATGTTCGACGGTTCGCACTATCCGATCGAGGAGAACGTCGAGAAGACCTCCGAACTCGTCCGGATCTGCCGCGAGAAGGGGATGTCGCTCGAAGCCGAGGTCGGCGCCATCGGCGGCGAAGAGGACGGCGTGATCGGGATGGGCGAGTGCGCCGACCCCGACGAGTGCAAGAAGATCGCCGATCTCGGCGTGACGATGCTCGCCGCCGGGATCGGAAACATCCACGGCAAGTACCCCGCCAACTGGAAGGGACTGTCCTTCGAGACGCTCGCCGCCGTGCAGGAAAAGACCGGGAAGATGCCGCTGGTTCTCCACGGCGGAACCGGGATCCCCGCCGATATGATCCGCCGCGCCATCTCGCTCGGCGTCGCGAAGATCAACGTCAACACCGAGTGCCAGCTCACCTTCGCCGCCGCCGTTCGTAAGTATATCGAGGAGGGCAAGGACCTGGAAGGCAAGGGCTTCGACCCCCGCAAACTTCTCGCGCCCGGCGTCGAGGCGATCAAGGCGACCGTGAAGGAGAAGATGGAACTCTTCGGCTCGGTCGGAAAAGCGTAATGAAGACGCCGTCCTGCGACGGCTGATGAAGACGCTTCGCTGACGAAGACGCCGTCCTGCGACGGCTGATGAAAAACCGAAAAGACGCTTGCAACGACGACGCGCCAAAGGTGCGGTCGGCTGTCGGCGTCTTTTTTTGCGGCAAAGCCGCCTTCGTTTTCGGCAAGCGCGGCAGCGTCTTCATTTGTTTCCCCCTCCCCGCATATACTCGGACGGAAAAACGACGAAAGGGGAAACAGATATGCAATCGATCCCGCCCCGTCCCGACGCCGCCGCCCGCGCCGCCCTCCTCGACGAACTCGAAAACGAATATCCGCTCCTCGTCCGCTCCCTGCTCGGACGTTCGCTCCTCGGGCGCGAGATCCCGCTGCTCCGGCTCGGAGAGGGCGGAACGCACGTTCTCTACGTCGGCGCGCACCACGGCGCCGAGGGGATGACGGCGGCGTTTTTGCTCCGCTTTCTCTCCGAGTTCCTGTCCGCCTACCGGGCGGGCAGATCGGTTGAGGGGATCAATCCGACTTTTCTCCTCTCGGTGCGCACGCTCTGGATCGTCCCCGCGCTGAACCCCGACGGGGTCGAACTCGTCGAACGCGGTCTCTCTTCGTCCGGCTTCCTCTCCGAGCGGATCCGCCAAATGAACGGGGGGAGCGACGATACGTCGGAGTGGCAGGCAAACGCGCGGGGGGTCGACCTGAATCACAACTACGACGCGGGGTTTCGCGCCTATAAGGGGGTCGAATCCTCCCTCGGCATCCTCGGCGGCTCTCCGACGCGGTACAGCGGCGAGTACCCGGAGTCCGAGCCCGAAACGGCGGCGCTCGCCCGCTTCGTCCGCTCGGTCCCGCTCTCCATGATCCTCTCGTTTCATACGCAGGGGCGGGAGATTTACTTTACGTCGGGAGGCAGGGCGCTCCCGTATCAGGCGGCTGTCGCCGCGCGCTTCGCTTCGATGACCGGGTACCGCGCCGCCGTACCGTCGGGCGCGGCGTCGTACGGGGGGCTCACGGACTGGGCGGTCGGACGGATGGGCGTTCCCTCCTTCACCGTCGAATGCGGGGAAGGGAAGAATCCGCTTCCCGCGGCGGCGTTCGCCCCCGAATGGCACCGGCTCCGCCCCCTCCTCTTCCGCGCCCCGCTCTACGCCGCGCCACTCGAACGGAAAAAGGAGAACAAAGCCGAATGATGAACACCGAAAACTTTGAAACGAAGGACGTGATCGACGTCGGGGAGGGGCGGCGCATCGGGTGCGTCACCGCGCTCGAATTCGATCCCTGCGACGGGCGCGTCACCGGGCTCGTCGTTTCGGGCGACGCCGGACTTTTCGGGTTCGGCAAGCGCGAGCAGACCCTGATCCCGTGGTGCCGGATCAAAAAGATCGGCGAGGACGTGATTCTGGTCGACGCCGACGGCTGTCTCCCGCTTCCGCCCCCCTGCAAAGACAAGAAAAAGCACCGAAAATGTTAATTTTTTGTGAACGAAACAAAAAACCAATGAAATCACTTGCGAAAAAGGAAATAGTATGATATTATAGACGATGTGCCTCGGCACGAATTCTCACGCAAGAGGGTGGGAATCGCCCGGTGCCGCCCGTTTCTCCCGGACGGTGGGCGCTTTGTTCCTTTTGCGGCGGAAAACCATTATTTTTAGGAGGAAAACACAATGTTCGGCATTTCCATCAAGCAACTCCTGGAAGCAGGAGTCCACTTCGGTCACCCGACCAAGAAGTGGAACCCGAAGATGGCGGAGTACATCTTCACCACCAGAAACGGCATCCACATCATCGACCTGCAAAAGACCGTCAAGAAGTTCGAGGAGGCGTACACCTACGTCCGTTACCTCTCCGAGGCGGGCGGCACCCTGCTCTTCGTCGGAACGAAGAAACAGGCGGCTGACTCGATCCGCGAAGAGGCGATCAAGTGCGGAATGTACTACGTCAACGTCCGGTGGCCGGGCGGTATGCTCACCAACTTCAAGACCATCCGCCGTTCGATCGGTCGTCTGAACGAACTCGAAAAGATGCAGGCGGACGGAACCTTCAACCTCCTTCCCAAGAAGGAAGCGGCGAAGAAGGTCAAGGAGATCGACGATCTCGAAAAGATCTACGGCGGTATCAAGAATATGGACCGTCTTCCCGACGCCGTGTTCATCGCCGACACCCGTAAAGAAGCCAACGCCGTCAAAGAGGCGAAGAAACTCGGTATCCCGGTCATCGCGATCGTCGATACCAACTGCGATCCCGACGACGCCGACTATATCATCCCCGGCAACGACGACGCGATCCGCGCCCTGAAACTCATTTCCGGCGCGCTTGCCGACGCCGTGATCGAGGGCAAGGGCGGCGAAGCGACGGTCGACGTCGAGGCGGAGGAGAAAGCCGCCGAGGACGAGCCCGAAACGACCGACGCCGAGTGATCGACCGAAAGGAGTAAAACGATGGCTACTATCAATGCAAAAGACGTCGCCGAACTGCGCAAGCAGACCGGCTGCGGTATGATGGACTGCAAAAACGCGCTCGTCGCCGCCAACGGCGATTTCGAGGAAGCGATCAAGGTTCTCCGTGAGAAGGGAATGGCTGCCACCGCGAAGAAGGCGAGCCGCATCGCCGCCGACGGTCTGGTCGACATCCTGACCGAGGGGAACGTGACCGCGATGGTCGAGGTCAACTCCGAGACCGACTTCGTGGCGAAGAACGAGACCTTCCGCGCTTTCGTGCGCGACGTGCTCGGCGCGATCATCGCCAACCGTCCCGCCGACGTGACCGCTCTTCTTGCCTGCAAGACCTCTTCCGGCAAGACCGTTGAGGAGGAAGTGCAGGAAAAGACCTTCACGATGGGCGAGAAACTTTCGGTTCGCCGCTTCGTCGTCGTCGAGGGGCTTGTCAGCACCTATATCCACGGGCTGGGCGCCACCGGCGTCATCATCAGTTTCGAGGCGGACGACGCCGCGAAAAATAACGCCGGCTTTGCCGAATTCGCGAAGAACATCGCGTTGCAGGCGGCGGCTTACGTCACCCCCTACGTCAACCGGAGCGACGTTCCGGAGTCGGTCATCGCCTCCGAGCGCGAGATCCTGACGGCGCAGATGGCGCAGGATCCCAAGATGGCGGGCAAGCCCCAGAAGGTGCTCGACGGCATCATCACCGGGCGGCTCGGCAAGTTCTACGAGGCGAACTGCCTGATGGAGCAGGCGTACGTCAAGGACGATTCGCTGACCGTCGCCAAGTACGTCGAACAGACGGCGAAGGCGTTCGGCGGCTCGATCAAGGTGACCGGATGCATCCGCTTCGACAAGGGCGAGGGCATCGAGAAGAGAGAGGACGATCTCGCGGCGGAAGTCGCGAAGATGGTCGGCGGCAACTGATCCGCGTCTCCCGCAAAATAACCGAAAAGGCGGCACGATCCGTGCCGCCTTTTCTTTTTGTTTTTCTGAAAAACTCGCAACCGCCCCCCTCCGCCGCTCTCATATACACGCGCACAGGCGCACGAAAAAACCGAAAAAGGGGGTTTACAAAAGGGTGAAAATAAGATAAAATAGAGAAGAAGAAAAATCGAAAACCAACGGGCGGCGGACGCTTCCCGCCCCCGGGAAGGATGCGTATGGAAACACAACTCAGGTACAAACGGGTACTCCTCAAACTGTCGGGCGAGGCGCTCTCCGCCGGGAGCGGAAAACTCTACGACGACGCCTTTCTCACCAAACTCGCCGACGTGGTGCGGCGGTGTCTCGATCTCGGGGCTGAGATCGGGGTGATCGTCGGCGCCGGCAACATCTGGCGCGGCAGGCAGGGAAAGGATATGGATCCCGTTCGCGCCGATTCGATGGGGATGCTCGCGACGGCGATCAACGCCATCGCCTTGCAGGACGCCTTCTGCCACGCGGGACTTGACGCGCGGGTGATGACCGCCGCCGAACTCCGTCCCTACGCCGAACCGTACAGCCGCGACCGCGCGATCCACCACCTGAAAGAGAAGCGCGTCGTCATCTTCGGCTGCGGGATCGGGCTTCCGTTCTTCTCGACCGACACGGCGGGGGCGCTCCGCGCCGCCGAGATCGGCGCCGACGTGATGCTGATGGCGAAGAACATCGACGGCATCTACACCGCCGATCCCAACCTCGACCCGAAAGCCGAGAAGATCGAGGAGATCACCTGCGGCGACATCCTCTCCCACGGGCTGAAAGCCATCGACGCCACCGCCACCGCGTTCTGTATGGAACACGACATCCCGATCCTCGTCTTCGGGCTGTCCGACCCCGAAAACATCCTCCGCGCCATCGTCGGCGACCACCTCGGCACCATCGTCACCCCCAAGAACGGCAACTGAAACCAGACCGAAAACCGATAGAAAAGAGGGAAAGGCAATGAAACTCGATACCAAAGAATTCGAAGAGAAGATGAACAAGACCGTCGACGCCTACCGGAACGAACTGACCGTCCTGCGCGCGGGTCGCGCGACCCCGGACGTGCTGAGCCGCATCCGCGTCGATTATTACGGCAGCCCCACGCCGATCACCGGCGTCGCCGCCGTCAGCGTTCCGGACGCCCGCACGCTGACCATCACGCCGTGGGATCCCTCGATCTCCCGCGCGATCGAGAAGGCGATCCTGACCTCGGATCTCGGCATCAACCCGCAGAACGACGGAAAGGTGATCCGTCTCTCGTTCCCGCCGCTCACCGAGGAACGCCGCCGCGAAATGACCAAGCAGATCGCCAAGATGGGCGAGGGAGCGAAGGTCGCCGTGCGGAACATCCGCCGCGACGCCAACGACAAAACCAAGCAGCTCAAAAAGGACGGCGATATGACCGAGGACGAGGTCAAGCAGAGCGACAAACTCGTGCAGGATCTGACCGACAAGTATATCAAACTCGTCGATTCGGTCACCGAACTGAAAAACAAGGAGATCATGGAGCTCTGATATGTTCGGATTGTTCCGCTCGAAAAAAGTGGAGACGGCGCCGCCCGCCGTCTCCCATATTGCGTTTATTATGGACGGGAACGGCAGATGGGCGAAGCGCCGGGGACTTCCGCGCGAGGCGGGTCACCGCCCCGGGGCGAGGACCTTTCAGAGGATCGTCGAGCATTGCCTTGCCCGCGGCATCCCGACCGTGACGGTCTACGCCTTCTCGACCGAGAACTGGCGCCGCCCGCAGCGCGAGATCGACGAGATCATGGAACTGCTCGAAAAGTATATCGACGACACCTTCACGCGCTACGCCGACCGCGACGTCGAGATCGTCTTCATCGGACGGCGCGACGGGCTCTCGCCCGCCCTCGTCGAAAAGATGGAGAAACTTGAAGCCGGCAGCCGGGGAAGAACGAGCCGCGTCAATATCGCCCTGAACTACGGCGGGCGCGACGAGATCGTCCGCGCCGTCAACCGCCTTTCGGAGGAGGGCAAACTCCCCTGCGACGAAGCGACGCTCTCGGCGGCGCTCGACACGGCGGGGCGACCCGACCCCGACCTCGTGATCCGCACCGGGGGCGACTTCCGGACGTCCAACTTCCTGCTCTGGGAGTCGGCGTACGCCGAGTATTTCTTTACCGACACGCTCTGGCCCGATTTCACCGAGCGCGAACTTGACCGTATCCTTTCGGATTTCGCCCGCCGGCACCGTCGGTTCGGCGGCGTCTGAACCGTCTTTGCAAAGAAAAGGAGAACGCTATGCTGACACGAATCTTAACCGCCTGCGTTCTGATCCCGTTGCTCGTCCTGATCCTCTTCTTCTCGGGAACGCTCGTCTATCCCATTGCCTGGGCGATCCTTGCCGGCGTGGCGGTGTTCGAGACGTTCCGGGCGTTCGGGCGGGGGCGCGATCTTCTCCTCTCGATCCCGGCGTACCTGATCGCCCTCGGACTCCCGTTCGGGTTCTACCCGTTTTCGGACTCCGCTGCGGGGCAGTACGGGGCGAAGATCCTGCTCGCGGCGGCGCTCGTCTACCTGCTCTTCGTGATCGCGGTCACGGTCTTCCGCCGGGGGACCTTCGCCTTTGGCGACGCCTCGGCGCTTTATATGACCGTGATCTATATCGCGGTCGGCTTCGCCGCCCTGTCGGCGATCCGCTACGGGGTCGCGTTCGGTAAATATCTCTGCCTTCTCGCCTTCATCGGACCGTGGACGACCGACACCTTCGCCTACTTCACCGGGCGTTTCTTCGGGCGTCATAAACTGATCCCCGAGGTCAGCCCCAAGAAGACGGTGGAGGGCTCGATCGGCGGAACGGTCTTCTGCGTCGTCGGCTATATCGTGTTCGGGCTTGTGATGCAGTTCGGCTACGGCTTCACCGTCAACTACCCGATGCTCGCCGTCGCGGGACTGCTCGTCGCCGTGATCTCGCAGGTCGGGGACCTGATCGCCTCGCTCATCAAACGCGAGCACGGGATCAAGGATTACGGAAAGATCTTTCCGGGTCACGGCGGCGTGATGGATCGCTTCGACTCGGTGCTTCCGACCTCGATCCTCCTTTGGCTTCTCTTGCAGATCGGCGGGGTTTTCGCCTTTCTTTCGTAAAGGATCCCCCGGAAAGGACGCTTTTTGATGAAAACGAGAGAACGCACGGCGCCGAACGGATACGAGGGGGGACTGCCCGCCTCGCTCTCGGTTCTCGGCGCGACGGGCTCGGTCGGACGGCAGGCGCTTGACGTCGCCGAACGGCACGCGATCCCCGTCGATCTTCTTTCCGCCAATACCGACGTTCGGGGGATGGAGGCGCTTGCGCGCCGCTTTGCGCCCCGCGTCTGCGTGATGGCGGACGGGGACGCCGCCCGCGATCTTTCGGCGCGGCTCCGCGATACCGGGATCACCGTTCGCGGGGGGGAATCCGCTTTGCTCGAAACCATCCGCGAGGTCGACTCTCCCGTCACGGTCAACGCGATCCTGGGCGAGGCGGGACTGCTCCCGACCCTCGCCTGCGTCTCGCTCGGTCGGCGGCTCGCCCTCTCGAACAAGGAGTCGCTCGTCGTCGCGGGTGAGGTCGTCAAAGCCGAGGCGAAAAAATCCGGCTGCGAGATCATCCCGGTCGACAGCGAGCACAGCGCGATCTTTCAATGCCTGCACGCCGGACGGGCGGGCGAGGTGCGTTCGATCATCCTCACCGCGTCGGGCGGTCCCTTCCGCGGAAAAACGCGGGAAGAACTTGAAACCGTGACGCTCCGCGACGCCCTCGCGCACCCCACCTGGAAGATGGGGGCGAAGATCACGGTCGACTCCGCCACGATGATGAACAAGGGGTTCGAGGTGATCGAGGCGGCGCATCTGTTCGACGTGTCGCCCGACGCGATCCGCGTCGTCGTTCATCCCGAGAGTATAATCCACTCCGCCGTGGAATATATTGATTCTGCCGTCGTCGCCCAACTTTCGACGCCCGATATGCGTCTTTGCGTCCAGTACGCCCTGACCTATCCCGCGCGGCTCCCCGGGCTGACGCCGGGACTCGACCTGTTTTCCGTCGGGTCTTTTCACTTCTGTCCCCCGGATCCCGACGCCTTCCCGCTTCTCCCGCTCGCCTACCGCGCGATCTCGCTCGGGGGCGGCGTTCCCGCCGTGCTCAACGCGGCGAACGAGGTCGCCGTCGCGGCGTTCCTGTCGGAGAAGATCGGCTTCACCTCGATTTTCCGGACCGTTACCGAAACGGTCGAAAAACTGTCCGGGCGGCGCACGGCGAAAACCGTCGAAGAGTTGATCGACGCCGACCGCGAGGCGCGCGGGATCGCCGCGTCGCTCCTCTGACCGGAAAAGAAAGGAAACGATATGGTTCTCTATATCCTGCTCGCCATCCTGATCTTCGGTCTCCTCATTATGATCCACGAGTTCGGGCACTACGTCGCCGCCCGGATCTTCCGGGTCGAGATCACCGAGTTCGCGATCGGAATGGGACCGAAGGTACTGTCGAAAAAATCGAAGAAGACCGGCATCCGCTACTCGATCCGCCTGCTTCCTTTCGGCGGGTTCGTTTCGATGCGCGGGGAACTCGACGAGGGAGAAGAGGACAAATCCGGGAACCCCTTCGCCCGCGAGGCGGTGCCGCACGAGCCGGAGACGGCGAAGGAACCGCCCAAGCCCGGCGACGAGGATTACGTCATCAACTACGGAAACGCCCTGATCTCGCGTCCCGGCTGGCAACGGCTGATCGTCCACGCGGCGGGCGCGACGATGAATATTCTGCTCGCCTTCGTCCTGACGCTGGTTCTGACGCTCATCATCCGGGTCGGCGGGACGCAGATCGCCGAGTTTTCGGATCCCGCGACCGACGCCGACGGCAACGAGATCACCTCGTCCGCCGCTTTGAAAGTCAACGATACCGTTCTCTCGGTCAACGGGCACAAGGTACGGATCTCGGATCAGCTCTACTACCAGATCATGCGCGAGGGCTACCGCGGCGAACCGCTCGACCTCTTGGTGAAACACGAGAACGGCGAAAAGGAACATCTCTTCGTGACCTTCCCGACCGTGAACGAGCAGGGCGTTACGCTCGGCGCGGCGGACTTCAAGGTCTTCGCGGTGAAAAAGACCTTCGGCACGGTGATCGGACAGACCTTCTGGAAATCGACCTACGTCGTCGAGATGATCTGGGAGTCGCTTTACGACGTCGTGACGGGGCGCTACTCGATCAGCGCGGTCTCTGGACCTGTCGGTACGGCGGGCGCGATCACCGAGGCGGCGCGTTCGGGCGGGGCGACCCTGCTCTACCTGACGCTCATCATTTCGATGAACCTCGGCATTTTCAATCTGCTGCCGATCCCGCCCCTCGACGGGGGACACCTCGCCTATACCGTGATCGAGATGATCTCGCGCCGCCGCTTACCCGGCAAGGTGACCGGGGCGATCGACGCCGCCGGCGCGATCATTTTCTTCGGATTTCTGCTTTTCATAACCGTAAAGGACGTCCTCGCCTTCTTTTGACGGGGGAAACGAAAGGATAACGCGATGACCGCACGCCGCAAGTCGAACGCCGTCCGGGTCGGACGGCTGACGGTCGGGGGAAACGCCCCGATCTCGGTACAATCGATGACCAATACCGATCCCCGCGACCGGAGGGCGACGCTTTCTCAGGTGCGGGCGCTCGCATCTGCTGGGTGCGACGTGATCCGTCTCGCCGTGCCGGACAAGGGCGCGGCGGGGATTTTTTCGTATCTGAAAGAATCCGGGATCGAGGTCCCGCTCGTCGCCGATATCCACTTCGACTACAAGATCGCGCTTGAAGCCGTCGCCGCAGGCGCGGACAAGATCCGCATCAACCCCGGCAACGTCGGTTCGCGCGACAACGTCGCCGCCGTCGTACGCGCCTGCCGCTCGGCGGGGGTGCCGATCCGCATCGGGGTCAACGGCGGCTCCCTCGAACGACCGCTGCTCGCAAAATACGGCGCCCCGACCCCCGAGGCGATCGCCGAAAGCGCGCTCGGACACGCCGCGATCCTCGAATCGCTCGATTTTTACGACACCGTCATATCGGTCAAGTCCTCCGACGTCGGAACGATGATCGAAGCCAACCGCATCTTGGCCGAAAAAACGGCCTATCCGCTCCATCTCGGCGTGACCGAGGCGGGCGGACTGAAACGCGGGACGGTCAAGGGCGCGATCGGGATCGGAACGCTTCTCTCCGAGGGGATCGGCGACACGGTGCGCGTGTCGCTCACCGCCGACCCCGTCGAGGAGGTCGCGGCGGCGCGCGAGATCCTGTCCGCCCTCGGACTCGATCCGACGGCGGGGATCGACGTGATCTCCTGTCCCACCTGCGGACGGACGAAGATCGACCTGATCCCACTGCTTTCCGAGTTTGAAAAGGGGCTCGACGCGCGGGGACTCCGGGGCAAAAAACTGAAAGTCGCCTTTATGGGCTGCGCCGTCAACGGACCGGGCGAGGCGCGCGAAGCCGACCTCGGGATCGCCGGCGGCGACGGCGAGGCGCTGCTCTTCCGGCACGGAGAGACGGTCGCGAAATATCCCGCCGACAGGATCGTCGGAGTACTGCTCGACGAAATCGAAAAAACCGACCCGACGTAAGAGGACACAATGGATCAGCAACAGAACGAACGAACGACCTTCTTAAAGAAATTTCAGAAATACAACCCGTCGCCCGCGCGGCGGGATCTTCTCGCGTCGTCCGAGTGGATCGGAATGCGCTACAAACGCGACCCCCTGCGGGTCGAGGTCGATCTGCACTTCGACGAACGGGTCGACGTCGGGCTTCTCCATTCGATCGAACGGGAACTCTCCGAACTCTACGACGCGGCGTCTTTCCGCATCTTTCCGCATATGCCGCCCGAATGCTTCCGCGCGGATCTCTGTATGCACGAGGTCGCCGACGAGGCGACCCGGATCGGCGCGGTCACGCCCGGCTTTTTCTACGA
This sequence comes from Clostridia bacterium, assembly GCA_017961575.1. Lineage (GTDB taxonomy): Bacteria > Bacillota > Clostridia > Oscillospirales > CAG-272 > UBA1740. The sequence continues at coordinate 28,549 of JAGCXA010000049.1, read as the reverse complement.
CGCCTCGTATTCCGACGACGGCGAGACCGTGGTCTGTGAACTCCCGTTCCTTGCCCCCGGCGTGGATCTGGTCAACGACGCGAAGACGTCGGATCTCCTCGAACGGATTCTTGCCAGCCGCTACGGCGTGACGCGCCGCGTCGTGATCCGTTCCTGCGAGGACGCCGCCGAGAGAACGGCGGAACGGCTCGCCCGCTACGACGCCGAAAACCGCGCGATGCAGGAGGAACTGTTCGCCGAGAACCTGGCGCGGGCGGAAGAGGAGCGTAAGGCGCGCGAGGAAGAGGAAAGAAAAAAGAATCTCGCCAAAAAGACCTCGCTCACCGGCGGGGAAAAGGCGTTCGTCACGCGCGAGAACGGCTCGCGTTTCCGCGTCGGAACGACGGTTTTCGAGACCGAGGGGGCAGAGTGGATCTTCGGGCTTCCCGTACGGATCGACGCGCCGACCCCGATGGCGACGGTCAACGACGCGCGCTCGGATCTCTTCGTCTGCGGGACGGTCTTCTCGAACGCCAACCGCGCCAACCGGACGGGCGACCGCATCACCTACACGGTCGGTTTCTCGGACGGCACGTCCTCGCTTCTGATAAAGAAAACCGTTTCCCCCGACGAGAAGGGATGGCTCGATTCGCTCACCCCCGGGACGGTGATCGCCGTTTCGGGGCGGATGCTCCGCGACCGGATGAACGAGGAGGAACTGACCCTCTCGCCGAAGGCGGTCGCGAAGATCGGGGCGATCCTGCGCTCCGACGACGCCGCCGAAAAGCGGGTCGAACTCCATCTGCATACCAATATGTCGGCAATGGACGCCCTGATCCGTCCGGACGAACTGGTCGCCACGGCGGAGCGGTGGGGGCATAAAGCCGTCGCCGTCACCGACCACGGGAACGTGCAGAGTTTCCCCGAACTGATGCTCGCCAAGGAGAAGCAGAAGGCAAGCGTCAAGATCCTCTACGGGATCGAGTGCTATTTCGTCAACGACACCGAGCGCGCCGTCTACGGGACGGCGTCCCCCTCGCTCTCGGACGAGATGGTTGTTTTCGACATCGAGACGACGGGGCTGGACAACCGCTCCTGCGGGATCACCGAGATCGGCGCGGTCCTCGTCCGGGGGGGCGAGATCATCGACCGCTTCGATACCTTCGTCGACCCCGGGATGCCGATCCCGCCCGCGATCTCCGAGTTGACCGGGATCACCGACGAGATGGTGAAGGGCGCCCCGACCCCGGAGGAGGCGCTGAAACGCTTTCTCGAATTTGCCGGCGACCGGGTGCTGATCGCCCACAACGCGAACTTCGACGTCGGGTTTCTCCGGGTCGTTTCGCAGAACGCGAACGTCCCCTTCCCGAATACGTATCTTGACACCGTCGCGCTCTCGCGCTACGTCAACCCCGAACTGAAAAAGCACAAACTCGACGTGATCGCCGAGCACTACAAACTCGGCGACTTCAACCATCACCGCGCCGTCGACGACGCCGAGATGCTGGCGCGGATCTTTTTCGTGATGTGCGACCGCCTCCGCGAGGAGGGGATCCGCAACTTCGAGGAAATGAACGCCGCGATGAGCGAGCGCGCCGACCCCCTGCGGCTCCCGACCTATCATATGGTCGTTTTCGCGAAGAACCGGGCGGGGTTGAAGAACCTCTACAAACTGATCACCGCGAGTTATCTCGATTACTACAAACGCTATCCCCGGATGCCGAAGAGCTTGATCGAGCGCCACCGCGAGGGCTTGATGATCGGCTCGGCGTGCGAGTCGGGCGAGGTTTATCGCGCCGTTCTGAACGGGGTCACGGGCGAACCGCTCGACGAGATCGCCTCGTTCTACGACTACTTCGAGATCCAGCCGCTCTCCAACAACCGGTTCCTTATCGCGGAGGGGAAGGTCAAGGACGACGAGGCGCTGATGGAACTGAACCGGAAGATCGTGGAATTGGCGAAAAAGCAGGGGAAACCCTGCGTCGCCACCTGCGACGCGCACTTCTTAAACCCCGAGGACGAGATCTTCCGCAAGATCCTGCTCAAAGGGATGAAGTTTCAGGACGGAGACCGCGACACGCGGCTTTACTACCGCACCACGAGCGAGATGCTGTCGGAGTTTTCCTATCTCGGGGAGGATCTTGCCCGCGAGGTCGTGATCACCAACCCGAACGCGATAGCCGATCAGATCGAGGAGATCCGCCCGATCCCGGAGGGAACCTACCCGCCGTCCATCCCCGGTTCGGAGGAGGAATTGCAGCGTCTCTGCTGGGAGAGGGCGAAGGACTGGTACGGCGACCCCGTGCCCAAGATCGTTTCCGCCCGGCTTGCAAAGGAACTGTCCTCGATCATCGAGCACGGGTTCGCCGTCCTCTATATGATCGCGAAAAAACTCGTCTCGTACAGCGAGAGTCTCGGGTACCTCGTCGGCTCGCGCGGTTCGGTCGGTTCGTCGCTCGTCGCGAGTATGGCGGGGATCTCGGAGGTCAATCCGCTCCCGCCGCACTACCGTTGCCCGAAATGCCGCCACACCGAATTCTTCACCGACGGTTCGGTGGGTTCCGGCTTCGATCTGCCCGACAAGAACTGTCCCGAGTGCGGAACGCTCCTGATCTCGGACGGACACGACATCCCCTTCGAGACCTTCCTCGGTTTCCACGGCGACAAGTCCCCCGATATCGACCTGAACTTCTCGGGCGACGTGCAGGGCAAGGTACATAAGTTCACCGAACAACTCTTCGGGGAGGGGAACGTCTACCGCGCCGGCACCATCGGCACCCTCGCCTCGAAAACGGCGTTCGGCTACGTGATGAAATACCTTGAAGAGAAGCAGATCACCCTGCCGCGCGCCGAGGTCGAGCGGCTGGTCACGGGCTGCTGCGGGATCAAGCGCACGACGGGTCAGCACCCCGGCGGGATCATCGTCGTGCCGAAGGAGTACGACGTCTCGGACTTCACCCCGATCCAGCACCCGGCGGACGACCCCAACTCGGACATCAAGACCACCCACTTCCAGTTCTCGTATCTGCACGACACGATTCTGAAACTCGACGAACTCGGACACGATATCCCGACCAAATACAAGATGCTCGAACGCTACACGAACACCAGCGTTCTCGACGTCAAAATGAACGACCCGGCGGTCTATCAGCTCTTTGAAAGCACGAAACCCCTCGGGATCACCGCCGAGGAGAACGGGGGGTGCCAACTCGGCACCTACGGTCTTCCCGAAATGGGGACCCACTTCATCCAGGGGGTGCTGATGGACGCGAAGCCGAAAAACTTCGCCGATCTGTTGCAGATCTCGGGTCTGACCCACGGCACCGACGTGTGGCTCGGCAACGCGCAGGATCTCATCAAGGCGGGCGTCTGCGACATCTCGAAGGTCATCGGGACGCGCGACGGCATTATGCTCGACCTGATCCGCTACGGACTTCCGAACGCCGACGCCTTCAAGATCATGGAGGCGGTGCGGAAAGGGAAGGGGCTCAAACCCGAGTGGGAGACCGAGATGCGCGAGCACGGCGTCCCCGATTGGTATATCGGATCGTGCAAGAAGATCAAGTATATGTTCCCGAAGGCGCACGCCGCCGCCTACGTGATGTCCGCCATCCGTCTCGGGTGGTACAAGATCCATTACCCGATGGAGTTCTACGCCGCGTTCCTTTCGGTCGCGCCGGGCGGATTCGACGCCGCGGTCGTGATGAAGGGGAAGAGCGCCGTCTTCGGAACGATCTCCGAACTGTCGAAGAAGCAGGACGCCACCCAGAAAGAGCAGGAAACGGTCACCACCCTGCAACTCGTCGGCGAGTGCTTGGCGCGCGGGATCCGCTTCCTGCCCCCCGATCTCAAAACGTCGGACGCCGCCTGCTTCCTGCCCGAAAACGGGATGATCCGGATGCCCTTCAACGCGCTGTCGGGCGTCGGCGACACCGCGGCGCAGAAGATCGTCGAGGCGCGGAACGCGGGCGAGATCTGGTCGGTCGAGGATTTGCGCCAGCGCGCGGGACTCTCCCGCGCCGTGATCGACGTTCTCAGGTCTGCCGGAGTCCTCGACAATCTGACCGAGACCAACCAGATCAGTTTCTTCTGACGGTTAAAAAAACCGTCCGCCCCGCTCGCGTCCGAGGAGCAGAAGCGCCCCGATAATCAGCGCGAGGGGAAGATCGTTCTCCTCCCGCTCCCCCATAACGAGCAGAAGAAGCACGAGCAAAAGCAACTCTTCCTGTCCTCCTCCGCACGGCGGAGGGGGACAGTTTTCGGACTCCTCGTGAAAGGGCGGCTTCCGGAGCGCCGTTCCGGAATACTCTTCCGGGATCGCGGGTTCTGGTTTCTGATACATCGGTTCATTCCTTTCCCGGCGGCTTGTGAAGACCGCCGATCAGCGGCGCGACGCTCTCCCACGCTTCGAGCAGGGGAAGCACAGTCGCCAGCGCCTTTTGCCGTTCGGGCGAGAGATAGGGCGAGAGCGCGGCGAGCAAACGCCGTCGGTCGCTCACCCGTCCGTGCGGCGGGGGCGGCGGGGGAGGATCGCGCTTTTCCCCGGTCCCCGGACCGAGCAGCGAGAGCGCCCCCGAGAGAAATCCCGGATTGCTCTTCACCGCATCGATCAGGGGCGAGAGCCCCCCGACAAGCGCCGCAAGATCGACCCCCTCATCCATTCGGATGCTCCCGGCGGTACTCCGCGATCACCCGGACCGCCTCGCCGAGCGAGAGCGTCCCGTTTCCCGAAAGGGTCGCGCGCAGGCGATCCATCGTTTCGTGCGGCGGGGTCGCTTCGGGCAGGCGGAACCCCTTTTCCCCGGCGATCCGTCGCACGGTCTGCCAGAGCGCGGCGTCGTCCGCCGTCGCGAGTTTTGCAATCGTTTCCCGATCCAGTTTCATCATCAGCCCTCCGTTCGTTTTTTCGTTTTATTCTATGCGAATGGGGCGCGAAACGTTCCGATTTTGGAGAAAATATGAAGATCCTGATCCTATCCGACGCCCACGGCGAAGATCGCCGGATCGAGCGGGCGATCAAACTGCATCCCGACGCCGAAGTCGTCCTCTATCTCGGGGACGGCGTAAACGGCGCGTGCCGGGTCTTCTCGACCCTGCCCCCCTCGACCGCCGCCGTCGCGGTGCGCGGCAACTGCGATTGGCCCTTTTCCGGCGGTCTTTCCGACGAGGAGATCCTTGATCTCGAAGGGCACCGTATCCTTCTCTGCCACGGTCACAAGTACGGCGTGAAGGGCGGGCTCGGGGCGCTGATCGCTTCGGCGAAGCGGCAGGGCGCCGACGTCGCGCTCTTCGGACACACCCACGAACCCTACGAGGAGTACCTTCCCGAATACGGGCTTTGGCTCTTCAATCCCGGCGCGCTCTCATCCCCCGCGCGGGGCGAGCCGACCTACGGACTGCTGACGCTCTCGCCCGGCGGCGTGCTGTTTTCGCACGGCGAGATCAAGGACTGAAAGGAGACGCTATGACCCGCCCCATCTACGTTTCGTCCGGCGCCTTCATCGGCAGAAGGAACAACGTCTCCCCCGACGGCTTCCTCTCGTTCTGCCGCGACTTCGACTGCGACGGCTTCGAGTTTATGAACTACCGCGCGTGGGTTCCCGAACTCGACGCGATCCTCGACCGCTTCCTCTCGGTCGGCGTCGCTTTTCCCGCCTTCCATTGCGACAAGATGATCGGAGAGGGCTTCTCGTCGGGCGACCCCGACGAATACCGCCGCGCGTGCGACCTCTTCCGGCTGAACTGCCGCGCCGCCGCGAAACTCGGCTCGCGTCTGCTCGTCTTCCACCTCTGGAACGGGCTCCCCTCCGACAGGAACTTCGGGCGTCACCTCGACGCCCTGTCCGATCTCTACGAGATCGCCGCCGAATACGACCTGACGCTCACCGTCGAGAACGTGATCTGCGCCGAAGCCGACCCGCTCTCGCGCCTTTCCGAGGTCGCCGCCCGTTATCCCGCCGCCCGCTTCACCTTTGACACCAAAATGGCGGCGTTCCACCAACAGATGAACGAGATCGCGACCCCCGCCCGCCGCGCCCTCGCCGAGCGGATCGCCCACGTTCACCTGAACGACTACGGCGGCGTCCCCGGCGACTTCTCCGATCTCCGCGTCCTGCACCTCGGGGAGGGGAAGATCGACTTCGCCCCGTTTCTCACTCTTCTCCGCGAGATCAACTACCCCGGCGCCGTCACCCTCGAATGTTCCTGCTTCAATCCCGACGGTACTCTCGCACCGGAGAAAATGAAGAACAGCATCACAAAAGCCCGCGCGATGTTGGCGCAATGATATACGGAGCGCCGTGGCGCTTCGTATGATATTTCGCTCTCTTTGTTCGTAATATGCCATACCGCCCGACGTTCGTCGGGCGGTATGGCTATTCGTTTCATAATAAAAACGTATTGACATTAGAAAGACATTATTATATACTTATATTGGATTTCTATATAATGGCATTCGATAAATGCCGACCGAGAGGAGAAAAAATGAAAAACCGCCTGCTTGCTCTTGCGTTCCTGATCCTGTTTGTGATTCTGGCGTTTGCCTCGTGCGGGGGAACCGTCAAGTTCAAACTGAATTTTGTCGTGGACGGCAAGGTTTACGCCACCGTTGACACGGCGGGGCGGGAATCTATCACGATGCCAGAAAACCCGACCAAGGCGGGCGACGAGTTCGACGGTTGGTATTGGGACGAGGGCGAATGGAGCCGACCCTTTACCGCCAATTCTCTGCTCGATGCGCCTCTTTCATCGGATATGAACATTTATGCGAAATGGAAGAGCGATGACGAGACGAAGCAAGACCCGTCTAAGGCTAAGGTCGTAAGCGCGCCGTCGTTCCAGATGGATGGAACCACTCTTTCTCTAACGGTTCCCAATGCGACGGAATCAATCTCCTTTCTTGACCAGATAACAGTCAGCCCAAAAGCGACTTGGCAAGTCTGCACGGATATGCAAGGGATCAACAGCATTCCGTCAAAGACCGTTCCGCTGAACGTGGGCGACAATACCTTCTATATCCTCGTCACGTCCGAAAACGGCGAGGGCATCTCGCTCTATACCGTGACGATCCGGCGCAGACCGATCTATACCGTTTCGTTTGCAACCAACGGCGGATCCGCCGTCACGGCGCAGAAGGTAGAGGAGGACGGTTTTGCAACGTCCCCGACGACCACCCGTACCGGTTATACGTTTGCCAATTGGAATTACGATTTCTCGCGCCCCGTCAAAAACGATCTGACGATCACGGCGCAGTGGACGCCCAATACCGATACCGCCTTTACCGTCGAATACTATCTGCAAAACGCGGCGGGAACGGGCTACGATAAGACGACGACCGAGAAGAAAACCGGGACGACCGCTTCCTCCGTTACGGCGGAGCAAAAGGTTTTTCCGCACTTTACCTATACCCCGTCGGGAAGCAAAAAAACCGGAACGATCGCCCCCGACGGCTCGCTCGTTCTGAAACTCTACTATACCCGCGATACCTACACCGTCACCTTTGACGGAAACGGCGGAACGCTGACCGAGGGAACTGCGACGCAGACGGTTCGCTACGGCAATCCCGCCGCGATCCCGACGTTTGCCCTTGCCGGCTACGCACTGAGTTGGGACGACGTCTCGGGTTGCGCCGCGGTGGAACGGAATCTGACGGTCACGGCACAGTGGACGCCCGCCGGGTATCCAATTACCTATATCCTGAACGGAGGGACAAATGCACAGAAAAACCCCGCAACCTATACGATTGAGGACGACGTTGAATTGCTCGACCCGACGTGGGAATACGGTATCTTTCTCGGTTGGTATGACGCGGACGGAACGAAAGTCACTAACCTACTTGGACACTATGGAGATCTGACGCTCACGGCGCGCTGGGAGTGCTATCTCACGGTCGACAACAGTGGCGCAATCACCGGCGTCTCTGACTATTGCAAACAGAACGTCACGGAGCTTGAAATCCCCGCGTCACTGAACGGCGTTGAGATCACGTCGATTTCTGCAAACGCCTTCTCCAACTGTACGAATCTCACCTCAATCACCATTCCAGATACCGTCACGAGCATCGGATACTATGCGTTCTTTGGCTGTTCTGGTCTAACCTCGGTCTACTATACAGGAGATGTTGCCGGATGGTGTAGGATTAAATTTAGTCTTATAGCTAATCCTTTGTACTTCGCGAAAAAACTCTATATCAACAACGAACTTGTGACAGAACTTGTAATCCCCGACGGCGTCACTAGCATAGGAGACTATGCGTTCAACAGCTGCTCCGGTCTAACCTCGGTCACCATCCCAAACAGCGTCACGAGCATCGGATACGCTGCGTTCTCCGGCTGCTCCAAACTGACCTCGGTCACGATCCCCGACAGCGTCACGAGCATCGGGCAATCTGCGTTCTCCGGGTGCTCCGGACTGACCTCGGTCACCATCTGGAACGGCGTCACCAGCATCGGAGACGGGGCGTTCGAGGATTGCTACTCCCTGACCTCGGTCACCATCCCAAACAGCGTCACAAGCATCGGAGAGTATGCGTTCGTGCGTTGCTCACAACTGATCGAAGTCCGCAATCTCTCTGCGTTAAATATCACAGCAGGGGGGTTCGAATATGGGTACGTCGGGTGGAACGCCAAGCACGTCTATTCCGACGGAGAGAGTGCCCTGCAACACGTCGGCGACTATCTCTTCTACGACGACGGAAACGAAGTCTTGCTTGTCGCCTATCTCGGAACCGATACCGACCTGACCCTGCCGGATAATTACAACGGCAAAAACTATGTCATTTATCAATATGCATTCCGCAACTGCTCCGAACTGACCTCGGTCACGATCCCCGACAGCGTTACGAGCATCGGCTACGCCGCCTTTTCCGGTTGCTCCAAGTTGCGGAGCATTACGGTTCCGTTCGTGGGTGCGGAAGCGGATAAGACGGCGTCGGATACCTACCAATACCCGTTCGGCTACATTTTCGGAACGAGCAGCTATACCGGCGGGACGGCAACAACGCAGTATTATTATGGTAGTAGCACGAGTTCCACGACCTATACCACCTACTATATCCCCGCCTCCCTGCGATCGGTCACCGTCACGGGCGGAAACATTCTCTACGGCGCTTTTTACAACTGCTCCAAACTGACCTCGGTCACCATCCCCGACGGCGTCACGAGCATCGGAGAATATGCGTTCGAGGATTGCTCCGGGCTGACTTCGGTCACCATCCCCGACAGCGTCACAAGCATTGAAGGTTATGCGTTCCAAAACTGCTCCGGGCTTATCTCAATCACCATCCCCGACAGCGTCACAAGCATTGGGGATAATGCGTTTTCTTGCTGCTTCAAACTAATTGAAGTTCACGATCTATCTTCGTTGAATATCACCGAAAATGGTTCTGAGAATGGGTATGTCGGATATTTTGCCAGGCATGTTTATACAAACAGTGAAAGTTATCTGCACCGTATCGGCGATTATCTTTTCTACGACGATGGAACTGACGTCTTCCTCGTTGCCTATCTCGGAATCAATACCAAACTGACCTTGCCGGATGATTACAACGGCAAAAAGTATGCCATTTATCAATATGCATTCTACGGCTTCTCCGATTTGACATCAATCACTATCCCCGGAAATGTTGTAAGTGTCGGAAACAACGCATTTACAGGTTGTTCTGCACTGACCGACGTTTCAATTCCGACCACTGCAATCCCTTTCATCCCGAAAACCGTCCTGCAAACCGTCGTGATTACAAGTGGAACATCCATTCCCGAAAGTGCGTTCGCGAATTGCTCCGCCCTGACTTCGGTTGAGATCGGTAATAGTGTAACGAGCATCGGTGCGGGCGCGTTCCGTGGTTGCAGAAAACTTGTCAGCATCACGATCCCATTCGTTGGAGATTGCATAAACTCCCCATACCCATTTGGCTATATCTTCGGAACCAGCAGTTATACCGGTGGCGTGGCAATATCGAATTATAGTTCCAAACCAAGTACATACTATATTCCTTCCTCTCTGCGGTTAGTCACAATCACGGGCGGAAATATCCTTCGTGACGCGTTCTATCACTGCTCGATGTTGACCTCTATTACCATCGGCAACAATGTCACGATCATCGATTCGGGCGCGTTCCGTGGTTGCACCGGTCTGACCGCGGTCACGATCGGTAGCGGCGTCACGAGCATCGAATGGGGTGCGTTCTGGGGCTGCTCGGGTCTGACCTCCATCACCATCCCCGACAGCGTCACGAACATCGGAAGCGAAGCGTTCTCCCACTGCGCAGGGCTGACCTCGGTCACGATCGGCAACGGCGTCACAAGCATCGGAAACTCTGCGTTTCGCGACTGCACCGGGCTAACTTCAATCGCCATTCCCGACAGCGTCACGAACATTGGGAACTATGCGTTCGACGGCTGCACTGGTCTGACCTCGATCGCCCTCGGCAACGGCGTCACAAGCATCGGAGAGCGGGCGTTCTACAACTGCTCCGGACTGACCTCAATCACGATCCCCGACAGCGTCGCGAGCATTGGAAACTATGTGTTCTCCGGCTGCTCCGGTCTGACCTCGGTCACGTTCCAAAACACGTCCGGTTGGTACGTAACGCTGACGCAAGGCGCAAGCAGCGGTGATAGTGTTGATGTTTCCAACGCCTCCAACAACACGTTCCTTATGAATACACTTCATTCAGGTTACTACTGGTACCGGAAATAAGAACCGTAAAGAGAAGCGCCGCCTCTATGTGACCTTCGTCTCTCTTCTGACCGACACTCCGTAGAGATCTATGCCAAAAAAACAACCGAACCCCGACGATTCGTCGGGGTTCGGTTTTGCATTGCGCGGCGTGTTAATATACCAAAGGCAGAGTGAACGACGTAGCTTCGTTTATGAAACCGCAAAACGCCGTCGCAACGGCGTTTTGCTCTTCAATATCCCATATTGAAGTTCTTTGCCGCGCTTTCTCCGAAAGAAAGCGCGCGTACTCCTACTCCTCGTCCCCTCGTCCTTACAGATCGTTCCTTACCAGATCCTCGTAACTTTCCCGTCTCACGGCGAGCGCGTCCTTTCCTTTCGAGAGAAAGACGACCGGGGGGCGGGGAATACGGTTATAGTTGGACGCCATCGAGTAGTTATACGCCCCGGTGACCAGCACCGCGACGAGGTCGCCGCGCTCGGGGGTGGCGACGCGCGCGCCCTCGGCGATAAGGTCCCCGCTCTCACAGCAGCGTCCCGCGACGGTGACGGCGCGATCGGGCGCCCTGTCGGCGTGGGTGGCGTTCACGACGGTATAGACCGAGCGGTAGAGGGCGTAGCGCGGATTGTCCGGCATCCCGCCGTCGACCGAAACGTAGGTACGGAAGCCGGGGATCTCCTTCACCGTCCCAACGGTATAGAGCGTCATCCCGGCGTCGGCGACGATGCTCCGCCCCGGCTCCATCAGAACCGTCGGCAGGGGCAGCCCCAGCGCCTCGGCGTCGCGCTTGACCGCGGCGGCAAGCGTATGGATCGCGGCGGCGTAATCGAACTCCGGATCACTCTCGGTGTAGCGCACACCGAACCCGCCCCCGAGGTTCAGCACCCCGGCGACGAACCCCGTCGCGTCGCGCACCGCGGCAGTGAAGCGGAGCATCACGTCGGCGGCGTCGACGAAGGGCAGAACGTCGAAGATCTGCGACCCGATATGGCAATGGAACCCGACGAGATTGATATGAGGGAGCGAGAGCGCGAGTTTCGTAAGATCCAGCGCCGCCCCGGTCGCGATGGGCGAACCGAACTTCGAGTCCACCTTGCCCGTCGTCACGGCGGCGAAGGTGTGCGGGTCGATCCCCGGCGTCACGCGGAGCAGGATCTTCTGGCAAACGCCGCGCTCGCCCGCGATCCGATCGAGGGCAAGCAGTTCCTCCCGGCTGTCCGAGACGAAGCACCCGACGCCGGAGTCAAGCGCTGTCGCAATATCGGCGTCGGTCTTGTTGTTCCCGTGGAAAAAGGCGCGTTCCATCGGAAACCCCGCCGATCTCGCCGTGAAAAGCTCCCCCGGGGACACCAGATCCACCGACATCCCGCACTCCGCCATGATCCGATAGATCGCCTTCGTGCAGAACGCCTTACCCGCGAAGAGCGGACGAGACTCGCCGCCGAAGGCGGCTTTCATTTCGTTTTGGTAGAGCGCGACGCGCGTACGGATCAGGTCGGCGTCCATCAGATAGAGCGGCGTGCCGTACTTTTTCGCCATCGCCGCGGTATCCACCCCCGCGAAGCGGAGCGTCCCGTTCTCCCCGACCGTTACGTTATCGTGCAGGATGGTTTTCTCAGAGCAGTTTGTCAAGTCGTTGTACCGCCTCTCTCGTTACTTCGCGCGACCCGAACGCCGTCAGCCGGAAATACCCTTCGCCCGCGCCGCCGAATCCGGCGCCGGGCGTGCCGACCACCTGCGCCTTTGAAAGCAGATAGTCGAAGAACTCCCACGAGCCCATCCCGCCGGGACATTTCAGCCACAGGTAGGGGGACGAAAGCCCGCCGGTAAAGGGGATTCCCTTCTTTTCAAGAAGCGCGGCGATCAGCGCGGCGTTCTCCTTGTAGTACGCGATATTCGCCATACATTCCGCCATCCCCTCGTCCGAGAGCGCGGCTTCGGCGGCGCGCTGTACGACGTAGGGAACGCCGTTGAACTTGGTCGCCTGCCGTCTCTCCCACATCGGTTTCGGGGCGAGTTTCCCGTCTCCGAGCGTCGCCGGCACGACCGTCCAGCCGCAGCGCGTCCCGGTAAAGCCCGCGGTCTTCGAGAGCGAGCAGAACTCCACGGCGCACTTCTCGGCGCCCTTGACGGCAAAAATACTCTTCGGCGATCCGTCCGAGACGAACGCCTCGTAAGCCGAGTCGAAGAGGATCAGCGACCCGGTGCGGAGCGCGAACTTCACCCATTCGGCGAGCCCCGCGGCGGAATAAACGGCGCCGGTCGGGTTGTTCGGCGAGCAGAGGTAGATCAGCCGCGGCGTATCGGACAGCCCCGCGGGCGTCGGCAGAAACCCGTTTTTCTCGTTCCCCTCGACGAATTCGACGTTCCGACCCGCCATCAGGTTGGAGTCGACGTAGACGGGATAGACGGGATCGGGGACCAGCACCGGCACGTCGCCGAACAGATCGACGAAGTTGCCGAGATCGCTCTTCGCTCCGTCCGAGATGAAAACGTCGTCGGGGGAGACCGTCACGCCGAACGAGGCGTAGTGCCGCGCGACCGCCTCACGCAGAAAATCGTACCCGTATTCGGGCGCGTACCCGCGGAAGGTCGCGGCGTCCGCCATCTCGTCGGTCGCCTTGTGCATCGCCCGGATCACAGTCGGCGCGAGCGGGAGCGTCACGTCCCCGATCCCGAGCCGCAGGATCTTCTTTTCCGGGTGCGCGGCGGAATACTCCCGCACCCGCTTCGCTACGTCGGAGAAGAGGTAGGACGGCTTGATCCGCGCAAAATTTTCATTCAACTGAACGTTCATAAGAGTCCCCGATCCCCTTCGGGATCGCCTTTCTTGCAGATAAGAATTCTTAACTCAATATACGCAGGCGCCGTCAAAGACGAATTCCGCTCCCCCCGTCATCTGTACCGTGAAGTCGGAACGGCAGAGGATTGAAAGCGTCCCGCCGAGGAGACGCACCGTGACCGGGACGTCGAAGGGACAGCGCCCCGTGATGCAGGAGGCGACGACCGCGGCGCAAGCCCCGGTCCCGCAGGCGAAGGTCTCGCCGCTCCCGCGCTCCCAGACCCGCATCTCGATCTCGTTTTCCGAGATCGGTTTCACGAACTCGGTGTTCACCCGATCCGGGAAGAAGGGATGGTTTTCAAACAGGGGGCCGATTCTTTCAAGATTCAGCCGCCCGGTATCCGAAACGAAGGTCACGGCGTGGGGGTTTCCCATCGAAACGGCGGTAATATCCCACGTCTTGCGCCCGACCGTCAGCGGGTAGTCGCGGATCAGTCCGTCGGCGTCGACCGGGATATGCCGCCCGTCGAGGATCGCGCGTCCCATCTCGACCGAGACCGAGAGGAAGGCGCCCTTTTCGTCGCGGTTGATTGTCAGCCGCTTGATCCCGGAGAGCGTTTCGACCGTCAGCTCGTCGCCGACCCCGCCGACCCGCTCCGAGAGATAGCGCGCGACGCAGCGGATTGCGTTCCCGCACATTTTGCCCTCGCTCCCGTCGGCGTTGAACATCCGCATCTTCGCGTCGGCGACCGAGGATTTGCAGATCATAACGATCCCGTCGGCGCCCACCGCGTGGCGGCGGGGGGAGAGGGCGACGGCGACCCCGGCGGGGTCGGCAAGTTCGGAGTCCAGGCAGTTGAAGTAAATGTAATCGTTGCCCGCTCCGTGCATTTTGGTAAAATGAAGCGTTTCGCTCATCTCAGTTCTCCACAAGGTCGGTCATCGAGTAAAGCCCCGGCTTCCGCGTAACGAGGAAGCGCGCGGCGGCGAGCGCCCCGTCGGCGAACAGCGCGCGGCTGTGCGCCTCGTGTTTGAGCGTGATGGTCTCGTTGTCTGTGCCGATCAAAACCTCGTGCTCTCCGACGATGTTTCCGAGCCGGACGGCGTGAATGCCGATCTCGTTTTTCTGCCGTTTGACCTGCCCTCCGCGTCCGAAAAGGAATGCCGTTTCTCCCTCGCGTACCGAGGAGATCGCGCGGGCGATCGCGAGCGCGGTGCCGCTCGGCGCGTCGAGTTTGCGGTTGTGATGCTTTTCGATGATCTCAATATCCGCGTCGGGATAAAGGGCGGCGATCGCCTTTGCCGCGCGGATCAGCGCGGCGATCCCGAGCGAGTAATTCGCGGCGAAGAATACGGGGATTTTTTCAGCCGCCCCCCGGATCAGGGCAAGCTCGTCTTCGCTCTGTCCCGTCGTGGCGATCAGCAGAGGCAGATTCTTCTTCACGGCGTAAGAGGTCAGGGTCGCCGTCGCCGCGTGATGTGAGAAATCGACGATCGCGTCGGCGTCGGTCTTTACGTCGTCAAGCGAGGAAAGGCATCCGTCCGCGCCCGAAACGTCGACCCGCGCGACGATCTCGCAGTCGTCTGTCTTGGCGGCGGCGCAGGCGACCTCTTTGCCCATCCGACCCGCCGCGCCGAAAAGGATCAGCCGGGTCATACGTCAATTCCTTCTTTCCGCATCAGGGCGAAGAGCGTCTCTTTGTGTCCCTCTTCCAGTTCGGTCAGGGGCAGGCGGAGCGTATTTTCCGTGAAGCCCATCGCCGCGACGGCGGCTTTGACCGGGATCGGGTTGACCTCCGAGAAGAGCGCGTCGATCAGCGCGTGATAACGGCATTGGAGTTCCGCCGCTCCGGCGACGTCGCCCGCGAAGAAGCGGTCGCAGATCGCGACGGTCTCCTTCGGCAGTATGTTCGAGAGCACCGAGATCGCGCCGATCCCGCCCATCGCCATCAGGGGAACGATCTGATCGTCGTTGCCCGAGTAGAGGTCGAGTTTTCCGCGCACGTAGGACATCGTCTCGACGATCTTCGAGATGTTCCCGTTCGCTTCCTTGAACGCGACGATGTTCGGATGCTCGGCGAGTTCGGCGTAGGTCTTCGGCTCGATGTTGATCCCGGTGCGCGACGGCACGTTGTAAAGGATGGTCGGGATCTTCGCCTCGTCGGCGATCGTCGTATACATTTTGACAAGACCCTTCTGGGTCGCCTTGTTATAGTAGGGGGTCACGACGAGGATCGCGTCGACGCCCGCCGAGACGGCGAACTTCGAGAGATCCACGGCGTAGTCGAGTTCGTTCGACCCGGTCCCGGCGATCACGGGAACTCTGCCCGCCGCCCGCTGAACGGCGTAGGCGATCGCCGCCCGGTGCTCGTTGTCGGAGAGCGTCGAGGACTCGCCCGTCGTGCCGCAGGCGACGAGCGCGTTGACCCCGCTTTCGATCTGCCAGTCGATGAACCTTCCGTAGGCGTCGAAGTCCACCCGCCCGTCCTTGAACGGGGTGATCATGGCGGTGGCGATTCCGCGGAACACAGTTTTTTTCTTCATATCGGTATCCGTCCTTTTTGGTTTTTCCGATAGAGAAACAGAAGCGCCGATCCGCGAAAGAACGGATCGGCGTCGATAAATAATACGATGATAATACCGTACGACACGCAACCGATAGCCCTCCGCGAAACGCGACAGTCGGACGGATCTTCTCCGTACGACCAGCCATCCGGGCAAACGCAGCACCGGACACTTCGGCGCCCATCCCTTTCCCGCGGCAAAACCTGCGTCGGTCGAAAACCCGCGGTTACTGATGATAAGGCGCGCCTCTATCTTGTTACTCGGTATTTTATCATACGCTTTTTCTTTTGTCAAGAAGGAAGATCAAACTTTTGGCTTTTTTTCAATTTTTTTCGTCCGGGGAACGACGCGCCGGAAAAACGGCGGGGCAGGGGATCAGAGAGCAGAACGTCCGCGGCGGCGCGCGCGCCGCTCCGCGCCGCGGTCGGAAGACCGCCGGGCATCCGGCACCACCCAGACGCGATCGAGAGATTCGCGATCCCCCTGACCCGTTCGGGCAGCCGCGGCGGGATCAGTCCCGCCGGAACAAGCCAGCCGATATAGTCCCCCCGATCGGCGCCGGTGAAGCGCTCGTAGGTCGCGGGCGTCCAGGCGTCGATCACGGCGGGAGACGAGTAGGGGAACGCGGTCTTTACCGCGTCGAGCGCCGCCAAAACGAACGCATCCTTTTTTATTTTATATTCCGCTTCCGGGCAGAACCAGCCGTCCGCCTCTTCCCCCGAAAGGAAACACGTCGCCTGCAACACGGTTTTTCCCTCGGGCGAAAAACCCGGTTCGTGTGAGAAGGAGCGCAGGATCAGCCGTCCCCCCGTCCGCGTGGGAAGGGCGGCGGGGTCGCCCCCGATCACGTTCGTCCAAGCCGCGCCCGGCGGGAAGGGAGACGTGAGCGAGAACGCGGCGTGAAGCGAAGAAAAGTGCGGCGTGCGCGGGTCCCGGTCGATCCTTCCGAGCGCCGCCGGCGCGTACTCCGGAGGGAGCAGGCGCGAGAAGGTGACGTGCGGGTCGCAGGCGGCGATCACCCGGTCGCATTCGTAGCCCTCGCCCCGGTCGGTCAGAACCGCCGTCGCTCGCCCGCCTTTCGTGACGATCCCGGTCGCGCGAACGCTCGTAACCAATTTGCCCCCGAGCGAAAGGAATCGCTCGGCCATCCGCTCCGCTACGCCGGGAGAACCCCCGGCGGGCAGATCGGCGTCGCCCGCAATAAAAGCCGAGTAGGCGACGATCAGTCCGAGCGCGGCGTATTCGCGCCCGAGATAATCCGAGAAGAAGGTCGTCAGATCGGGGTCGGAGAGCGAGTCGGCAAAATCCCCGACCGACGTTTTGAACCAGCGGAGCGCGACCGTCGCGCGGGCGAGCGGGGAACCCGACGCATACGCCCGCGCGTCGCGGAAGAAGCGACGGATCGCCCGCGCGTCGCCGGGACTCTTCTCCGAGAGTTCGGCTTCCGCCCGCGCGGAGTCCCGCCACATCGTGAGCGTCCCGCAGGGGAGATGGGAACGGTAGAAGAAGGGCTGACGGATCAGTCCCACGCCGTCCCCGAGCACGCCGAGCGAGCGCCAAAGCGCGTGCAGACGCGAGCCCTCGCGCGTTCCGTTCAGCCAATGGATGCAGTTGTCGATGACGTGTCCCTTCCGCGTCCAGGCGCGGAGATTCCCGCCGGGACCCGCCTGCCGTTCGAGGACGGTGACGTCCCATCCCCCCTCCGCGAGCCGGATGCCCGCCGTCATTCCCGCCATTCCGGCGCCGATCACGATCGCTTTTTTCATTTTCGTCCTCCTTTTTTGCGTCAACTACCGAAAGGATGCCCCGCCGAAGGAGAACTATACGCCCGAAAAAAGCGAAAACGGGTGAATAAAACCCGCCTCTTCCGGCGATCCTCGGTATACCGAAAAAGAAAGAAGGAAAAACGAATGAAAACAAGAACGGGAGAGCGGCGCCCGGCGCGTCGCGGGGGAAAAACGACGGGGGCGTTCGCGGCGATTCTCCTGCTTTTCGCGGGGCTCCTGCTCGCCGTCTGCCCCGTCGCGGGGGAGGAGAAGATCTATTCCGACGTGATCCGCCTGCACGTTCTCGCCGCGTCGGATTCCGCGGAGGATCAGGCGGACAAGATCGCCGTGCGCGACGCGATCCTCTCGGAGTACGGCGACCTGTTCGACGGTTTTTCGGATCGGGCGGGGGCGGAGGCGGCGCTGACGGAGGACCTGCGCGACGCGATCCGGGTAACCGCCGAATCGACGCTTGCCGGGCGGGGCAACCCGAACGCGGTTTCGGTCACGCTCTCGGAGGAGGACTATCCGACGCGGGATTACGGGGGGTTCTCGCTTCCCGCCGGGCGCTATCTGTCGCTCCGGGTCGTGATCGGGACGGGAGAGGGGAAAAACTGGTGGTGCGTCCTCTTTCCCCCGCTCTGCACCGCCGCGTCGGTCGACGGCGTGCCGATCGGGCTCTCCGACGCCGAATACCGCCTGATGACAGAGGGGAAGAAGAGCGTCCGCTTCAAAACGCTCGAACTCGTCTCGCGCTGGTTTTCGCGCTGATACTTGTAAACTTTTTTCCGCCTCCCTTGCGTATCGTTTCCCCGTATGGTACAATAACGGTATAGAAAACCGGGATCACCGGGAAAGGATACGGATGGGACCGCCATGTTCGATTTTTCGTCGTCGCCCCTGCTTACCCGCCGCAGTCCGGGGGAACGCTCCTTCGGACTGATTATCGAAATGCTGATCGTTTGGGGGATCGCGTTCTTCGTTCCGCTGATCGTCGGGTTCATTCCGGGCGCGGTCGCCACGGTCATCCTCGGGATCAACGGCTTTTCGGAGTTGCTGAACGACGCGGTGTCGTCGGGGATCGCCGGGGGCGCGGGTACTGTCGACAGCGAGGCGGTGCGCGCGCTGACCGAGCGGATCACGGAGAGCGAAGGGTATCGCCTGACCGAACTGTTCGGCGAGGCGTGGACGGTCGCCGTCGCGCTCTTCGTCTGCCTCGCGATCCAGCGCCGCTCGCTTTCGACTTTGGGGATCGAACGAAAGGGAGCCGCCAAGCGTTACGCGGGCGGGATCCTGCTCGGAGCCGTTCTTTGCTCCGCGACGGTGCTCGTGACCTGTCTCTCGCGCGCCGCGACCTTCGACGGATACCGCGGGAACGTCAACTATCTCTTCCTCTTTTTCTTCCTGCTCGGCTACGTGATCCAGGGGGCGGCGGAGGAACTGCTGATCCACGGTCTGTTTATGACCACCCTCGCCCGCCGTTTCCGTTGGTTGCCCTCGGTGCTCGTCAGCGCCGCGTTCTTTATGCTTCTGCACGCCGTGAACGCCGGCGTGACCTTTCTTTCGCTTCTGAACGTCTTTCTCTTCGGCGTCTTCCTCGGACTCTTCGTGATCCGGACGGGAAGCGTCCTCGGCGCGGCGGCGCTCCATACGGCGTGGAACTTTACGGAGGGGCACGTTTTCGGCTGCTCGGTCAGCGGATTTCCCGCGGCGTCCGGCATCTTCTCGGTGACCTTCGACGCGCAGCGCGCCGTCACCAACGGCGGCGCCTTCGGACCCGAGGGCGGACTCGGCTGTACGATGATCCTGATGCTTTCCCTCATCGCCGTCCTCTTCCTTCCGTCGCTCGGCGGGAAGAGACGCGGGACGAACGCCTGATCTTTCCGACCGGCAAATAACGCCCGTCCGTCCGTTTTTTTCTCCGATAAAACGAACTTTTCCCGGCACACTAATCCTGTGCCGGGTTTCTTTTTTTTGAAAGGGGGGGAGGTATGAAGAAAAGCGCGCCGATCCTGATCTTTTCGGCTCTGCTCGCTCTCGTTACGGCGGGCGTTTCGCCGTCGCCCCGCGCCTGCGGCGCGGTCTGCCGCGTCCTCTCCGATCCTCTCCGGCGGCTGCTTTCCTTCCTTTCGTCGCTCGTCCCGTTCCCGCTTTTTGAAGTCGCGTTGCCCGTCCTGTTTTTCGCGTTCGTCTTCGCCGTCGTCCGCGCGGCGCGGTGCGGCGACCTTTCGGTTTTGTCCCGCCGTACTGCGGCGTTTGCCGGGGTCGTTTTTTCGCTCTTCCTGCTTCTCTCGGTTCTCCCTGCACGGAGAACGCCGCCCCCCGATCCGACGCCGCCCTCCGACGCGGATCTTTCGGCGTTCGCCGCGTGGCTTTCGGGGGAAGCGAACGCCGCCGAAGCCGCCCTTCCCGCGCGTCAGGGACGGGGAACGCCGCCCGCCTTTCCGTCCGCGTCCGATCTCTCGTCCGCCGTCTCCGACGCGCTCCGCGGGACGGGACTCTGCCCGATCCCGCCGACCCGCGTCAAGGTCTCGCTCTTTCCGGGCGTTCTTTCGCGGCTGGGGATTCTCGGTTATCACGCGCCCCTTAGCGGCGAGGCGGTGATCGACCCCGGCGCGCCCGCCTACACCGTCCCTTTCACCGCCGCGCACGAGGCGGCGCATCAGGCGGGGATCCTCTCCGAGGGCGAGGCGTCGTACGCCGCCTACGTCGCCCTGATCTCGTCGCCCGATCCCGCCCTTCGCTACGCAGGGGCAACCGGCGCGCTCGACGCCGTTCTCCCGCACCTTTCCGCGCGGACGCGAAGGGAACTCCTTTCCTCGCTTTCTCCCCGCGTCCGGGAGGATCTCTCGCTCTTTGACGAAGCGCTCGGCGCGGGAGATCACGCCGGGGTCTTCGCCGGGGAGAATCGGGCGGCGATCCGTCTGCGCGGCGGGGAAGAGCCGCGTTCCTACGATCTGTTCCCGATCCTCGCCTGCCGCCGTTTCCGACTTGGCGCGGCGGGGGACGCCGACGCGCCGTCCGCCATATACTGACAAGGGGAGCGAATCGCGGCGTCCGCTTCGCGCCCACTCCCGGCGGAAAGGGCGAGACGGCAAAATGAAGGAACTGACTCTTTTGGGCGGCGCGCGTCTTTCGGGTGAAATCGGCGTCCACGGCTCGAAGAACGCCGCCCTCCCGATCCTCTTTTCCTGCCTGCTCTTCTCCGAGCCGGTCGAACTCGCGAACCTCCCCGACATCACCGACGTTTCGGCGGCTCTGTCGCTTCTCTCTTCGCTCGGCGTGAAGATCGTGCGAAAAGGGCGGGGAAGGGTTCTGCTCGACCCTTCCTCCGCCTGTTCCGACGGGTGCGACCTCTCGCTTTCGGGGTCGCTCCGCGGCTCGCTCTATCTGCTCGGCGCCACCTGCCGCCGTTTCCCCGGACTGACCGTTCCGCGCCCCGGCGGGTGCAACTTCGGGGCTCGTCCGATCGACCTGCACCTTTCGGTCTTCCGGGCGATGGGTCTTACGGTTTCCGAGAGCGAAGAGGGGGTTTCGGTGCGCGGACGCCCGAAAGGGGCGCGTTTTCATTTTCCGACCGTGTCTGTCGGCGCAACGGTCAACGCGATCCTCTCCGCCGTCCTCGCCGACGGAAGGACGGTACTCACCGGGGCGGCGCGCGAACCGCACGTACTCGATCTGATCGCGTTTCTGCGCGCGGCGGGCGCGCGTATCTCGCTTCCCGCGCCCGGCGCCGTCGTGATCGACGGAGTGCCGCGGCTTTACGGCGTCCGTCACCGCGTCTGTCCCGATATGATCGAGGCGGGGACCTACTTACTCTTTACGATGGCGACGGGCGGCGAGATCACGCTCCGCGCCATTCCGCCGGGGGAACTCGCGTGCCTTTTGCCGCTCCTTGCGGGAATGGGGGCGCGGATCGGAACGGGGGTCGACTCGCTCTGCCTTGCCCGGACGGGAAAGTTGCGCCCGGTCTCGCTCACGACCGCGCCCTATCCCGGCTTCCCGACCGATCTGCAACCCCAGATGACGGCGCTCGCCTGCCTTGCCGACGGCGAGAGCGTGATCGCCGATCCGATCTTTCCGACCCGTTTCGGTTACGTTTCCGAATTGAGGAAAATGGGGGCGAAGATCGCCGTCGCCGACGGGCGCGCCGTCGTTTCGGGCGGTTCTCGCCTGACGGGACGAAACGTGACCGCCCCGGATCTGCGCGCCGGGGCGGCGCTGACCCTCGCCGCGCTCGCGGCGGAAGGGGAAAGCCGGATCCTTCGGTTTGATCGGATCGAACGCGGCTACGCCGCCCTCACCCGGAACCTCGCGGCGCTCGGCGCGTCGGTCACCCTCTCGGACGGCGGCGCCTGACGTGCCGTTTCGCCCCGCCGAGAAGCCCGCCGAAAGCGGAGAGAAGCAGGATCGCGGGATACCCGATCAGGCGCGCGGCGGCGGGTACGCTTCCGGGATTCCCGAGGATCAGCGAGAGGATCGCGAAAAGAAGCGCCAGCCCCGCCCCGCCGGCAAGCCCGATCAGAAGCCCGCGCCGCCTGTAGAACCCGGCGGGCAGGAAACCCGACAGGAACGCCGAGAAGAAAAAGGCGACGGCGGCGAAGGGACGGACCGCCTTCGAGGGATCCCCGTTCTTAAAACAGATCGCGGAGAAAAGAAGAAGCAGAAGCGCGGTGACCGAAACGGCAAGCAGGAGTCCCCGCAATAAACTCCCCGCAAAGGATCGTCCGCCGTCTTTTCGGAACCGTTTGGCTTTCATACCGTTTTTCCCCCGTTCTTCCCGCTTCGGCGGGCTTTTTTGTAACATCGTATGCCGCCCGGCGGGGAAAAATGCCGCCCGCCCGATGCCGTGCGGTCGGCTTTCATATCGCGCAACGGCGGCAATGCGCCGTTGCATCTCGCGCGGCGCGGTGCGTCGCCCCGCGCCGCCACGCAGAAATGCGCCTGCGGCGCGTGAACGAAGGAAGAGAAAACGCGATTGGTCTCTTTCGCGTCGCGTAAAGGGGGCAGGGGGATCCCCCGCGACATATCGCGTTTTGCGGACAGAGGACGCAAAACATATCGCGAAAGCCGACTGCAAAACGCAGTCGGCTTTCATATCGCGCAACGGCGGTTCCGCGCCGTTGCATATCGTGCGGCGCGGTGCGTCGCCTTACTCCATCCCGAGTTTCTTTTTCAGGAATTGCCCCGTATAGGACTTCGGGTTCTTCGCGACCTCCTCGGGCGTCCCTTCGGCGACAAGCGTGCCGCCGGCGTCCCCGCCTTCGGGTCCGAGGTCGATGATGTGATCGGCGGTCTTGATGAGGTCGAGGTTGTGTTCGATCACCAGCACCGTGTTCCCCGCGTCCACCAACCGTTGAAGCACCTCGATCAGTTGCGCGACGTCGGCGGTGTGAAGCCCGGTCGTCGGCTCGTCGAGGACGTAGATCGTCCGACCCGTCGCGCGCTTGGAGAGTTCGGTCGCCAGCTTCACGCGCTGCGCTTCGCCCCCCGAAAGCGTGGTCGAGGACTGTCCGAGTTTCAGGTATCCGAGCCCCACGTCGAAGAGCGTTTGCAGTTTCTTCGTGATCATCGGGATCCCGTCGAAGAAGGCGAGCGCCTCCTCCACCGAGAGTTCCAGCACCTCGTAGATGTTCTTTCCTTTATACCGCACTTCCAGCGTGTCGCGGTTGTAGCGCATCCCGTGACAGACGTCGCACTTCACGTACACGTCGGGCAGGAAGTGCATCTCGATCTTTTTCACCCCGTCGCCCTCGCACGCCTCGCAGCGTCCGCCGCGCACGTTGAAACTGAACCGTCCCGGTCCGTATCCGCGCGACTTCGCGTCGGGGGTTTTCGTGAAGAGCGTGCGAATATCCCCGAACAGCCCGGTGTAGGTCGCCGGATTCGAGCGCGGCGTCCGTCCGATCGGGCTCTGGTCGATGTCGATCACCTTGTCGAGGTTTTCGATCCCGTCCACCCCGTCGCATTTTCCGGGATAGGCGTTCGCCCGGTTGAGTGCGCGCGCCAGGGTGCGGTAGAGGATCATATTGACGAGGGTCGATTTTCCCGATCCCGACACCCCGGTCACCGCGGTGAAGGTGCCGAGCGGGATCGAGACGTCGAGCGATTTCAGGTTGTTTTCGCGCGCGCCGCGGATCGTTAAAAACGCGCCGTTTCCGGGTCTTCTCTCGGCGGGGACGGGGATCTGTTTCCGCCCCGACAGGTAGTCGCCCGTGATCGACTTGGTGCAGGCGGCGATCTCGGCGGGCGTTCCCGCCGCCACGACCTCGCCCCCGTGGATGCCCGCGCCGGGTCCGATGTCCACGATATAATCGGCGGCTTCCATCGTTTCCTCGTCGTGTTCGACCACGATCACCGAGTTGCCGACGTCGCGCAGTTTTTTCAGGGTCGCGATCAGTTTGCCGTTGTCCCGCTGATGCAGTCCGATGCTCGGCTCGTCAAGGATGTAGAGCACCCCGACGAGCGCCGAACCGATCTGGGTCGCCAGCCGGATGCGCTGCGCTTCGCCGCCCGAGAGCGTGCCCGCCTTCCGCGCGAGCGTCAGGTAGTCGAGCCCCACGCTGTAAAGGAATCCGAGCCGCGCGCGGATCTCTTTCAGGATCTCGTGCGCGATCTTCTCCTCGGTCTCTGAGAGTTCGAGACGGTTCACGAAATCGAGCATCCCCGACACCGAAAGCCGGGTGATCTCGTCGATGTTCAGACCGCCCACCGTGACGGCGAGCATTTCGGGCGAGAGCCGCGCGCCGTGACAGACGGGGCAGGGGATCTCCTCGACGAACTCCTGATAGTAGTCGCCGCCCATCATCGCCATCCGCCGCTCGATCGTCGGGATCAGCCCGGCGTACGCCGCGAGTTGGCGTTTCGCCGCCTTGCCGAAATACCGCACCACGTCGTACTTTTTCTCGCCCGAACCGTACATCAGGACGCGGTACTGCTCGTCGGTGTAGTCCTTGACCGGCGTGTCGAGCGAAAAGCCGTATTCGCGCCCCACCGCTTGAAGCAGGGGACCCGTCCACGACTCCTCTTCCAGACTCTTGAACCCGTTGCACACGATCGCCCCGTCGCGGAGCGAGAGCGTCTTGTCGGGGATCAGTTTGTCGGCGGAGATGGTTTGCAGGTCGCCGATCCCCGAACAGTTCGGGCAGGCGCCGTAGGGATTGTTGAACGAGAACATCCGGGGTTCGAGTTCCCCGAAACTGATATTGTGTTCCTCGCAGGCGTACTTCTGCGAGAAGGTCAGGTCGTCGGGGGCGGATTCTCCGTCGCGCGGCACGACCGAGATCGTGACCCGCCCGTCCGAGAGTTTCAGCGCCGATTCCACCGAATCCGAGAGCCGCGCGCGCACCCCGTCGCGCATCACCAGACGGTCAAGCACGACCTCCACGTCGTGCTTTTTGTTCTTGTCGAGTTTGATCTCCTCCGAGAGGTCGTAGAGCGCGCCGTCGACGCGCACGCGGACGTAGCCGCTCTTCTTCGCGTCGGACAGCACCTTTTCCTGCGTCCCCTTCTGTCCGCGCACTAAGGGTGAGAGGACGAGGAAGCGCGTCCCTTCGGGGAGCGAAAGGATCTTTTCGACGATCTGATCCTGGCTCATCTGCCGGATCTCCTTGCCGCAGATCGGGCAATGCGGGATCCCGATCCGCGCGTAGAGCAGACGCAGATAATCGTAGATCTCGGTCACGGTCCCCACCGTCGAGCGCGGGTTCTTCGAGGTCGTTTTCTGATCGATCGAGATCGAGGGCGAAAGCCCCTCGATCATATCCACGTCGGGCTTGTCCATCTGCCCCAAAAACATCCGGGCGTAGGACGAGAGCGATTCGACGAACCGCCGGTGTCCCTCGGCGTGGAGCGTGTCGAAGGCAAGCGACGACTTGCCCGACCCCGAAAGCCCGGTGAAGACCACCAGCTTCTCTCTCGGGATCCTGAGCGAAATATTTTTCAGATTGTTTTCCCGGGCGCCCCGGATGACGATCTCGCGCATACTCCGACCTTTCCCCCGCCGTTTCGGCGGTTATCCCCGCTTTTTTCGCGGGAGAACCTTCCGCGGCTTTCCCCGCCCGACCCGTCGGGCGAAAAAACCGCCTACCTTTCTATTATATCACGTTCCAAGGCAAAACGCCATACCCCGCGCGAAAAAAATCCCGCCGGAATACCCGGCGGGGAAGTTCGGCAGGCGGGTTTTTCGCGTTCATTTGCCGTCCGCGAGACGAGACACCTCGGCGACCTGCAAATTGCCGTCCAGAACGATCCGGTACTCGGTGCCGTCGGTGCAGGCGAAGTCAAGCGACGCAAGCCCGAAGGTGCGCGCTCCGACCGGCACGCCGACGCGCTCCACCACGTCGAAGATCTCCATACCGACCGAAACCGACGCGAAGGCGGCGGCGTCCGCCGTCACGGCAGGGAAGGAACGGACGGCGCAGATCCTGCCGTCGTCGGTGCCGTACTCGCCGACCAGCGAGTTACCCGCCTCGTCCCGGCAGAAAACGAGGTTGAAGGCGTCGACGTGTTCGATCGTGAGCCGCTCGACTTCGTCGTATCGCATCCCGACGGCGAGCCGGTCGAAACCCGCTTCGGTCGTCGAGACCGTCGCGCAGTCTTCTTTTTCGGCGCAGGCGGCAAGACACAAAAGAGTCAAAAGCAAAAGAACGGCAATCGGTTTCTTCATAACGCTTCCTTTCATCCGACGGAGAGTCCTTTGCGTATCATATCATCACTTTTTATTATATCGGTTCCGGGAATCGGAATCAATCAAGAAAAGGTAAACGATTCTTTTCGAGTATATGAACGCGAAGAGCGGACGGCGGCGGGCGGTTTCACGCCGCCGCTTCTTCCTTATATATAACGTGCGCGCGAGCGCCGGCGGGGGGCTGTCCACCGGCGGGAAAGTTTTTTCTTTTT
Source organism: Clostridia bacterium (assembly GCA_017961575.1). Taxonomy (GTDB): domain Bacteria; phylum Bacillota; class Clostridia; order Oscillospirales; family CAG-272; genus UBA1740. Next base: position 1,878 of record JAGCXA010000049.1, on the reverse strand, counting down.
TTGAAAAAAAGGGGTTGACAAACCGATTTGATTTTGATACAATAATAAACTGCATTAAAATCGCTTAATCTGTGCTTTTTGCCCCGTTTTCCCGGCAGAAGAAACTTTGTAAAATTTTTATGAACATTGTAAAAAGTGTGAAAATTTTACGCGGATTTCTATAAGAAATCGGGGAGACGGAGCGAAGGGCAAAGAGCGGGCGTGATCTCCGCGAGAAGCGCAAAAATGAAGAAGGAGTGTTTCATTTCATGCAACTGAAATCCCAGTATTTCGGGAAAACCGAGCGGAAGAGTTTTTCCAAAATCGAGGACGTCCTCGAAATGCCGAACCTCATCGAGGTGCAGAAAAAGTCGTTCAAGTGGTTTCTTGACGTCGGCATGGACGAGGTGCTGCGCGACGCGTCCCCCGTCGTCGACTTTATGGGGAAGACGCAGGTCGACTTCGTCAGCTACTCGATCGACCCGAACCCCCGTTACTCGGTCGAGGAGTGCAAGGAGCGCGACGTCACCTACGAGGCGCCCTTCAAGGTCTGCGTCCGCGTGACCAACCTCGAAACGCACGACATCAAGCAGCACGAGATCTTCATGGGGAACTTCCCCCTGATGACCGACAACGGGACGTTCGTCATCAACGGCGCCGAGCGCGTCGTCGTCTCGCAGCTCGTCCGTTCTCCGGGGATGTACTTCGACTCCGCGGTGGACAAGACCGGAAAACACAGTTACACCAGCACGGTGATCCCGTATCACGGCGCTTGGCTGGAATATGAGACCGACTCTCAGGACACTTTCTGGGTCAAGATCGACAAGAACCGGAAGATCCCGGTGACGGTCCTGATCCGCGCGCTCGGCGCCGAGACCGACGCCGACGTCATCGACACCTTCGGCGAGGAGGAGTACTTCACCGCCACCTTCACGAAGGACGAGTCGAACCGTCGGGCGATGGACAACAAGACCACGCCGGGCGAAGAAGCGCTGAAAGAGATCTATATGAAGATGCGCCCGGGCGAGCCCCCGCTCGTCGAGAGCGCGCGCACCCTTCTGCAAAACACCTTCTTCGATACCAAACGCTACGACCTCGCGCCGGTCGGACGCTATAAGTTCGACAAGAAGACGGCGCTCGGCGAACGCATCGTCGGTTTCCGCCTTGCCGACGCGGCGGTCAGCCCGGTGACGGGCGAGGTCGTCGCCGAAAAGGATACGCTTCTCACCGCCGAACTCGCGACCGCGATCGAGGAGGCGTGCGTGACCTCCGTCCGCGTCTACGACGAACAGGGCAGAGCGGTCAAGGTGATGTCGAACGACGCCGTCCGTCCCGAATGGGTGCTCGGCTACGACCTTGCCGACTGCGGCATCCGCGAGAAGGTCCGGCTCTCGGTTCTGAACGAGATTATCGAGAGCGTCGAGGGCGGCGCGATGAACGCCGACGGGATCAAGGAAGAGGCGAAACGCCGCCGTTTCGAACTCTCGCCCCAGCACATTACGAAAGAGGATATCTACGCCTCGGTCAACTACCTGATCTGCCTGTCCCACGGCATCGGTCGGATCGACGACATCGACCACCTCGGCAACCGTCGTCTCCGTTCGGTCGGGGAACTCTTGCAGAATCAGATCCGCATCGGTTTCGCCCGGATGGAGAAGAACATCAAGGAGCGGATGTCGGTGCACGACAGCGAGGAGATGACCCCGCAGACGCTCATCAACACCCGCCCGGTGGCGACGGCGATCCGCGAGTTCTTCGGCTCTTCGCCGCTCTCGCAGTTCATGGATCAGAACAACCCGCTCGCCGAACTGACGCACAAACGGCGTCTCTCGGCGCTCGGTCCCGGCGGTCTTTCCCGTGACCGCGCCTCCTTCGACGTCCGCGACGTGCATTACACCC
>JAGCXA010000048.1 GCA_017961575.1 Clostridia bacterium | reverse complement strand
TCCTTGAAATAGCAGTAGTCCGGCATATTGACCGGGTTCGGCACCTTGCCGGGGATCGAATAGAGTTTGTCGACCTTCTTGCCGACCACCGGTTTCGACGCCATCAGCCCGACGGTGTAGGGGTGCGCCGGGTGCGCGAAGATCTCCTCCGCCGTTCCTTTCTCGACGATCTTGCCGGCGTACATGACCACCACGTAGTCCGCCATCTCGGCGATGACGCCGAGGTCGTGGGTGATGAACATGATCGAGGAGTTGATCCGGTCTTTCAGATCGCGGAGCAGATCGAGGATCTGCGCCTGGATCGTCACGTCGAGCGCCGTCGTCGGTTCGTCGGCGATGATGAGTTTCGGGTTGCAGGCGAGCGCCATCGCGATCACGACGCGCTGCCGCATTCCGCCCGACAGTTCGTGCGGATACATCCGATAGACGCCCTCGCTGTTGGCGATCCCGACCAGTTCGAGCAGTTCGATGGTGCGCTCCTTGATCTCCTGGGGACTCATTTCCTTGTTGTGCAGTTCGAGGACTTCGCCGATCTGATTTCCGATTCGGAACACGGGGTTCAGACTCGTCATCGGCTCCTGAAAGATCATCGCGATCTGGTTGCCGCGCAGATGCTCCATCGCCTCCATCGGGGTTTTGGCAATGTCGTACGCGCGGTCGCCGAGATTGAAGCGGATCTCGCCCTCGACGATCTGCCCCTGCGGGCGCTGCAACAGTTGCATGATCGAGAGACTGGTCACGCTCTTGCCGCAGCCCGACTCTCCCACGACGCCGACGGTTTTCCCCTCGGGGATCTCGAACGAGATGCCGTCGACCGACTTCACCACGCCCACGTCGGTGAAGAAGCAGGTGCGGAGGTTTTCGATCTCGATGACGTTCCCGGGATCCTTCATTTCGGTCAGGTATTCTTCCTCGGGCACGTTTTTCCGTTTGTGCTGTTTTTCGAGTTCGTCGGTGATCCGGCGGTTTTCGCGCGAAATGCGCCGCGACTCTTTTGCGGAAAGGTATCCTTCCGGTTTGTTCCTTGCCATTTCCGTACCCTCCTTACCGCTTCATCTTCGGGTCGAACGCGTCGCGCAGACCGTCGCCGAGAATATTGAACGCCAGGACCGTCAGCAGGAGCAGGGTGCCGGCGGGGATCCAGATGAACCAGAAGTTCGTCAGGACAAACGTGTTGTTGACGTCGGTGATGATGTTGCCCCACGACGCGAAGGGGAAGCGCACGCCGAGCCCGAGGAACGAGAGCGTCGCCTCGGTGATGATCGTGCTGCCGAGCCCCATCGTGCAGGAGACGATCAGCTGCGGGATGACGTTCGGAACGAGGTGCTTGAAGATCCGGCGGTGCGCCGAGATCCCGCACGCCTCGGTCGCGGTCATGAACTCCTGCTCGCGAAGCGACAGGATCTGCCCCCGGACCAGCCGCGCGATACTCGGCCAGCCGAGGAATCCGAGGATCAGCATCAGGTAGAGCATCCGGATCTTCGGCGGGACGCCCATGTTATCCATCGCCGTACCGATGATGATGAAGATCGGGAGCGACGGGATGCAGTAGAAAATATCGACGATCCGCATGATGAGGTTGTCGATCCATCCGCCGAAGTAGCCCGAAATACCGCCGAGGATGACGCCGAGTACCGTCGAGATGATCTCGACGACGAACCCGATCATCAGCGACACGCGCCCGCCGTACATCAGACGGGTCAGCATATCCATCCCGTTTCCGTCGGTGCCGAGCCAATGCGCCCGGCTCGGGGAGGCGTAGGTATCGTAGACCCGGCTCTCCTGATCCTGCCGGATGTCCCATTCTCCGTTGTTCGGGTTTTTCGTGAAGTAGTATTCGAGGGTGACGTCTTCCTCACCGGTCTCGACTTCGAGGACCGCCTCGCCCGTCGTCCGGTTGGCTTCGATGATCTCGATGATCTGTTCCTTGAACTGCCGCGTCAGAACCACGTCGGACAACGCCGCCTTGATCTTGTAGCGGCTGATGTAGCCGAATTCTTCGTCCCCGAGGGCGATCACCCCGTCGTCCAGCGTGTAGACCTTGTCTTCACCCGCCGGGGTAAAGGAGGTCCCGCCGTTGGAATACGCCTTGATCGCGGCGTAGACGAAGGCGTAGGACGCGGTAAAGGACGGATCGTTGAAACTCATGACGTCCTTGTACGCGACGCCGAGAAGCGTGTTTTCGTCGTCGTCGTAGATCGAGAAGAAATCGGTCCCCTCCGACTCGAAACGGAAGTGATAATCCTTGTCTTTGGTTTTGTAGACGGCGGTATTTTTGCCCTTATCCAGCGCGTCGAGGATCTGCCCTTGCAAAGCGGCGCCCTCCAGCGCGTTTTCATGTGCGGAAACAAGGGTGTAATCCACGTTCTCCTTGGCGGAAGCGTAGGTCTTTTTTAAGACCTTGGAACGGTAGAAAAGTTGATCCTCGTCGTAGGGGGAGATCAGTCCGCCGACGAACGAGAAGAGGAACATCGCGATCAGAATGAAGAGCCCCACCATCGCGAGCCGGTTGCGGAAAAAGCGCTTCGCCACCATCGCGCCGGGTGAGAGGACCTTGACCCGTCGGTCGTCGTTCAGCGAGTACTGTTCGGCGTCGTACGGCGCGTCCGCGGGGGTGGAATCGACTTCGTCGACGAGTTCGTTCCGGTCTTTGTCGGTCATTTGTCCGTCCCCCTTTCTTACGAGATGCGCACGCGCGGATCGACCACGGCGTACAGGACGTCGGCGATCAGGTTGCCGAGCAGGGTCAGGATGGCGAGGAAGGTCAGGTAGAACATCGAGAAGGGAATATCCCCTGCGATCATCGCGTTGTAGGAGGTGTAGCCGATGCCCGGGATCGAGAAGAGCGTCTCGGTGATCAGCGCCCCGGCAAAAAGACCCGGAAGCGAGCCGCCGACGATCGTGACGAGCGGGATCAAAGTGTTGCGGAAGGCGTGACGGTAGATGACCTTGTGCTCCGAGAGCCCCTTCGCGCGCGCCGTGCGGATATAGTCGGCGTTCAGGACTTCAAGCATATTCGTCCGGGTATACCGCATCAGCGACCCGACGCTGATGATGACCAGCGTCATGATCGGAAGCACCAGATGGTGCGCTTTGTCGAAGAATTGACCGACCGGGGTGAGTTCCCGGTAGTTGCCGCCCACAAGCCCGAAGAGATCGAACCATCCGAGTCTCACGCTGAACAGCAGTTTGAGCAGCGACGCGCAGAAGAAGGTCGGGAGCGAGATGCCCGCCAGCGCGATGACCGAGATCGTGTAGTCGGTCTTCGAGTACTGTTTCCGCGCGGCGATGACGCCGAGCGGGATCGCGATCAGAAGCTCGAAGACCATCGAAATCGCGCCCATCAAAAACGAGATCCAGACGGTGCTCGCGAATTTCTCGGTCACGGGACGGGTGTAGAACCACGAATCGCCGAACTGCCCGCGGACGGCGTTCCCCACCCAACGGAAGAAGCCCGGAATGATCCCTTTGTCCATCCCGTAGGTCGCGTTCAGTTGTTCCATCCACTCTTCAAAAGTTTTCGAGTTCGGCTGCTGCGATTTCTGCATCGCGATCGACTCGACGTAGGACGTCGGGAGACAGCGCAGGATCGTGTAGACGATCAGCGCCACGAAGAATAAAATCACGATCGACAACAGCAATCGTTTGGCGATGAATTTCAGAGTATTCAAAACTTGTTCTCCTTTTCGGTTTTCCCATCGAATACCGGTTCCCCCGGAGCGGAGCCGCTATTCCGTGGGAAAAGGGGGGCGCTCTAAAATAAAAGGGAATTCCTGCTCCGCGCCGTCGGCGCGGAGCAGGATCCTTTCCTTCAAGTTTTGCAGAATTGCAAACCGAGGATCGCGGGGAATGGTTTACTTCATCTCGATGTTCTCGACTTCGTTGATCCAGTTGTAGAAGGTGGTGATGTCCGGGGTCACGGTGTCGAGATTGACGCGCTTGGTGCTGAAAATGATCGCGTTCTGTCTCTGATAGACGGGGATCTCGACCGCCCAGTCGATGATGATGTCAAGGCACTGTTTGTACAGCGCTTTTCTCGTCGCCTGATTGGTCGTGCCGCGCGCTTCGAGGATCAGCTCGTTGAGACGGGCGTCGGCGATCTGGTACTGGTAGTTCGATCCGCCCGCTCTGTTCTCGCCGTCACCCGAGAAGTAGATCTGGTACATATCGGGGTCGACCGTGGCGCCCCAAGCGGCGCACCAGATGGGAACCTGGTTCGCTTTCAGCGCGGTCCAGAGTTCGGCAGAGTTGGTCAGGTCCTTGATGTTCAGCGTGATACCGATCTTCGCGAGGGCTTGCTTCGCTTCGCTCAGGATCATGAAGGACGGGTGGTCGCCGGTTCCGTCGGCGGGGATCCACGCGTCGTATTCGAGTTTCGCGCCCGTGGGAGCGGCGGTGAACTTGCCCTGCGCGTCGTCCCAGGTGTAGCCGGCGGCTTTGAAGAAGCTCTTCGCCGCTTCGAGGGCGGCGTCGTACTTATCTTCCGCTTTCATGCCGGAGGTGAAGATATCCTTGCCCTGCGCGTCGACCGAGAAGGCGACTCTGTAGCCGTCGTCGGTCGCCTGAGGAGCGGCCCAGGAAGTGTTCGAGATCGGGTAGTTGATGACCGAAGCGCGGTCGCCGTAGTAGGAGTCGATCGCCAGTTCTCTGTAAACCGAGAAGATGGTACCGAACGCCTTACGGAGCGCTTTCGACTCGGCGGAATCGCGGACGCCGCCCACGTTCAGAACGGTGGCGCACATACCGATATAACCGTAGCCGAGGTTGTCGACCGTGTTGGTGGTGATCGTTTTGCCGTTGAGCGAACCGCCCTTCACGGCGCCCTTCTTCATCTTGCCGCCGTTCGCGATCAGGATCGCGTCGATCGTGCTGCTTGAGAAGGAAGGATCGGTGATGTCGATCGTCCCGGTCTTGACGCCGTTCAGTTTGTCGTCGTCGGTCATGCACTGCAGGAAGTTGACGTTCTTGGTCTTCGGCGCGCCCTTGAAGTAGAGCTCGTTCGCCTCGAAGTAGACCACGCCGTCCTTGAACTCGATGAACTTGTAGGGACCGGCGCCCATCGGCTTCGTGGTCTTCGCACGGACCGAGGAGAGGTCGCCCTTTTCAAAACCGAACTTGTTGTTCGCGTAGTCGTACTTGGCGTTGTCGCCGTAGTAGTGCTTCGGGGAGATCGGCATGGTGAACTGGTAGATCGCGGTGGCGTCGATCTTCGAGGTCGTGACCGTCATGCTGTAATCGCCGGTTCTGACGATACCCGTGATGCTGGGAGCGGTCTCGCCGTAGGTAATGGCTTTGGTCGTGTAGTTTTCAAGCCCGGGGAACAGATCGTCAACCGAAGAACCCGCGTTCTCGGTGTTGATCATACCGGCGAGGTTGAGTTTGCCGTCGTCCGAGGTGTATCCTTCGATCAGAGCGGCGATAAAATCGTTGATCGTGCCGCCCTCGTCGACTTCAAAGCCCCAGAGACCCGCGCAGTCCGCGATCGGCAGTTCGTCGTCTTCCATCGCGGCTCTGCAGTAATCGACGATCTCGTTCGCAAGTCCGAGCACCGCGGCGTCGAACTTGGTCCAGAACTCGGTCTGCTCTTCCTGGGTCCAGAATTCAAAGTTGGTGTTTTCTTTGCCCCAACCGTAGAGAAGATTGAACTTGGTGTCCATACCGGCGAGGTACTCTTTCATACCCACGATCGGCAGGGCGTTGAAGGTGGTCGAGCCGTCGTAGGTCGGATCGGAGTAGACGTACATCGAGAAGATGACGTCGTCGATCGTGATCGGCGTGCCGTCCGAGAATTGCAGCCCCTGTTTGAGGGTGAAGTCGTACACGACCGAGCCGTCGGTGTTCTCGGTGATCGTCACGTCGGCGGGACCGTAGTAGGTGTACTCGGTGCCGTTGTAGGCGACCTTGGTCCCGTCGATCCCTTTCAGGATGACGTTCCCCATTCTGTCAGAGGTCAGAAGAGGCAGTTGCGTCATGACCCAGACGTCCTGGTCGTACGCGGTCTCGGAGAAGAACGGGGAGAACTTCTCGTTGAAGGGCGAGTAGCCCACGACGAGGGTCTCACGTTTGTTCTTTTTGCCGCATGCCGCAAAAATGAATGCGCACATAACGACCGCAAGAAGGAGTGCGAGAATTCGGGTGGTTCTTTTCATGGTTTTTTCTCCTTTTCGGTTTTTCCTTTCCGTATTTTTTTATCGTGAATCGTCACGAAAAAAACGAAATTAAGCGATCTCCCGCCACTTGCCCGCGCGAGCGGTGAAGAAGAGCAGGAGCGCCGATACGAGCGCGACGGCGGGGGAGACCGTCCGCACGGCGGTAAAGCCGTCGAAGGGGATCCGTCGGACGAGAAGGTATGCGACGTGGCAGATCAGGGTCGCGGAGGAGAGGATCGCCGCAGCCAGACTCTTGCCCGGCAGGGTGCGCACCGTCGCCCGCCAAACGTAGGCGCGCAGTTCCGCCGCGTGGGCGAAAAGCCGCGCGACCGACCACGAGAGGACGAGCGTCGAGATCAGTTGAAACGCCCAGGGGATCAGCGTGACCGGCGTCCGGCTGATCGCGGTCGGGGGCAGACACTCGGGCAGGATCGTCGAGACGGCGACGAGAAAACAAAAAAAGACGATTTTCGTAAGATAAACGACCCGTGACCGTGCGTCGCCGTCAAACGCGTAGCGCTTGCCGGTATAAACGTATCGTCCCGTGGCGTCCATCTGAAAATCGTCAAGGTAGGCGCGCCAACGGTAGGGCTTCTTTTGGTTTGCCATAATCGGTTCCTGTTCGTTCGCCGTTTGCTTCCGTGAACACGGGCGGTTTTTATGCCCACAACAAACGGTTGAGAATCGAAAGCGTCGCCATCCTCCCGCGCGTAACGTAATCTAAAACGGAAAAATAATGACCCTTTCTTGTTCGTCATTATAGCATGCTTTTTGCAAAAAGTCAATAAAAACACGGAAAAAAGTGTTGAAAGATTGTATTTCTCTCACAGAAAAAGGCGCCTGATACTGTATATTTTTTGCATAAATACAACGCCGCGCAGAACGGTTTTCGTCCCCCCCCGACCCCGAGGGGAAAGCGCGCGGGATCCCCGTTCCCGACCCGAAGCCGTCCCTGCGGTACCGCGAAGATCCGCGCGCGAAAACGGCGCGGAGACGGCTAGAAGACGAAATAGGAAAAACCCGTTCGCGGAACGCGAACGGGTTTCAGCCGTCAATCTGTTTTTCCGTGGAAAAGGCGTTTTTCGCGCCTCAGTCCACCCAACCGTCTTTATACGAAACTTTAAACGCTTTCGCTATCGTTTTGAGATCTTCGTCGGTGATGGTTTGCAGGATCGGGTGGGGGAGCGTCTTCATATAGATCTCGGCGCCCTTCTCGGCGGTCTCGATCAGACCGAAGGTCTCGTCAAGGTCGGCGCCGGCGCCGTAGATACCGTGCTGCGCCCAGACGACGAGACGAAAATCGTTCATCTTTTCGGCGGTGGCGACGCCGATCTCCGGCGTGCCGCAGAGCATCCAGGGAAGGACGCCGATCCCGTCGGGGAACACGACCATGCATTCGGTGCAGGTACGCCAGAGCGAGCGTGTGAACTCACGGTCGTCAAGCGAGTGGATGAAGGTCATCGCAAGCAGGTTGACGGGGTGGCAATGCATCACGACCCGGTTCTTCGGATTGACGCGAAGGCGCGCGATGTGGCTCATCAGATGCGCGGGCAGTTCGCTCGTGAATCTCCCGCCGTCGGCGTAGCCCCAGAGCAGTTCCGCCGTCGCGCCGTCCTCGGCGATCCGGATGATCCCGAGGTTGTTTTCGGGGTCGTCCTCCACGTTCTTGAAGTATTTGCCCGTCCCGGTCACGAGAAAGATCCGCCCGACGAGTTCCCGGGCGTCGAAGCCGATGGGGATCGTGCGGATGACTTTTTTCAGGTTGAGGTAGGGGGCGACCTCCGCTTCGTCGAGCAAAAGCGAGACGTTCCCGCCGTTCCGCTCGTCCCAGCCGAGCCGGTACATATTGCTGACCGTTTTGCACATTTCGCGAAGAAAAGGACTGCTCTTCACGTCTTTCATATTCTTTCTTTCTCCTTGTTTCGGAAAGCGCGTTTCCGTTTTTGTCGACTCCTATTATATAATTTGTCGGTCGGTCTGTCAAGCGCGGAAGAGCAAATTCCCGCAAAATACGGCGCTTTTTGCGCCGCGCCGCCCCTCGAAAAGGCAGCCCGCGCGATGTGTATGTTTGCAAAAATCGTTTCATTCTGCGCATAATATGCAGACAATGGAACAAAAGTATGGGAAATGACCAAACTTGCGCCCCTCTTTTTGTGACTTGTGACGAAAAAGAAGAAGTTGCGAAAAAACGCTTGCAAAAATCGGGCGTTTCGTGTATAATCTGTTAAGGAAGCGTACGAACGGAGTGATCCGACGCCTTCCGACTCTCCCTTGGAACTATGCGGAAGCGGTTTAAGCGGTTTTTCCGGTTCTGCTAGTTTGCCGGCGTCCTCTTGTAGGGCGCCGGTTTTTCTTGTTCGGCTTTCGTATGCGGCACAGACCGGAAAACGAATGGGGGGGTCTATTGTTGATCCTTGAAAGCATTTTGCTCTGTTCGCCGTTTTCACATTGTTAAACGCATTTAAGGTTGAAACCCGTTCGCGTCCGCGAACGGGTTTCTCCTTTTGATTCAAATTCGTTTCCTATCCGCGTTTGCGATCCCGTCGCCGTCAAATCCCGTTTGCGCGTCGTTCGTAAACTCGCTCCTTCAAACGGGTTTTTGGGGCGACACCACTTCACGAAAACGCCCCACCGGGGCGTTTTCGTTCGCTAACCTCTCGCGGTATGTAGATACCGCTTCGGATCGCAAGCGCGAATTCTGCACTCGCCTACGAAAGCCGAGGCGGCAGGGCTGGCGCAGTTAGTTTTTATGGGACGTTACCAATCGCGCGAGCGCGTACCGAGTCTTCTCCTTGGAGGAGAAGACGTCACGGAGTGACAGATGAGGTGTTCCTTTTGGTCTCTTCCGTTGCCGCGCACGGCTGGCGCGTTTAGTGTGTTTGGATGTTACAATTCGATGTCGGGGAACAGGGACAGGAACCACACGCTCGACCGCGGGACGGTAAAGACCTTCTCCGAGAGGTAGTCGAGCGAGTCGCCCTGCGGGGGCGGGAAGACCAGCCGATAGGCGGAGAGCGCCTGGTGCGAGAAGCCCCGCGCGCGGTCCGTGCGGTTGTCGGCGTATTTGCCCTCGCCGACCAAGGGATGCCCGATGAAGGCGAGGTGCGCCCGGATCTGGTGCGTCCGCCCGGTCAGCAGTTCCACTTCGAGGAGCGACGTTTTCCCGTCCGGAGAAACGGCGAGGACCCGGTACCGGGTGACGATCTTCTTCGCTCCCGGCGGGGGATTCTTCTCAAATACCGTGACTTCCTTTTTGATCTCGTCCTTTTTCAGATAGCCGGAGAGGGTCGCTTCGCGCGCCTTCGGCACGCCGTGAACGGCGGCGAGATAGAATTTGCCCATCACGCGCCGCCGGATCCGTTCGTTCATATCGCGGAGCGTCGCGGCGTTCTTCGCCGCGATGACGATCCCGCCGGTGTTGCGGTCGATCCGGTTGCAGAGCGAGGGGGCGAAGGACTGTTCCTTGTCGGGGTCGTACTCGCCGCGCCGGAAAAGGTAGGCGCGAAGGGCGGTGAGCAGCGTGTCCGCCGAGCCGCGTTCGTCCTCGTGCACCGCGATCCCCGGGCGCTTGTCGAGGAGGATCAGGTTGTCGTCCTCGTAGAGGATCGGAAGGTCGCCCCGGATCCGCGAAAGTTCCGACGCGGTGTCGGCGTCGCCCGTCCGGTCGAACAGGTCGTCCGGGAGAAAGAGTTGCAGTTCGTCCCCTGCGGAAAGGATCTGTTCGGGCGTCGCCCGCTTGCGGTTGACCTTGATCTTCTTGATCCGGATCGACTTGTAGAGCAGCGATTTCGGCATACGAGGAAGCGCCTTGGTAAGAAACTTATCAAGGCGCTGTCCCGCGTCGTTCTGACCGATCGTCAGAGTCCGCATATTATTTTGTTCCGAAGAGGCGGTCGCCCGCGTCGCCGAGACCCGGGACGATGTAGCAATGCTCGTTCAGTTTTTCGTCGAGCGCGGCGGCGTAAATATCGACGTCGGGATGATCCTTTTGCAGACGGGCGACGCCCTCGGGCGCGGCGACGAGACACATCATCACGATGTTGCCGTGGCATCCTCTCTCTTTCAGTTTCGTGATCGCGTCGGAGGCGCTGCCGCCGGTCGCGAGCATAGGATCGACGAGGATGATCTGCCGGTTCCCGATGTCGGGCGGCATCTTGCAGTAGTACTCGACCGGTTCGTGCGTTTCGGGGTCGCGGTAAAGACCGATGTGCCCGATACGGGCGACGGGAACCAGACGCAAAAGCCCGTCCACCATGCCGAGCCCGGCGCGCAGGATCGGGACGATCGCGAGTTTCTTACCCGAGATCCGCTTCGCCTTCGTTTTGCAGATCGGGGTCTCGATCTCGACGTCTTCGAGCGGAAGGTTGCGCGTGATCTCGTAGCCCATCAGCATCGAGATCTCGTCGAGCAGATCGCGGAAATCCTTGGAACTGGTCTCGATCTGGCGCATGATGGTCAGTTTGTGGATAATCAGGGGATGATCGACAAGATGAAACGTGCTCATACCGTTCTCTTTCCCGGAGACTCGCCGTCTCCTGTTTTTTTCTCCCTTATTATACTCTTTTTCGCGCCCGATTGCAAGGGCTTTTTCCGAAAAAACCGTTTTGACTTGACAGACGGATGAAAAAGGGGTATCATTATATAAGTTGCGGCTTGCCGCAAGGAAAGGAGTGTCCCCTATGCAAACTCAACCGTTGCTGTCTGTCAACGGACTGACCAAGTATTACGGCGCTTTCCCTTCGCTCTCGGATTTTTCGCTGACTCTGACCGAGGGCAAGATCGTGGCGCTGCTCGGCCCCAACGGAAGCGGAAAGACCACGCTGCTCAAGATCATCGCGGGACTGCTCACCCCGAACGCGGGGAGCGTCTCGATCCTCGGCTGCCCTCCGGGGGAGGAGGCGCGCGGGGTCGTCGCCTATCTTCCCGACCGGATCAGCGTTCCCGGTTGGATGTCGAGCGAGCAGGCGATCTCGTATTTCGCCGATTTCTACGCCGACTTCGACCGTGAAAAAGCCGGAGCGATGCTCGCCGATCTCGGCATCCCGCTCGACAAGCCGCTCGGCAAACTCTCGAAAGGGATGCGCGAGAAGGTGCAGCTCTCGCTCGTGATGTCGCGCCGTGCGAAACTCTACCTGCTTGACGAACCGATCTCGGGCGTCGACCCCGCCGCGCGCGAATATATCCTGCGCACCATCCTCACCTGCCACGCGCCCGATTCGACGGTCCTGATCTCGACCCACCTGATCGCCGACGTGGAAGAGGTGATCGACGAGTTCGTTTTCATCCGCGAGGGGCGGCTGCTCTGCTACGACAGTGCCGACGAAGCGAGAAAACGCGAAGGCAAGACCCTTGACGAGATGTTCCGGGAGGCGTTCAGATGTTAAGAAAACTTTTGAAATACGATTTCCTGTCCCTCAAACGGTATCTGATCCCGCTGTATTGCCTGACGCCTGTGCTGGCGCTCCTCGCCGGGATGATCTCGTGGCTCACGACGAAGATCCGGCAGCCGCTCGTGATCCTCGGGGTGCAGTCGATCTTCTGGTTCCTCGTCGTCGCCCTGTTCCTCTCGGTGGCGTTGCTCCCCGTTCTGCTCGTCGTCTCCTATTATAAGGGACTCTATTCCGACACGGGATACCTGACCCTTCTGCTCCCGGTCAAGCGGCGTCTTTTGATCCTTTCCAAATTGATCTGCGCGTTCTTCTCGCTCCTCGTCTATATTGCCGTCGCTTTCTTCTCGTTCGGCTTTATGCTGACGGCGGGGACCGCGGCGGCGCTGGGGCGCAACCCCTTCTACGCTTACGTGATCTTTTTCAGGTCGATCGGGGAGATTCTTGCAACCGCCCCCGTCCATCCGGCTCTGCTCGTTTTCGAGCTTCTGGTATATATTTTCGTCTGGCTGATCCTCGAATTCTCGAACTACTATTTCGGGGTCACGCTCGGCGCCGTGGTCTTCCAGGGCAAGGGCAAGATCTGGGGCGGCATCCTCTTCTGCATCGCGGTCGACACCGCCGTCTCGCTCGTGCTTTCACTGATCGAATTCGCCATCTCGGGCGGGATCATCGGGGTCGGGAGCGCGTCGGCGTTCGAGAACTCCCTGACCATGCAGATCTTCCTGCTCGTCGGGATCGTTCTGCGCCTCGCCGCCGCCGTCGGGGTCTATTTCTTAAACGTCCGTATGACCGAAAAGAAACTGAATCTCGCCTGACCGCGCGCAAAACGAAAAAAAGAGGGATCGGATTGTCGTCCGATCCCTTTTCGTTTGTATGCTTACGCTTTCCCCAGCATCGTGAGCAGACCCTCTTCGTCGATCACGGGCACGCCGAGCGCCTCGGCTTTCGTGAGTTTCGAGCCCGCCTCGCTTCCGGCGACGACGTAGGAGGTCTTTTTCGATACCGAGCCCGACACGCGCCCGCCCGCCTCTTCGATCAGGGCGCTCGCCTCGTCGCGGGTCATATTCGGGAGCGTCCCGGTCAGAACGAAGGTCAGCCCAAAGAGCGCGTCTCCCGTCTGCTTCTTCTCCGCCGTCATCGAGACACCCGCCTCGGTCAGCCGCCCGATCAGGTCGCGGTTCTCCTCCGAGGAGAAGAACTCGACGATGCTGGCGGCGGTCACGTCGCCGACGTCGGGCACGGCGGACAGATCGTCGTAGGACGCCTCCGAGAGGGCGGAAAGCGACCCGAACCGCCGCGCAAGCGCCGTCGCGGCGACCTCCCCTACCTGCCGGATCCCGAACGCGCAGAGCAGGCGTTCCAGCCCGCGCCCCTTCGATTCCTCGATCGCCGAGAGCAGGTTGTCCGCCGACTTTTCGCCCATCCGGTCGAGTTTCGCCACGTCCTCGCGGCGAAGCGTATAGAGGTCTGCGACGTCGCGGATCAGTCCCGCTTCGAGCAGCGATCCGATCACGGCGGGTCCGAGTCCGTCGATGTTCATCGCGGGTTTGGAGCAGAAATGGATGATCGAGCGGGCGCGCTGCGCGGGACAGCCCGCCCAGACGCAGCGAACGGCGGCGCCCTCCCCGGCTTCGTCGCGCACGACGGGATGACCGCAGGAGGGGCAGACGGCGGGCATTTTGAAGACCTTTTCGCTCCCGTCGCGCGCCTCTTTCACGACCGAGACGATCTCCGGGATGATGTCGCCCGCCTTCTGCACGATCACGGTGTCGCCGATCCGGACGTCGCGCTCGGCGATGTAGCCGTCGTTGTGGAGCGTGGCGCGCGAAACGGTGCTTCCCGCAAGGCGCACGGGCGACAGTTCCGCCGTCGGGGTCAGCACCCCGGTGCGCCCGACTTGCAGGGTAATATCGAGCAGTTTCGTTCTCTGCTGTTCGGGCGGGTACTTGTACGCCACCGCCCACTTGGGACGCCCCGTCCCCTCGCCGACCGTCACGCGGTCGGCGAGCCCGTCGATCTTGACGACCGCGCCGTCGATGTCGAAGGGGAGCGACGAACGCATCTCGCCCAGTTTGGCGACGTGCGCCAGCACCTCTTCGGGATCGTCGGTCACGATCCGGTGGGGCAGGACGTGAAAACCGAGTTCCGCGAGCCGGTCGAGCGTCGCGCCGTGCGATCTCGGCTCCCCGTCCCTGAACGGGTTGCCTTCCTGTAAGTTGAAGACGAGAATATCCAGCCGCCGCGAGGCGGTGATCTTCGGATCGAGCTGCCGGAGCGATCCGGCGGCGGCGTTCCGCGGATTGGCGAAGAGCGACAGCCCCTCGGCTTCGCGCACGGCGTTCAGTTCGTTGAACACGTCGCGCGGCATATAGACCTCGCCCCGCACGACGAGACGCGAAATCGGTTCGGGGAGGGTCAGGGGGATCGAACGCACCGTGCGCAGGTTCTGCGTCACGTCCTCGCCGACAAGACCGTCGCCCCGCGTCGCGCCGAGCGTCAGCCGCCCGTTCTCGTAGGTCAGACCGACCGACAGTCCGTCGATCTTGGGTTCGACCGAGTAGACGGGGCGGGGAAGGATCTTCTCCATTTCCCGGAGGAACCCGGACAACTCGTCCTCCGAAAACACGTCGTCGAGACTCCCCATCGGCACCGCGTGCGAGACCTTCGAGAACTTTTCGAGCGCCGCGCCCCCGACCCGCTTGGTCGGCGAGTTCGGGTCGTCGAACTCGGGGAACGCCGCTTCGAGATCCGAGAGTTCCCGAAAGAGCGCGTCGTATTCGTAGTCGGAGATCTCCGGCGCGTCCAACTGATAGTAAAGGCGCGCGTGGTAGGCGAGCGTCTCTCTCAGTTCGGCGATCCGTTTTTCGGCTTGCTCTCGTTCCATTCCGTTCCCCTTTTCCGCGTCGCGCGGAGGCGCGCGCCCGCAAAGGTCTTTCTTCCTTATCTATTGTAACCCAAACGAGGCGAAAAGTCAATCCGCGAAGCCCCGTCCCGTATGATTTCTTTCCTTTTGAAAAAAGCATAGACGGAGAAATTACGGCTGTTACTCTTGTTTCTGAAAAGAAAAAAGCACTTTCTCTAAAAAGTGCTTGGATTAACAAAAAAATAGAACAGCACATTTCTCCCCCGTCCGATGTTCAAGCCCCGAACCTAACGCCCAAAAGCGAGTTGAGTATGAATACTGTTCCTGCGAATAGTATATCTCAAAACGTCTCAAATGTCAACTCCTCTGGCGAAAAAAGTTCACTTTCCCCCTCCCCCGTGACCCGCGAGACCGACATCCGCTACTCGCCGATGTCCGCAAGCGAGCGAGTCGTTCTTCGCGCGAGAAAACCGAAAGAATCTATCGTTAAAAAGTTTAAAAACGGCGAGATCAACAGAACGGCGTTCCGTAAAGCCATTGACAATATGATCGAGTCGGCAAAGATTTTGACGGTCAACGCGCAACAGGCGGTGGAAAACCAACTCATTCGCGGTGGGATGTCGAAGCGACAAGCGGGCGCTTACACGCAGTTTGCCCGTTCCGCCCGGTCACACGCTTTCAACGCGGTTTCCATCGCTTTGAGCGATATGAACGGTGACGTCCGTGCGAGAGGTCTGCTTCCGATTCTTGAACCGTTCCTTTTTTCATAAGATGCTCTATCCGCCGGAGGGGGACGGGAGCCGATCTCCCCTCCGGCAAAGCGAACGGAGGGACGGTATGCGGAGAATGCGGGACGTTTGCGCGGCGATCCTGCCGTGGCTCCCCGTCTCGCTTTCGGTTTATTTCCTGTTCCGCTTCGTCCCGCCGTATCGCGCCGTCCTGCTCCTCTTTGCGCTTCTGTCCCACGAGGGGGGACATATCGCCGCGTTTTTTCTCCTCGGTGCGGGCGTTCCCCGGATCCGACCCGTGTCGGGCGGGTTCCGTATCGCCGCGCCGACGCCGCTCTCCTACCGCGGCGAACTCCTCGTCGCCCTCGCCGGACCCGCCGCCGGGCTGATCCCCGGCGCGTTCCTCCTTCTCTTCGGGGCGTTCTGCCCCTACGCCGCCGAGGCGGGTTGGATCTTTCTCGGAACGGGACTGTCCAACCTGATCCCGATCGCCGATCACGACGGCGGGCGCGCCCTGTTCTGTCTTCTCGCGCCCCGCATCGGCACGGCGAAGGGGGAGAGGGTCGCCGCGTTTCTCTCCTATCTTTCGCTGTTTGTCTCTCTTTCGCTCTCTTTTTCGCTCCTTTACGCCTTCGGCGCGGGATTTTATTTCACGGTTTTTTGCCTCTTTTCTCTCCTCTCGCACCCCCTTCCGGGAGACAACTTTTTTTGAGCATTCAAGAGAAAACGGGAGAATGAGAGAGATTTCGAGAGATTGTCAAGCAGCCGTTCGGGTTAATCGCGGATGCTTGCGGATAATCGCGGTTTATCATATTTTAAAATATTTTTTGTAAACGTATTGCATTCTGCAAACCTTTTTGCTATAATGTGTTTCAATAAGTCGCGGGACGCCCGGGAAGACCGGGGTCCCCCGTCCGCTTTTTGCGGGGTCGGACGTCGACGAAAGAGAAGGGAGCGCGAGAACGCAAAGAAATGAGCAAACTCATTGAGTTAAAGGGGATCACGAAGTCCTTCGACGGCGAGGTCGTCCTCTCGGATATGAACCTGTATATCCGGGACAGGGAATTCGTGACGCTGCTCGGTCCTTCCGGATGCGGAAAGACCACGACGCTCCGCCTGATCGGCGGATTTGAAACGCCCGACACGGGCGACATCCTTTTCGACGGGGAAAGGATCAACGACGTTCCTGCCTACAAGCGGCAGGTCAACACCGTTTTTCAGAGGTACGCGCTGTTCCCTCATCTCAACGTGTTTGACAACATTGCCTTTGCGTTGAAGCGTAAAGTTCCGAAGGAAGAGATCAGGACCCGCGTCGACGAGATGTTGGATATGGTCGCGCTCCGCGGCTTCGGACACCGGAACGTCAACTCGCTCTCGGGCGGACAGCAGCAGCGGGTCGCCATCGCGCGCGCGCTCATCAACCGCCCGCGCGTTCTGCTCCTCGACGAGCCGCTCGGCGCGCTCGACCTCAAACTGCGCAAGGATATGCAGTTTGAGTTGAAAAACATCCAACAGGCGACCGGGATCACCTTCATCTACGTCACGCACGATCAGGAAGAGGCGCTTTCGATGTCCGACACCATCGTCGTGATGCAGAACGGCAAGATCCAGCAGATCGGAACCCCGACCGACGTCTACAACGAGCCGAAAAACGCCTTCGTCGCCGACTTCATCGGCGAGTCGAACATCGTCGACGGCGTGATGCGCGAGGACTACAAGGTCTTCTTCGACGGTCGCGTTTTCGACTGCCTTGACCGGGGGTTCGACAAAAACGAGCCGGTCGACGTCGTGATCCGCCCCGAGGACGTCGACGTCGTTCCGCTTGACCGTGGGATGCTCCGCGGCCACGTCACCAAGGTCACCTTCAAGGGCGTGCACTACGAGATCATCGTCGACGTCAACGGCTTTATGTGGATGATCCAGACCACCGATTACGTCGGAGTCGACTCCGACATCGGCATCTACATCGAGCCCGACGCCATCCATATTATGAAGAAGTCCGAGTTCTCCGGCACCATCGGCGACTATTCGAGTTTCTCCGACGAGATGGACGAGATCTCGAACCCCGACGTCGAACTCGACGAGCACGGCAACGTGATCGACCGACTCGATTCGGACGGGGAGCCGTCGGAGGACGAGCCCGACGCGACGGAGGGCGGAAACGATGACTGACGAGACCGTTGTCGCCCCCGCGCGCGTCCGACCGAGCCGCAAACCGGCGATCGTTCGCGCCGTCACCGTCGCGCCGCACGGGCTGTGGTGCCTGCTCTTCATCCTCGCGCCGCTCGTTTTCGTCGTGTATTACACCTTCACCGATCCGTCCGGCAGTTTCACGATGGCGAACCTCAAAGAGGTCTTCTCGCCCGCCTACCTGACCGTTCTGAAACGCTCGGTCCTTCTGGCGCTCGAATCGACCGCGATCTGCCTTCTTCTCGCCTATCCGCTGGCGCTCGCCATCACGCGGATGAAGCCGAGGAACCAGTCGCTTGTGATCCTGCTCCTGATGCTCCCGATGTGGATCAACCTGCTGATCCGCACCTATTCGCTCAAACTCCTGCTCGAAACGAACGGACCGCTGAACGGCTTTCTCGGTCGGCTCGGGATCGGACCGATCGGGTTCCTGAACTCCGAGTTCGCGATCGTGCTCGGTATGGTCTACAACTACCTGCCGTATATGATCCTCCCGATCTACTCGGTCATCGCGAAGATCGACCCGCGTCTCAAAGAGGCGGCGGCGGATCTCGGATGCAACGGGTTCCAGACGACCTTCCGCGTCGTCCTGCCGCTCTCGGTTTCGGGGATCGTTTCGGGGATCACGATGGTCTTCGTCCCCTCGATCTCGACCTTCTTCATCTCGAAGTCGCTCTCGGACGGCAGGATCCGGCTGATCGGCGACGTGATCGAACAGCGCATCTCGCTCCACAACGCCGCCGCCTACGAGATCGGCTCGGCGCTCTCCTTTATCCTGATGATCCTCATCATCGTGAGTATGCTCATCACCAACCGCTTCGGCGATAACGACGGGGGGGTGGTTGTATGAAAACGCTGTCCCGTATCTATATTATTCTGATCCTGCTCTTCCTTTTCGCGCCCATTATCGTGATGATGCTGTTCAGTTTCAACAGCACGCGGAGCACCGCCGTTTTCGCGGGTTTCTCCCTCAAATGGTATCGCGAACTCTTCCGGGATGAAAAGGCGGCGGAGGCGCTGCTGAACACCCTGAAACTCGCCGTCCTGTCGTCTTTGATCGCCACGGTCCTCGGCACGCTCGCCGCCGTCGGGCTCTCCCGGCTGAAACGTCGATGGGTACGCGGCACGATCCAGAGCGTGACGAACATCCCGATGATGAACCCCGACATCGTTACCGCCGTTTCAATGCTGATGTTCTTCGTCTTCGTCGGCGGGGCGCTCGGCGTCGCGAGCCGCAGTTTCACGACGGTGCTCATCGCGCACATCACCTTCAACCTCCCCTACGTCATCCTCTCGGTCATGCCGAAGATCCGACAGATGGACAAACACCTGCTCGAAGCGGCGGCGGACCTCGGCTGCACGCCGATCGAGACCTTCTTCCGCGTCGAACTGCCGTCGATTCTGCCCGGCGTCCTTTCGGGGCTGCTCATGGCGTTCACGCTTTCGATCGACGACTTCATCATCACCCAGTTCACGAAGGGCGAGGGCTTCTACACCCTCCCGACCTACATCTACTCGATGACGAAGAAGAAGGTCACCCCCGATATGTACGCGCTCTCCACGCTGATTTTCCTCGTGATCCTGGCGCTTCTGATCCTCTCGAACCTCTTGCAGGCGAGGATGGAGGCGCGCCGCGATCCCCGGAAGATCGCCGCCCGGAACGCGAAAAACAAAAAGAAATTGAAGGAGAACTGATTAAAAATGAAAAGAAGAAACGCTCTTCGCCGCGTGCTTGCCGCGTGTCTCTCGCTCGTTCTGTTCGCGTCGCTCGTCTTCGCCTTCACTTCCTGCGGCGACAAGGACAAATACGACTTTGAGGAGATCGACACCGAATATAAGGGAACGACCCTCTACGTCTGCAACTGGGGAGAATACATCTCCGACGGCAGCGAGGGCTCGCTCAACGTCGTCAAGGCGTTCGAGAAGGTCTACGGGATCAAGGTCAAGTACGATTTCTTCTCGACCAACGAGGAACTTTACGCCTCTCTGAACAGCGGCGCGTCCTACGACGTCGTGATCCCCTCCGACTATATGATCTCCCGGCTGATCCGGGACGGTCTGATCCAGAAGATCGACACTTCCGATCTTAAAAACTATGAGAATATCGCGCCCGAGTACAAGGGGCTCTACTTCGATCCCACCGACGAGTACTCGGTGCCGTATTCGGTCGGGATGGTCGGCATCGTCTACGACACGACGAAGGTCAGCGAAGCCGAGGTCGCCGAGCAGTCCTGGTCGCTTCTCTGGTCGAAGAATTACCGGACCGGGGAACTCATCAATATGAACAACCCGCGCGACGCCTTCGGCGTGACGCAATGCTATCTCGGGCTGGACGTCAACTCGACGAACCCCGCCGACTGGAAAGCGGCGTACGACAAACTCAAAGAGCAGAACTGCATCTACCTGATGGACGAGATCTACGACAAGATGGAAATGGGCAACGCCGCCGCCGCCGCGTACTACGCCGGCGACTGCCTGCAAATGATGCAGGAGAACGAGGACCTCGCCTTCTACTATCCGAAGGAAGGAACCAATATCTTCGTCGACTCGATGGTCATTCCGACCAGCGCCAAGAACGTCGGAGCGGCAAAACTCTTCATCGACTTTATGCTCGATCCGCGCGTCGCGACCGAGAACGCCAACTACATCTGCTACGCGTCCCCGAATATCAAGGTCCGCACCAATCCCGAATACGACTACTGCGAGGGAACCGACGAGTACGCGATCCTCTACGAACTGCCCGAATCCTACAAAGAGGATCCCGCGAAGATGCAGTACTATCACACCCTCGACGACGCGACCCAGAAACTGATGGACGACTACTGGATGGATCTGGGGATCGGAGAGTAAAAAAGACCGGGGTGCAAAACCGGACGAAAAGCGCCCGCATCACGCGATGCGGGCGCTTTTTCCTTTTCGTCTTTTACTCCCCGAAGGCGGGGAGGGAATATCCCTCGGCGAAGACCAGGAGGGTTCCGTTCCCGACCGTCACGCGGGCGGGTTTCCCGACAAACGAGTTGGAAACCCCGAGGGGAAAGGTCGGGGTGAGGGTCGCCCCGGAGAGGGGATAGTAGACCCCGGAGATCGTCACGCCCCGCGCGTCGCCCCCGACGGCGAAGACCGCGAAGGTCCCGCTCTCGCGGGCGGGAAAAACGAGCGTCCCGTCCCTTACCGCCGTGACGGTGAACCCGTTTTCAAAGAGCAGACCGATCTCCCCCCGCGAGGCAAGGTCGGAAAGCAGCTGGTAGGCGGCGAAGGTGTGATCGGGTCGCCCGCCGGAACACCCGACGAAAGAGAACCGCCGATACCCGCGCTTGCGCCCCAGGGCGACCGCCGCCGCCGCGTCGGTCACGTCCTTTTCGACCGGGAGCGTCACGACGTTCTCCCCGGCGGGCGTCCGTCCGAGAGAGTCGAAGTCCCCGACGACAAGATCGGCTTTCAGCCCAAGCCGCGAGATCAGGGCAAGCCCGCTGTCCGCCGCGATCACAAGGTCGCCCGTGGCGGGCGTATGCGGGCAGGCGGGGTCGAATTCGCCCCCGCCGTAGATCCAACAGGTTTTTTCGGTTGCTTTCATCATTGCTTTCTGTCGTCCGATGGGTCAGTTTTTGGTTACGCGGAGGATGCCGGGATCACCCATGAAGGTGTAAACGCCGCCGGTTTTCACCGTGTAGACGTGCGTTTCCGCGTTGAGGTCGAAGAATTCGTCTCCGCCTTCGAGGATTCCGGGATTCGTCGAGATGGTGAAGGCGTCGTTTGCCGCGAGCGTCACGGTCGTCGTATAGGAACCGGCGTCCGGCCAGAAGGGCTGCGCGGCGCCGCCGTTGACCGAGATCGACATCTGCGGTTCCTGCACGCCGAGGCGGTTGAGATCGAGCATCAGGAGCACCGCGTTGTTGCTTTCGATCGCGTATTCGATCGTGTAGAAACGCCCGTCTTTGAAGGTCGTGAACGTCTGCCTGTCGGCGTCGGCTTTCACGTTCTCCTGCGTGCCGATTTGCAGAACGTAGAGCGCCGCCTCGAGCGAACCCATCCCGTAGAGATAAATATACTTGTCGTCGGCGTCGTAGGCGTAGAGCAGATTGCTCGTCGGGGTCGGGATGGTGAACTTCCCGTCGACCCATTCCGCGACGAGCGCGGCGGGAAAGACGTTCGTGTAGGTCGGATTCTCGTTCATTTCTACCCGGACGGCGACCGTCAAACTCCCGTTTTCAAGCCCCGACACGTTTATCTTCATGCGGCTCTCGCCGTTGAGCTTGACGAGATCGCCGGATTGGTCTTTGATGAAGCCGGCGTTCGAGAGTTTCACGAGATAGGCGGCGCGTTCGGCGTCTTTCGTTCCCTTTACCGTAAGGGAATAGGAGTCCTGTCCCTCTTTGTAGTCGCCGAGCTTGAAACTGCCGTTCCCGGTCTCGTATTCCGGCACGCCGAGGGCGGTCAGCGCGGCGGGGAATTGCTTCGCTTCCTCCCCCTCGATCTCGCTTCGGAAACCGATGATCGCGGAAAACGTCGCGGATCTCGTCGGGTCGGTTTTGTTCGTCAGGCGGATCGTGACGAGAAAGCCGTTTTGTTCGACCGCCTCCATCCCGCCGAGTTTGTCGGCGATCACGTCGGAGAGGCGGTCGCCGAGTTCGATCTTGACCCACGAAACGTTCTTATCGACGATGATCTCGAAGTCGTAGTCGCCGAAATTCCGAAGCACGTCGATCCGGTTGCCGTCCGCGTCGACCGTGAAGACGCAGGGGCGCTTGACGCCGATCCCCTGTCCCCACGGACCGTATCCCGAGAGGAGTTCCGAGAGGGTGCAGTCGCGCTCGATGGTCTGCGCGCCCCACGCCTCGCCCTCCTCGGTCAGAACCTGGATTCCGACGGCGTCGCGCTGTTCTTCGCGGCTGCGGGTTTCCCTTTTTGTCACGAGCGAGTAGATCACGTCTTTCCGGAAAGCGGCGGAGAAGTCGCCATAGGCGGTCTTGATCGCGCCGTTCCGCTCGCCCGCGGCGGAAACGAAGGGCGCCGCGTCAATCGCGGTCCCGTTCAGCCCGAAGTCGAAGAAGGCGTCGGCGATCGCCGCGTCTTTCTCAGGGGTGCGCCGCGTGATCTTTTTGAGACTGTCGGCGTAGTACCACTTGCAGGTATCGGCTGTGAACGCGATCCCCGCGTTCCGGTAGGAGGCGAAGTCGGGATGATCTTCGTCCATTATGATCGGGGCGTCGGTTTGCAGAACGAATTTCCGCCACTCGGCGATCCCGTCGGCTTTCATATCAACGTAGTCGTATTCGTAGACGCAGCCGCCGATATGGGGCAGTTCTTTTTCGTCGTTCGCCGTCCGCATCGCGAGCGTATAGAGCGGGGTCGTGCTCGTCATATCGTAGTCGAGGAACATATTGACGTACCAATGCGTATTGATCTCCTCGTTTTCCCGCGTCAGGCGGATATCGAAGGACACGTCGGCTTTGATATCGTCGTTTTCGTCCAGCGTGATCCGGAGAGCGAGCCGGAAAAGGTAGTCGTATTTGTATTGGTTCCGGGTCGCGTCCGCGCTGATCGCGTCTTTCGCTTCACCGGTCTCGGGGTCGAAAAAGACCTCGCCCGTCATATCGTCGTAGTATTTGACCCCGAACGCAAAGTCGGAGCCGATCTTTTCCAGCACCGCTTTCAGGCATTGGAACTGGATCATCGGGGGCTGATCGTATTCGAGTTCGTCGATCACGTCGCCCTGATCGTCGCCCGGCTCGTAAATCGCGCGGATGGTTGAGAGGGGGTCGCCTCCGCCCGCGAGCAGACGCGGAACGGTCACGGCGTTCAGGTCGGCGGTCTTTTGCCCCTTGCCGTTTTGAAAACTCTTCTCGACGCCCTCGAAGGCGAAGACGACCTTTTCGTAGTCGGTTTCGGGCAGCTTCTTCTTTTTCCCGCACGCGGAGAGTGCAAGGACCGCGCCGAGGATCAGGCAGACGGTCAGAAGCAGGAGCAGACTCTTTTTCATAATCGTACCTCGTTTGCAGTCATACGGCGTCTCCCCGCGCAGGGGGAAAGACGGGACGAACGAATACCCATCCGTTCCTATCATACTATAACGGTAAATAAAAATCAAGAATTGTTTAAAAAATGTCAAAAAAAGCGCGCGCCCCTCTTGCAAAACGCGGCGCGTTCGGTTATAATAAAAAAGTTGAAAAAAAGGAAGACGGGGCGGGAAATTGCGACGCCCCGCAAACGAAAAGGACGGGAGAATATGAAGCGGACAGACCTTCGGAACGTCGCCATTATCGCGCACGTTGACCACGGAAAGACCACGCTCGTCGACGAGATGCTTCGGCAGGGCGGCGTTTACCGCGAGAATCAGGCGGTGACCGAGCGCGTGATGGATTCGGGCGACATCGAGCGCGAGCGCGGGATCACGATCCTGGCGAAGAATACCGCCGTGCATTACAACGGCGTGAAGATCAATATCGTCGACACCCCGGGGCACGCCGACTTCGGCGGCGAGGTCGAACGGATCCTCAAAATGGTGAACGGCGTTATCCTCCTGGTCGACGCCGCCGAGGGACCGATGCCGCAGACCCGCTTCGTGCTCGAACGCGCGCTCGCCCTGAACCACCGCGTGATCGTCGTGGTGAACAAGATCGACCGTCCCGACGCCCGCCTCGACGAGATCGAGGACGAGGTTCTGGAACTTTTGATGGAACTCGACGCGACCGACGAACAGCTCGACTCCCCGATCCTCTACTGCTCCGGCAGAGCCGGGACCGCGAGTTTCGACGCGTACACCCCCGGCACCGATCTGCGTCCGCTCTTCGATACCATCCTCGACTATATCCCGGCGCCCGAGGGCGACGAGAACGGGGAACTCCAACTGCTCGTTTCCTCGATCGACTACAACAACTTCGTCGGTCGGATCGGGATCGGGCGGATCGAGCGCGGCACCCTGAAACAGAATCAGGACGTGATGATCACGAACTACCACTCCCAGGAGGCGCCCCGCCGCGCGCGGATCGTCTCGATGTACCAGTTCGACGGGCTGAACCGGGTCGCTGTGCAATCGGCGACCGTCGGCGACATCGTCTGCTTCTCCGGCGCGGACGACATCACGATCGGCGATACCGTGACGTCGCTTACCTGTATCGAACCGCTCGAATTCGTGAAGGTCAGCGAACCGACCTTGGAAATGACCTTCTCGGTCAACGACAGCCCGTTTGCCGGGCGCGAGGGCAAGTACGTGACCTCCCGCCACCTGCGCGAACGGCTCTACCGTGAACTGTTGAAGGACGTTTCGCTCCGGGTCTCTGACGGCGACACGACCGATACCTTCCGGGTCGCCGGACGGGGCGAGATGCACCTGTCCATCCTGATCGAGACGATGCGCCGCGAGGGCTACGAACTTGCCTGCTCGAATCCGCGCGTCCTGATGAAGGAGATCGACGGCGTGAAGTGCGAGCCGATCGAGCGCGTGACGATCGACGTTCCCGAAGAGTATATGGGAACGGTGATGGAACGGCTCGGCTCCCGCAAGGGGGAACTCGTCGATATGCAGCTGCGCGGCACGCGCCAGAAGATGACCTACCTGATCCCGACCCGGTGTCTCTTCGGCTACCGCTCGGAGTTTATGACCGCGACCCGCGGAGAGGGCATCATCAACTCGGTCTTCGAGACCTATGCGCCCTATAAGGGCGAGGTGACGATGCGCTACACCGGTTCGCTCGTGGCGAGCGAGGCGGGCGAGGCGACGAGTTACGGACTCTATTATTCGCAGGATCGCGGCGCGCTCTTCATCGGGGTGCAGACCCCGGTCTACGAGGGGATGATCGTCGGGGAGAACCCGAAGATGGGCGACATCGAGGTCAACGTCTGCAAGAAGAAGCACCTGACCGCCGTCCGCTCGACCGGAGCCGACGAGGCGCTGACCCTCGTCACCCCGCGCCAGATGGGATTGGAAGAGGCGATCGAGTTCATCGCCGACGACGAGTTGATCGAGGTCACGCCGAAGAATATCCGCCTCCGCAAGACCATCCTCGACACGCCGCTGCGCAAGAAAGCGCAAGCCGCCAAACGCAACGCCGCGAAGTGACAGGCGGATGCACGGGAACCCCCAACGCTCTCCGGTTCGCGTCGGGGAACCCCTATCACGGGAACCCCCAACGCTTACTGCGTGCGCGTCGGGGAACCCCTATCACGCGAACCCCCAACGCTCTCCGGTTCGCGTCGGGGAACCCCTATCAGCATAGACCGAAAAACGAATGGGGTCTGTTTTGATCCGTTCAAGCATTTCACTCTGTGCGCAATTCCCACGTAGCAAAACGCCATTAAGGAAGAAACCCGCTCGCAATCTGCGAACGGGTTTCTTCTTTCTTTCAAATTCGTTTTCTATCCGCGTTTGCGACCGTGTAATCGCTTGCCCGGACGTGCGTGCGTACGCTCACCGCTTCGGCAGCGTGTACCACGTGTCGAGAAGATCGTCCAGTTTCCTCTGTTTCGCCGTGACGGCGGATTGGTACGACGACGCCAGATCGGCGCTGCCCCAACGGAATCCGTGATCCTTGATGATGGCGTGCCAGCGGCTCGGTTTCACGTCGCTCGTGTTCATCAGATCCTCGACCGTCTTGTCAAAACTGCCGACGATGCCCTCGTAGATCAGGTCGAGCATCCGACTGCTTCCGTTGCTGTACGACAGCGTGCCGTATTTCGTGTACCGGTTGAGGAATTCGTCCCGGATCGCAACCGAGTTCTCGGCGCAGTATTGCAGATAAGCCGTGAGGGCGCGCGTCTTTGCGGGAGGGGTGTTGATATTGATCGCGCCCGCGTCGGCGACGTTGTGAACCAGCGTTTTGTACTCGTCGTCCGCTTTCACTTTCGGAAGCGGAACGACCGACAGTCTGTCTCTCATCTGACTGAAAGGTTCCTCTTCCAGCGCGCCGAGCATTCTGACGCCTGCAAACAGCAGCGTGTTTTCCGAGAACTTGACGTTGTGATAGGTGAAGCCCGGATTGCTCGACGTGGAGCCGCTCGTCGGGGCGGTCGTGGCAAGCGTTCCGTCACGGTTGAAGACGCTCGCCACGGCGTTGAAGACCGAGCCGAGTTCATTTGCACTTTCGACGTAGTTGATCCGTCTTTGACCGCTTCCGTCAACGTAGGTTTCGGTCAGCCGTACGTCGGCGGTATAGAGGAACGCCGCGGCGGAAAGACCGCTGTTCGCGTCGGCGACGATCCCGAGACTGTCATTGATCGAGGTCTGCGCGTTCACGTCGCTGTCGATCCAGAACGCTTCGGAGAGTATTCCGAGCGCGTTCCAGGTCCAGTTGCCGGCTTCCACAAAGTCGAAGAAGCGCCCCGACGTCGTCTCGCCCTCTCCGAGCGCGCCGCCGAAGAGCGCCGGCGCGAGTCTGGATCCGTTCGCGTCCATCAGACTCGTATTGAAGGGAAGAACGGTTGTCGAACGGTAAATATCGAGGAAGTAATCGCTGCCGAGAACGTAGGCGCGGTCGCCCGTCAGCGACAAAGTGTCCATCCAATCGGTCAACCATCCCTCGGCGGAGAAGTCGAAGAACGAGTTGGGGATCGACCAAACGTCCTGGAAGCAACCGTTCAGCGTCGCGAGTTCGAGGTCATAGATCATATTGACGAAGAGGTTGGGCGCGTCGTGATCCATCGACATCACGAGCGTCTTGATCCTGCCCGCCTGTTGACCCCAGCCGAGATCGCTCCAATAGACGTATTCCACCGTCGTGCCGAGCGCCAGATTCGCCGCGGCGTTCCGCTGATAGATCATCTGTTGGATCGCGTTGGTTCCGGAACCGATCTCGTCGGGACCGGCGAGGAAGACGTCGTTTTTGGATCGCTTCTCCACGTCGCCGTAGGTGCTCATCCCGATTTTGAGGTTCCTCTCCGACGAGTCGTAGGACGAAAGGTCGAGCCCCATCAGTTCCCACCGGTCGTAAACGCTCCACCGCGCCGTCAGCGTCAGGTCGGAGTACTGACCCGTCAGCGTCGTGATCTGCTGTCCGTTCGGAAGGAACCAACCGAGAAAGTGATCTTCGTCCCGCGTCGGATTCGCGAGCGCCCCGGCGTTTTCCACCGTGTAGGTCGCGGGGTTTCCGGCGGCGTTCGTACCGCCGTCAAGATCGTAGGTGACGGTGTAGGTGACGATCTGCCATTGCGCCGTGACGGTCAGATTTTCCGACACGGCGTCAAGTCCCGCGGTGCTGTCCCAACCGGTAAACTCGTACCCGTTGCGGGTAAAGGCGGGGATCGCGGCGGCGGTGCCGTAACGCACGCTCTGCGTCGCAAGCCCCGATTTCAGCGTCCCGCCGTTGCCCCTGAAAGCGACGGTGTAGGTTTCACGCTGATAGTACATTTTCAGAACGAGCGAGCCGTCGCCCGCGATCGTCCCCGTCTGGGTGCTCCTCGCACCCGAGAAGACGTAGTGCGGAAAGACCTTCCGTTCCGCCGCGACGGAGGAACCCGTGGTCCCGGTCATGGGATCGGTCGCAATTCTTTCATACGCGGTTCCCGCCGCGTTTTCCAGATAATACTCGACGGTATAGTCGGTGTCGGTATTGGGCGTCCAGTTCGCCGTGACGGTCAGGTTCCCCGTGACAAGCGCGGAGAAGTCGGCGTCCCATCCGGCAAATTCGTAGCCCGTGCGGGTCGGATCGGTTGCGGGCGCGCTGACCGAGCCGCCCTCCTCCACCCGCAGGGAAGCGACGGCGGTGCCGTCTGCCGTATCGAAGGCGACGGTGTAGATCGGTCTGCGCCGGAGGTTGACGGTGTATTGACCGACGGTTTTACCGTCCTCGGCGGTGACGAAAACGTAAAAGACGTTGTCCCCCTCGGCAAGCGAAAGGGTCTTTTCCGCGATGGTCTGCCGTCCGAGACGGTCGGAGGAGACCTGCCAGGTCGCTCCCTCGCTCACCGCGATCTTGTCGGGAAGCGACAGCGAGTCGACCGCGTTCGGCAGAGTGACGGAGAGCGTCGTTCCGTCGAGCGTAAAGCCCTCGGCGGCGACGATCTTCGCCTCGTCGGAACCCGCCTCTCCCGTCGACGTAGACGAAGCGTCGGAATCCGAGGGCAGGGCGGGCGCGCCCCCTCCGTCGTCGCACGCCGTCAACACAAGCGCGGCGCACAAAAGAAGGAGCGTCAGGATCAGGATGCGAACGGTTTTCATCGGGGATCCTCCTGAAATGGATTTGGATGGGATCGCGGGCGCTTTTTACTATAACGGTATTATATCACAAACTTTAATTTGATGCAACCGTTTCGTAATATAATCGCGCGCGACTCGCCGATTCCGATTATATAACAAAAAACAAGTACTTTTGTGAAAAAACACGAAAAGCCGTCGACTGACGCTTCGTTTCCGTCTCTCTCCTTCCAAACCCGAAAAAAAAGGAACCGCCGGAAAGACCCGGTTCGGTTCCTTTTATTCTGATCCTCAACGCGGCGCGAGGTGCGGGCGGCGTTTTGAGGCCGCGGCGCGAGGTACGAGCGACCGCAGAATTCAATCTGATTGAAGTTCTTTATCCTGCTTTCTTCCAAGAAAGCGGGATCGTGCCCTTATTTTCCCGTTACGACCAGATTCGCGTCGGTGCCCATAAAGCCCTCGACGAGGACGGCTCCCGGCTGCACGGTTTCGGGCGCGACGTAGGCGCGGATAAAGTCCATCGCCGGGAGGAGCAGCTCTTTCGGGATCGGGCGGTCGGTACGTACCGCGATCACACGGTCGGATCCTCTGACGGCGACGGTGGTCGTCAGGGTCCGGGTCGGATGCGTCACCTCCGCCACGCCGTACGCCTTTCCGCGCGGGCAGCCGTTGCCCGTCACTTCCAGCGTTTTGGTATCGACCGAGAGTTCGCACCCCATCGGGCAGACCGTACAGGGGAAACGGCGGATCTTTTCGACGTTTTCCATAATGTTCACTCCTTCGCGCCGGATCGGCGCGTCAATTCGGTTTCTTTTTTTCGACAAATCCCGCGAGCGGGGAAGGGCGGGGAAGTCCGCGTCAGTTTGCCTGCGGCGCGACCGAGAGGGTCACTTCCCCGACCAGTTTCTCACGCGGCAGATCCACGCGCTGCATCTCGCCCGGCACCATCCGGCGCACCTTCCGGGAGAGGATCACGCCGTCCCCGTTCTCGGCGACCAGCGTCGCGTCGCGGAAACTGTCCGAGACGCGGAAGAAGACGGTGACGTTTTTCGTCTCCCCGTTTCCGACGAGTTCCGGAACGGTATAGCGCACGCCGTTCTTCGCCGTGATGCGCGCCACGGGGGCGGTCTCGATTTTTTCTTGCTTCGCAAGGTAATCCGCGGCGGCGTTCCCCGCGATCTCGCCCTCCTCCGACACGAAGTCGACGAGGTCGTGAACGTGGAGCACGTTTCCGCAGGCGAAGACGCCGGGGATCGACGTTTCGCGGTTCTCACGCACCGCGGCGCCGTTCGTGACCGGGTCGATCTCGATCCCGGCTTGCCGGGTCAGTTCGTTTTCGGGGATCAGACCGACCGAGAGCAGGAGCGTGTCGCAGGCGACCCGGCGTTCGGTACCCGGGATCGGGCGGCGGAATTCGTCCACCTCCGCCAGCGTGACCGAGGTCACGCGATCCTCTCCCTCAACCTCCACGACGGTGGTCGACAGGTAGAGCGGGATCCCGAAGTCGTCAAGGCATTGCACGATGTTCCGGCGCAGACCGCCCGGATGATCCATCACTTCGCACACCGCTTTCACGTGCGCGCCTTCCAGCGTCATCCGGCGCGCCATGATCAGCCCGATGTCGCCCGAGCCGAGGATCACGATCTCGCGCCCCGGAAGCAGCCCCATCCGGTTCACCATCTTCTGCGCGCATCCGGCGGTATAGATCCCGGCGGGACGGGTTCCCACGACGGGCAGCGCGCCGCGCGGGCGTTCCCGGCATCCCATCGCGAGGATCACCGCGTCGGCGGCGTAGACCTTCATCCCGGATTCGGAAAGCACGGTCACGCGCCGGTCGTCCGACAGTTTCGTCACCGTCGCGCCGTACTCGATTCTGATGCCGCGTTCCGCCGCCATCTTTTCGTAGCGCCCGGCGTATTCGGGACCGGTCAACTCCTCGCCGAAGCGTTTGAGCCCGAACCCGTTATGGATACATTGCGGGAGGATCCCGCCGGCAAAATCCTGCCGTTCGCAGATCAGGATGTCGCGCACGCCGCGATCGTAGGCGGCGACGGCGGCGGCAAGCCCCGCGGGGCCCGCGCCGATCACGAGCAGTCCGACCTTCGTTTCGGGAAGCGTATTCTTGATGGAAGCCATTTCAGTTGCCCCCCTTCGTCCGTTCGTGGGCAATGTAACTCTCGCCCTCGTTCTTTTTTACTTCGGTCTCGTCGATTTTGCGTTCGCGGCTGACGAGCGAGAGCAGCGACGGGGTGCAGAAGCCGCCCTGGCACCGTCCCATCATCGCGCGGGTGCGCCGCTTGATCCCGTCGAGGGTCAGCGCCGGCGGATTCTGCCGCAGCGCGTCGCGGATCTCTCCCTCCGAGACCTCCTCGCACCGGCAGACGATCCGTCCGTAGGCGGGATCGCGCCGGATCAGCGCGTCGCGCTCGGCGTCGGTCATCTCCTTCGGACGCACCACGGTGCGTACCGGGTTGAAGTTCGCCATCGGCTTTTCGGGGAGCAATCCCGCCTCGCCGAGCGTCTCGCCGATCAGTTCCGCGATCGCGGGCGCCGCCGAGAGTCCCGGCGACTCGATCCCGGTCAGGGCGATGAACCCGCCGCGTTTCGTGATCTCGAAATCCCCGCTCTCCCCTACGGCGCGAAGCCCGGAGAACGAGGTGATCCGTCCGCCGAGCGGCACCGACGGCACCATCTTCTTCGCCGCCGCGACGATCTTGCCTTGTCCCGCCGTCGTCACCGCGCAATCGGCGCCCTCGGGCAGATCCTCCGCCGTCGGA
Source organism: Clostridia bacterium (assembly GCA_017961575.1). Classification (GTDB taxonomy): domain Bacteria; phylum Bacillota; class Clostridia; order Oscillospirales; family CAG-272; genus UBA1740. The sequence goes on along the minus strand of JAGCXA010000048.1, from coordinate 27,717 downwards.
CCGAGCAGGAGGTTTCCGTCCGCCGTCGGCGAAACGAGGATCCCTTTCCCCGCCTTGGTCGGAAGCGTGAAGACCGTGTGCGAAACGACCGATCCGCAGTTGCGGTCAAGCAGAAGATACTCGCCCCGGCGCGGATGCTGCGAGAGCCCCGTTACCCCGGCGAGCGCCGCGACCTTGTGCGCGGCAAGCCCCGCCGCGTCGATCACCGCGGGAGCGAAGTAAGTCGCGTTGACAAGATACCCCCCCTCGACCGTCTCGATCGAGACGACCGGGGTGTTCCGGAGCAGAACCGCCCCGTTGTCCATCGCGTTCCCCATCGCCGCGATCGCGAGCCCGTAGGGGCAGACGATCCCGGACGTTTCGGCAAGGAGCGCGCAGTCGAGTTCGGGGGACAGGTTCGGTTCGAGCGCCCGGAGTTTTTCGCCCCGCACGATCGAGAGTCCCGCGACCCCGTTCTTCCGTCCGCGTTCGAGCAGGACTTCAAGACCCCGAAGCCCCTCGTCGCCCTTCGCCGTCACCAGCGCGCCGATCTGACGGTAACGCACCGAAAGATCGCGGGTCAGGTTCGGCATCATCGCCGATCCCCGGACGTTCAGTTTCGCCTTGTTCGTCCCCGTCTCGGCGTCAAAGCCCGCGTGGACGATCCCGCTGTTCGCCGCGGTCGTTCCCGCCGCGACGTCGGACTTCGCTTCGAGTACGAGCACGCGCGCCCCGAGCCGTGTCAGCTCGCGCGCGGTCAGGCATCCGACGACCCCGCCGCCGACGACGATCGCGTCGTACCGTGTCACAGAGTTCATTCTTTTCGACCTCCCCGGCAAAAAAACGCGCTCCGGCGTACGAATCCCGCCGCCGTGCTTTTTTCACCGTTTCCTCTTTACTTTTTCATCCGCTTATAGTATAATCAATTTGAAAAGAAAATGCAAGAACGGCGAAAAAATAGGCAAATAATCCCTCAAATCCTGAAAAATGAGCAACAATGCGCAAGATTTGACGGAGTTTTGACCGAATCGCCGGGAAGGGGAAAACGATGAACGGATGGGAACGGAAGCGTGAGATCCTGCGGCTCGCGGAGGAGAACGGATACGTCAAGGTCGACTATCTCGCCCGCCGCTTACATATCAGCGAATCGAGTATCCGCCGCGATCTTCTGTCGCTGGAAGCCGAGGGTGAGATCCGCCGCACCTACGGCGGCGCGGAACCGACGAAGGGGGGCGCCCGACTGATCCCCTACGATCTCCGCGCCCATCAGAACGAGGCGCAGAAGCGGACGGTCGCCGGGCTTGCCGCCTCGCTCGTCTCGGACGGCGACGTCGTGTTCCTCGACGGATCGTCGACCGCCTTCTATCTCGTCGATTATCTGTCGCGTCTGCACGGTCTGACCGTCGTGACGAACGGGCTTTCGACGGCGCTCGCGCTTTCGGGAACGCAGGTGCGCCTGCTCTCGACGGGCGGTCGCCCCAACCCGGAGAACCCGTCTGCGCTCGTCGGCTCGCACGCCGAGCGCCTGATCTCCGAGATGCACGCCGACGTCGTTTTCTTCTCGGCGCAGTCGCTCTCGGAGGACGGCGAGATCACCGACTGCTTCGAGGAGGAGATCGCGCTCCGTCGGCTGATGTGTCGGCGCGCCTCCCGCAGCGTTTTTCTCTGTGACGGGAGCAAAATCGGAAAAACCTCCCCCTATCTGCTCTGCGGAGCGGGGGAGGTCGACGCCGTCGTCTGCGATCTGCCCGCCCCCGAGTCGATCCGAGCCGCCTGCCCGTCGCTGGTTTGGATCGATCACCCCGTTCAACATCGGGGAGATAGCACACTTTCACAAAAAAAGCCGTCGTTTTTTGGTGAGAAGTGACGAAAAATAATTTTTTTGCCCCAACCCCCGTGCATTTTTCTTCATAATCTGTTATAATATTGATATAATAGGGAGAAAGGGGGGATTCCGATGTACCGTGTCGGAGACGCGGTTCTCTACGGATGCAACGGCATTTGCCGGATCCGTGAGATCACGCGGATGGAGTCCTGCGGGACGGTGGACGATTTTTACGTTCTGAAACCCGTGTCCAGCGAAGCGACGACGGTTTTCGTCCCTCTCGGAAGCGAGGTCCTTCTTTCCCGGATGCACCCGCTTCTTTCCCCCGAGGAGATGCGTTCGCTGCTCGACGGGCTCGGCGGCGCCGCCCCGATCTGGGTCGAGAACGAGAACCAGCGCAAACTGCTCTTCCGCGACGTTATGAACAGCGGTGACCGACTTGCCGTCGCGCGGGTCTATCTCACGCTGAAAGCGATGCGCGAGGAACGCGAAAAGAAGGGCAAGCACCTGCGCGTCTCGGACGAGCGCGCCTATCGCGAGACCGAGCGGATCTTCTTCGACGAACTCTCGCTCGTGCTCGGCTGGTCGCGCGAGGATTTTTCGGCTTACCTTGAAAAACTGCCCGCTCCCGCCGCGGCGGAGGCGTGAAAAAAAGAAAAGCGACCGTCTGCCGGATGGCAGACGGTCGCTTTTTATCCGAGCAACTCGTCGGGCGAAAACCGCGCGATTTCGGGCGCTTCCCGCGACGTGTAGGAGAGGGCGAACGCGCGCCCGTCCGACTCGACCCGGAGCGTCGTGACCCCCTCGGTCGGGAGCGCGGTCAGTTTCTGTCCGATGCCGCGACCGTTTTCCTTCGCCCGCGCCTCGCGCGCCGTCCAGATCTTCACGGCGCGTTCCGGATCCCTCTCGCAGAGGGCGATCTCGTCGGGCGTACAGAACCGCGGGAGCAGGGCGGGGCGGAGCGGACGGATCCGCTCGACGTCCAGTCCGATCGGTTCAAACGCGAGAACGGCGGCGCAGAGCCCGTCCGAATGCGAGAGCGAGAAGCGGAAGGCGGCGCCGGGAAGGTAGGGCTTTCCGTGTTCGCCGATCACCCAGTCCGATAGCATAAGGGCGGGATCAACCTCGCGGATCAGACGGGAAACCAGAAGGAATCCGACCGCCGCCGCCGCCCGGTCGACCGTCCTTTTGTAGCGCCCGGCGTAGGCGCGCCGCCCAGGCGGGAGCGCGGAAAGAAAGCGCGGGAGATCGTTTTCAAGAAGACCGGAACAGTCGGAAAGATATATCTTCACGCGCCCACCTCCTTTTTTATTCAGTATAGCAAGAAGCGTGAAAAAAAGCAAGTCCGCCGCCCGTTTTCTTTTCCTTTTCCTTGCATTTTCGGGTGCGGAATGATACAATGAATAAAGAACGATCGAAACAGAGGGCAAACGGATGAAACGAGAGTTTCGGGTCAGAGGAATGAGCTGCGCCTCCTGCGCCGCGCACGTCGAGAACGCGGTACGGGGGGTGGACGGCGTTTCGTCGGTCGTCGTTTCGCTGCTCACCGACAGTATGACGGTCGAATTCGACGCGCCGGCGGACGAGAGCCGGATCATTTCAGCCGTTACCCGCGCGGGCTACGGCGCCTCGCTCCCCGAACCCGGGAAGGAACTCTCCTTCGACGACGCACCCGCGCACACGGGGATCCGCCGCCTGATCCTCTCCGGGGCGATCACGCTTGTACTGTTCTATCTCGCGATGGGGCATATGATCGGGCTTCCGCTCCCGCCCTTCCTCTCCCCGCACGCGCACCCCTACGTCTATATCGTGACGCAGGCGGTCCTCGCCTACGCCGTCGCCGTCATCCATTCCCGCTTCTTCACCGGCGGCTTCCTCGCCCTGATCCGGCGCGCCCCGAATATGGATTCGCTCGTGATGCTCGGTTCGGGCGCGTCGCTCCTCCACGGGACGGTCTCCCTGATCCTCGCGCTGATCGGCGGCGGCGCGCGCGCGGCGGAACTCTCGACGTCGCTCTATTTCGACGCGGCGGCGATGATCCTGACGCTCGTTTCGCTCGGCAAAACGCTCGAAGGGCGGGCGAAGAACAAGACGACGGCGGCGATCCGCGCCCTGACCGCGCTCTCGCCCGATACCGTGAAGGTGCTTCGCGACGGAGCCCCGGTCGTGATCCCGACGGGGGAGCTTGCCGTCGGCGATACTCTGCTCCTCGGGACGGGCGACCGCGTCGCCGCCGACGGGACCGTGACCTCCGGCACCGGGTGCGCCGACGAATCGTCGCTGACCGGCGAGAGCCGCCCGATCGACAAGGCGCCGGGTGACAAACTCTCGGCGGGCTGCCTGATCTCCGACGGCTATCTTACAATGCGCGCCGATCGCGTCGGCGGGGATACTTCGCTCTCGGCGACGGTGCGGATGGTACGCGAAGCCGCCGCTTCGCGCGCCCCGATCGCCCGGCTGGCGGATCGCGTCAGCGCCGTTTTCGTCCCCGCCGTGCTCGGCGTCGCGCTGGTGACGGCGCTCGTCTGGCTGTTCGTTTCGGGACCCTCCGCCGCGTTCCTGCACGGCGTCAGCGTCCTCGTCGTTTCCTGCCCCTGCGCGCTCGGGCTGGCGACCCCGACCGCCATTATGACCGCCACCGGGCGCGGCGCGGAACTCGGCGTGCTGGTCAAGAGCGCCGAGGCGCTCGAAACGCTCGGACGGGTGAAGACCGTCGCGCTCGACAAGACCGGGACGCTCACCCGCGGCGAGATGAAGGTGATCGCGGCGGAACCCGCCCCCGGGGTCGACCCCGCGCGCCTTTCGTCGGTCGCCTACGCCCTGGAATCGCGTTCGACCCACCCGATCGCCCGCGCCGTCGCCGCCTCGCTTGCGGGATGCGCCGATCTTGACCTTTCCGCCTACTCGGTCCTGCCCGGCAAGGGCGTTTACGGGAAGGCGGACGGGGTACACCTCTTCGGCGGAAACGCGGCGCTGCTCGAAGACGAACTCGAACTCGACCTCTCCCCGCTCGCGCAAAAGACCGAGGAGATCCTTGATCTCGGCGGCACGCCGGTCTACTTCTCCGAGGGCGAGACCGTCCTCGGCGTGATCGGGGTCGGGGACGCCGTGCGGGAAGAGTCGCCCGCCGCCGTCGCCCGTCTGATCGAGATGGGGATCGCCCCCGTGATGCTGACCGGCGACCATCCGCGCGCCGCCGCCGGCGTCGCCGCGAAAACCGGGATCGACGACGTCCGTGCGGGACTGCTCCCCGACTCGAAAGCCGAGGCGGTCAAGCGGCTCTCGGAGGAGCGCGGCGCGGTCCTGATGGTCGGGGACGGGATCAACGACGCCCCCGCGCTCTCCGCCGCCGCCGTCGGCGCGGCGATCGGGGCGGGCACCGACGTCGCCGTCGTTTCCGCCGACGTGGTCCTGCGTTCGAGTTCTCCGTCCGACGTCGTGACGTCGGTGCGGCTCGGACGGGCGACCCTCCGCAATATGAAGGAAAACCTCTTCTGGGCGCTCTTCTACAACGCCGTCTGCATCCCGATCGCGGCGGGCGTTTTCTCGCCGCTCGGACTGACCCTCGCCCCGTGGATGGCGGCGCTCGCGATGTCCTTCTCCTCGGTCTTCGTCGTGACCAACGCCCTGCGTCTCCGTCGCTTCCGCTGACCGTTTGAAGCCGGGCGGTGCCCCGCTCGGAGTTGGGCATTCCCCTTCAATCGCGTATGGGCGCGGGACGGGCTTTTTGCCCGCCCCGCGTCGGCTTTTTTATCCCCCCGGCTGCCGCCGCGCGGGCGGCGCCCGCCGCGTTTCCGCTATGCGAGGGATAAAAGAAAATTATATATAAATAATATTAACTTTCCCGTTGACAAAAACAACGTCGAATGATATAATTTTTCTCAACGGAAATTGAACGACCTGCAAGGGTCGTCTTTGTTGTCCGAACCAACCTTTAAGGAGGACAAAACGTGAGATTATTCAGGATGAGCGGCGTACACGTCCCTCATCGGAAAAATACGGCGGGAAGCGCCCCCGTGCGGATGCCGCCGCCCGAGACGGTCACGATCCCGCTTTCCATGGGGATCGGCGCGCCGTCGACCCCGACCGTACAGCCGGGGGAGAAGGTGTTTCTCGGTCAAAAGATCGCGGAGCCGGGCGGATTCGTCAGCGCGGCGATCTTCGCGTCGGTCTCCGGCACGGTCAAAAAGACGGAGAGTTACCGCGACGTGTTCGGACGGACCGTCTCCGCCCTCGTGATCGAGTCGGACGGCGAGATGACGCCCGACCCCTCGCTTTCGCCCGTCGCCGTTTCGACGGCGAAGGAACTCGCCGACGCGGCGCGCGCCTGCGGACTGGTCGGACTCGGCGGCGCGGGATTCCCGACCTCGGTCAAACTTTCAGCCGACCCCGCGAAGGTAGAGTATATTCTTCTGAACGGCGCCGAGTGCGAACCCTACATCACCTCCGATACCCGCACGATGCTCGACCGGACCGAGGAACTCGTCGCGGGGATGAAACTGCTCCGCGACCTCTATTCCGCCGCCGTGATCGTCGGGATCGAGCGCAACAAGCCCGAAGCGGTGAAAAAGATCCGCGAAGCGATCGCGGGCGAAGAGGGGCTTTCGGTCAAGGTACTGCCCGGCAGTTACCCGCAGGGCGGCGAAAAGGTCTTGATCTACAACTGCACGGGACGGATCGTCGGAGAGGGCAAACTCCCGCTCGACGTCGGATGCGTCGTCCTGAACGTCACGACGACGGTCGAGTTGATGAAGTATCTGTCCACCGGGATGCCGCTCGTCGAACGGTGCCTCACGGTCGACGGCTCGGCGGTGAAGGAACCCAAGAACGTGATCGTCCCGATCGGGACGAAGATGCAGGACGTCTTCGATTTCTGCGGGGGTTTTCAGTCCGAACCCGGCAAGATCCTCTACGGGGGACCGATGATGGGGATCGCGGTCCCCGACGCGTCCTTCCCGGTGATGAAGACGACCAACGCGATCGTCGCCCTGAACGAACGCGACGCGATCCTGCCCGATCCGACCCCCTGCATCCGGTGCGGAAAGTGCGCGAACACCTGTCCGCTCCGCCTGACCCCCTTCGCCATCGGAGAGGCGGTCAACAAAAAGGACGCGGACGGGCTCGCCCGTCTGAAAGTGACGCTCTGTATGGAGTGCGGATGCTGCTCCTTCATCTGTCCCGCGCACCGTCCGCTCGTCCAGCAGAATAAATTGGGGAAGGCGATCCTGAGAGCCGCCACGCCCCCGAAAGGAGGGAAATGAAGTTGAACGAACAACTGTCCGTTTCCTCCTCTCCCCATATCGTAACGAGAAACGATACCCGCGCCGTGATGCGCGACGTTCTGATCGCGCTCTCGCCCGCCGTCGTCGCCTCGGTGATCTTCTACGGCTGGCGCGCGCTGGTACTGACCGTCGTCTGCGTTCTCGCCTGCAACCTGTTTGAATGGGGCTTCACCCGTCTGACCCGCCGCCCCACGACGATTTTCGACCTTTCGGCGTCGGTCACGGGCGTTCTGCTCTCGCAGAACCTGTCGGCGACCTTCCCGATCTGGATGTCGGTCGTCGGCTGCTTCTTCGCCATTGTCGTCGTCAAGCAGCTCTTCGGCGGTATCGGCAAGAATTTCGCCAATCCCGCGATCGCCGCGCGGATTATGCTCTTCCTCTGCTTCGCGACCGAAATGAACAGTTTCGCCGTTCTGCGGGGCGGGGAACTCGTTTCGGAGGCGACGCCGTTCACCCTGTCGCTGACCGGGGTCGGGAAACTTCCGTATTGGAAGATGCTGCTCGGCTTCCACGCCGGGGCGATCGGCGAGACCTGCTCGATCGCGCTGCTCGCCGGGCTGGTCTACCTGCTCGTCCGGCGGGTGATCAGTTGGCATATCCCGGTCTCCTTCGTCGGTACCGTCGCGCTCCTTTCGTGGATCGCGGGCGCCGATCCTCTGGAACAGGTGCTTTCGGGCGGGCTTCTCATCGGCGCGATCTTTATGGCGACCGACTACGTGACCTCCCCCGCCTCGCCCGTGGGACGCCTGATCTTCGGCGTCGGGTGCGGCGCGATCACCACGCTGATCCGGCTGGCGGGTCACACCGAGGGCGTCTCCTACGCCATTTTGATGATGAACCTGCTCTGCCCCTATATCGACCGACTGACGCTCCGGCGCCCCGTCGGCGCGCCGAAGCCCCCGAAACCCGAAAAGAAAGGGAAGGAGGAGACGGCGAAATGACCTTTAAGAATATCGTCAAACCGATCCTTGTTCTCACTCTGATCTGCCTTTCGGTCGCGCTCCTGCTCGCCGTCGTCAACTACGTCGCCTCCCCGATCATCGCGGAAGCGACGGCGGAGGCCGAGCGGAAGGCGCGCTCCGAGGCGCTTCCCGGCGCGACCGATTTTGCCGAGGTGTCGCTTTCCGATTACGCCGACCTGCCCGACAGCGTTGCCGCCTGCTACCGCGATAACGCCGGCGGCGGTTACGTCTTTCTCGTGAAGGGCGCCGGCTACGGCGGAAAGAGCAATCCGATCACTCTCCTGATCGGGATCACCCCCGACGGCAAGATCGCCGGGATCAAGATCACCGACGTGTCGGGCGAGACCGCCGGGATCGGCGACAAAGTGAAAAAGAACGACTTTACCGCGCGCTTCACGGGGCTGGACGCTACGGGGCTTTCCGACGATCTGAAAGTCAGCGGCGCGACCTACTCCTCAAACGGCGTCAAGCAGGGCGTGCGCGATGCGTTTACGGCGTTTGCCGCCGTGACCGAAGAATGAAGGGGGTGCTGACGTGACGAAAATACAGAACTTCCTGAAAGGACTTGTCAAAGAGAACCCGGTTCTCGTCCTGATCCTCGGCACCTGCCCGACGCTTGCCACCACCACCTCGATCCTGAACGCGCTCGGGATGGGGGTCGCCGCGACGATCGTCCTGCTCTGCTCGAATATGGCGATCTCGGCGCTCCGGAACGTCATCCCCGACAAGGTGCGGATCCCCTGCTACATCGTGCTGATCGCCGGGTTCGTGACGGCGGTGGAACTCTTGCTTCACGCTTTCGTTCCCTCGCTCTACGATTCGCTCGGCATCTACCTCGCCCTGATCGTCGTCAACTGCATCATCCTCGGGCGCGCCGAGATGTACGCCTCGAAGCACGGGGTGATCGACTCGGCGATCGACGGGCTCGGGATGGGGTGCGGCTTCATTCTCGCGCTCTTCGCGATGTCGTTTGTCCGCGAGGTCTTCGGCGCGGGCTCCTTCTGCGGGATCGAGATCCCGTTCCTCTCGCGCTACTGTATTCCGATCCTGGCGAAGACCCCCGGCGGCTTCCTCGTCTTCGGGTGTCTCATCGCCTTGGTGAACGCGATCTCCAAGGGCAAAGCGATCAAGAAAAAGGAATTCGGGTGCGCCGGATGCCCCTCCGCCGCCACCTGCGGCAAACTCTCCTGCGCGGATGACGCACAGGTAAAAGAGGAGGCGGCGAAATGAAGTTTTTGATGATCATTATGACCTCGGTCCTCGTCAACAACTACGTCCTCTCGCGCTTCCTCGGTATCTGTCCCTTCCTCGGCGTGTCGAAAAAACTGAATCAGGCGACCGGGATGGGGATCGCCGTCACCTTCGTGATGCTGCTGGCGACCTCGGTCACCTGGCCGATCCAGACCTATCTTCTCGACCGCTTTAACCTCGGCTACCTGCAAACGATCGTCTTCATCCTTGTGATCGCGGCGCTCGTGCAGTTCGTCGAGATCGTGTTGAAGAAGTATCTGCCCGCGCTCCACGCCTCGCTCGGCATCTATCTGCCGCTCATCACGACCAACTGCGCCGTTCTCGGCGTGACCATCAACAATATCCGCGACGGCTACACCTTCGCCGAGTCGATGGTGAGTTCGCTCGGATGCGGGATCGGCTTCCTCTTCGCGATGGTGCTCTTCTCCGGGGTGCGCTCGCGGCTGGAAGACGCCGAACCGCCGAGGGCGTTCGAGGGGCTTCCCATCACGCTGATCGCCGCCGCCATCACGAGTTTGTCGCTCTTCGGGTTCTCCGGGGTCGCGACGGGACTCTTCGGCGGATAAGGGGGTGACGCTGTAATGCTGACCGCTATTCTGACCGCCGTCGGCGTCGTCGCCGCGACCGGGCTTCTCTGTTCGGTTCTGCTCGTCGTCGCCGCCAAGTACTTCCACGTCCCGGTCGACGAGCGCGAGACCAAGGCGCGCGCGTGTCTTCCCGGCGCCAACTGCGGCGCCTGCGGCTATACCGGGTGCGACGGCTACGCGAAGGCGCTCGCTTCGGGCGAGGAGACCCGCTCCAACCTCTGCGTGCCGGGCGCCGACGCCGTGGCGAAGCAGCTTTCCGACGCGCTGGGGCTCGCCTACGCCGACGTGATCGAGCAGGTCGCTACCGTCCATTGCGGCGGCGACTGCGCGCAGGCGAAACGCCGCGCCGATTATCAGGGGATCTCGTCCTGCGCCGCCGCCAATCTCTTCTACGCCGGGAGCGGGATCTGTCCCGTCGGGTGCATCGGTCTCGGGGACTGCGCCGCCGCGTGTCCCAACGGCGCGATCTGTATCGAGAACGGGCTCGCGCACGTGGATACCCGGAAATGCACCGGGTGCGGCATCTGTACGAAGACCTGTCCGCATCACCTGATCGACCTGATGCCCGACGTCGAACGGGTGCTCGTGACCTGCTCGAATACCGACAAGGGCGCCGATACCAGAAAGGCGTGCACGCACGGCTGTATCGGGTGCAAGAAGTGCGAAAAGAACTGTCCCTCGGGCGCGATCACCGTTGTCGACAACCTCGCCCGGATCGACTATTCCAAATGTACCAACTGCGACACCTGCGCGAAGAACTGCCCGACCGGGTGCATTATGATCTCCGACTTCTCGGGGATCCACCGCTATATCGTCGCGCCGGAAAAACCGGAGGAGCAACCCGCAAAGAAATCAACCGACCCCGCAACGGTATAAAGTGAACGCCGCCCGCGGGCGGCGTTCTTGATCCCGAAAAAAGGAAAGGAGGACGGATATGGTCAAAGTCACCGCCGTGGAACCGCACAGCCGCGCCGAGCGCGCGGGGATCCTGCCGGGCGACGAACTGGTTTCGATCAACGGCGAGGAGATCCGCGACGTGCTGGATTATCGGTTCTATCTCGCCGAGAAAAAGATCGATCTCGCCCTCCTGCGGGATGAAACCCCCTATACCGTTACCATAAAGAAGGGGACCTACGACGACGTGGGGCTGGACTTTGAGACCCCGCTGATGGACGAGAAACAGGCGTGCCGGAACAAGTGCGTGTTCTGCTTCATCGACCAACTGCCGAAGGGGATGCGGAAGTCGCTCTATTTCAAGGACGACGATTCGCGGCTCTCGTTTCTGCACGGGAATTACATCACGATGACCAATATGACCGACCGGGACGTCGACCGCATCGTCAAGATGCGCTTTTCGCCGATCAACGTGTCGGTGCATACGACCAACCCGGAACTGCGCGTCGAGATGATGAAGAACAAGCGCGCCGGAGCCGTCCTCGCCTACCTTCCGAAACTCGCCGCGGCAGGGATCGAACTGCATTGCCAGATCGTGCTTTGCCGGGGACTGAACGACGGGGCGGAACTCGCGCGCACGATGCGCGACCTCGCCGCGCTCGCGCCCGCCGTGGATTCGGTGTCGGTCGTGCCCGCCGGACTGACCGATCACCGCGACGGGCTCTACCCCTTGAAGCCGTTTACCCCCGTCGAGTGCGCCGCCGTGATCCGGCAGGTCGACGCCTTCGCGGAAGAGTGCCTTGAAAAGTACGGCTCCCGCCTGTTCTTCTGCGCCGACGAGTTCTACCTTTGCGCCGGTCTTCCGATCCCGGACGAGGAGTACTACGAGGGGTATCCGCAGCTCGAAAACGGGGTCGGGATGATCCGCTCGGCGCTCGAGGACTTCACCGCCGAACTCGACGCCGCGCCCGACCCGGCGCCGGGCGCCGAGCCCCGCACGGTCACGGTCGCGACCGGGGTCGCCGCCGAGGGATTGATCCGGGAACTCGCGCGGATGACGCACGAGAAGTACCCGTACCTGACCGTCAACGTGAAAACGGTCGTCAACGATTTCTTCGGGCATTCGGTCACGGTGTCGGGATTGCTCACGGGTCAGGATATCCGCGCGCAGCTTTCCGACCTTGAACTCGGCGACGCGCTTTTGATCCCCGCCTCCGCCCTCCGCGCCGGAGAGGACGTGTTCCTCGACGATATGACCCTGTCCGACCTCTCGACCGCCCTCGGCGTCCCCGTGATCCCGACCGACGAAAACAACCTCCTGCGCGAGATGCTCGGAGAGGGGGACGATCCCGCTTTTTGACGGGGGGACGCGCGCTTTCTTTCGTAGAAAGCGCGGCAAAGAACTTTATGATTGCGGAAAAGGGCTTTGCCATTGCAGTAAGGATTCTCATCATTTGGGGAGAGATCGTTCGATCTCTCCCCGGTATTTTTTGCGGCGCGGCTCGCTCTCCGCTCCGCCGCGCCTTGGTTCTATAGTCGCGTCATAGCAGACCGCTTGACAGCCGAAAAAAGTACGCGCCGCCCGCCGATAACGGCAGGCGGCGTTTCTTTTTCGAGAGCAAAGGGGTCTTTTGCAGTTCCGTTTTTGAAACCGCGCGCGACAAGTCACGAATCGCGCGCTGACTTCATCCCTTGATGAAGTTCTTTGCCCCGCTTTCTTACAAGAAAGCGGGATCGTTCCTTACTCCCCCTCGTCCTTTCCCATCGGCAGGCGTTCGGTCGTTTTGAACCCGTCGATTTCCCCTTTACACAGCGCGCCGAAGATGCGGTGGCGCAGTCCGGGGTACTTCCGTTCGAGGTCGCGGAGCATAACTTTCATCGTCTCGCGCTCGGTCTCCCCGTCCTCGGGGCAGGGGCTCTTCATCACCGGGAGCGGCGGATCGGCGTGTCTTGTATAATAGCGCACGTCCTTTTCCTGCGCGTAGAGGAGCGGACGGATCAGGGTCAGGTCTCGCCTTGACAGGTAGGTCACGGGCGAGAAACATCCGAGCCGCCCCTCGTGAAAGAGGTTCAGCATAAAGGTCTCCACCGCGTCGTCGAAGTGGTGTCCGAGCGCGATCTTGTTGCACCCCTCGGCTTTCGCCCGTGCGTGGAGCGCCCCGCGCCGCATCTTCGCGCAGAGCGAGCAGGGATTCGATTCTTTGCGTATCTCGAAAATCACCTTCGCGATGTCGGTCTTTTCCACGATAAACGGCACGTTGAGCGCCCGGCAGAACTCCGCGATCGGGGCAAGATCGACGCCCTCGAACCCCATATCCACCGTGATCCCCACGAGGTCGAACTTCGCAGGGTAGAACCGCCGCAGCGCGGCGAGGGCGGCGAGCAGGGTCAGCGAGTCTTTCCCGCCCGAAATGCCGACGGCGATCTTGTCGCCCTCGGCGATCATTCCGTAGTCGTCGACGGCGCGGCGCACGAAACTGAGTATCCGTTGCAGTTCGTTCATCTGAATCTCCCGGCGGACGGGATCGACCCGATCCGCATAGAATGAAAGGGGGCGGCGCGACGGTTCCGCCGCCCGGAAATTACCGAGAAAGGACGCTTCCGAAAAAGCGAAAAAGAATATGGCGATCAGAGTCTACGTAGATCAGGGGCACAACCCCTCGAATCCAAACACCGGCGCCGAGTGGTACGGACTCCGCGAGCAGGACGTCACCTACCGCGTGGGGCGGGCGCTCTACGATCTTCTGCAGAACGACCCGAACTTCACGGCGCGCCTCTCGCGCCCGACCCCCGAAACGCAGCTCGGGACCAGCAACGCGACCAGTCTCTCGACCCGAACGAATCAGGCGAATACGTGGGGGGCGGATCTCTTCCTGTCGATCCACACCAACGCCTCGCTCGACACGTCCGCGAACGGAACCGAGTCGCTCGTCTACCGGATCCCGTCGACCGCGGCGGATATTGCCGGAGCGATCCAGACAAATCTGACCGCCCTGACCGGGTTCCGCAACCGGGGCGTGCTCGCGCGACCGGGACTCTGGGTGCTTCGGAAAACGAGGATGCCCGCCGTCCTCACGGAGCTCGGATTCCTCTCCAACCCGAGCGAGGCGGCGCAGATGAATGAGAACCCCGCGCTCTTCGCGGAGGGGATCTATCGGGGGCTCGTCGCCTATTACGGGGTCTGACCCCCCTCTTTCCAGGGCGATTTCCGGGGGTTCGTCAGTTCCAGACGTTCGCAATGCAGGAAACGTTCGGCGTCCGAGACGCTGTTCGCGGGGAAGAGATGCGACGCGCCGCAGACGGGGCAGTAGACGAGGATCCCGTTCTCGGTCATCCCGGTCTCGTAGGTCCCGCTCCCGCAGGGGCAGGTGATCTCCCCGTCGGCTTCCATCTCCTTGACGATGAAGCGGATGACGTCGTGCACCTGCGCGTCGGGCAGGATCTCCTCGCTCTCCTCGGGCGAGAGGTCGCGGAGTCGCTCGACCCCGAACGCCCCCGCGAGTTTCGCGAGTTCTTTTTCCTGTTCCGCGACCGCCCGGTCGACCTCCTCACGCGGACCGAGAAAACCGACGTCCATATTGGTATAGGGGCAGTTCAGAAGGAAAAGCCGATCTCCGAACACCACGTTCCGCGAGACCGAGAAATGGTGATCCTGCCGGCAGAACAGGCAGGGAACGTCAAAGCGGATCTTCTCCCGGTCGGGCGACGGTATGATCTGCATCCGGCTCTTCCCGCAGGGGCATTTCAGCCGGAGCATCCCCGACGCGGGGATGAAATCCCCGACAAGACCGTAGACGGCGGTCCCGCAGTCGGGGCAGCGATAGGCGACGTGGGTTTCTTTCGGTTTCAGAACCATGGTAACCTCTTTTTTTGTTTCAGTCGGGGATCCCGATCCCGTCGGGGATCAGAGAGGACGAACGCACCCGCTCCGCCGTTTCCCGTCCGGCGAGAAGCGATAGGAGCGCCAGCCCGAATTCGTAGGCGGCGCCCATCCCGACGGCGGTGGTGACGTCCCCGTCGGTCTCGACCCGTTTGTTTGACCTGACGGCGCCCCTGAGTTCGTTTTCAAAACCGGGGAAGCAGACGGCGCGCTTGCCCGAAAGCAGCCCCCGCCGTCCCAGCACGAGCGGCGCGGCGCAGATGGCGGCGAGCCGCCCTTCGTCCGCCCTCGTTTTTTCGATCAGCCGGTCGACGTCGGACGAGCCGTCGAGGTTCAGCGCCCCCGGCATCCCGCCCGGCAGGATCAGGGCGTCGATCTTTCCCTTCACCTCGCGCGGCAGAAGGTCCGCCGTCACGGCGATCCCGTGCGCGCCGGTCACGGTTTTCCCTGTAATCCCGACGGTCTTCACGTCGCATTTTCCGCGCCGGAGCAGATCGAGCGGAACCAAAGCTTCGGTTTCCTCGAAGCCGTCCGCGAGCAGTAGCAGGATCATATCGTTTTCCTCACTTTCGGTCAGTGGCGCGCCTTCATTTCAAGGAACTCGGCGGGGGAGATCAGAACGTCGCGGGGCTTCGACCCGTTGTGCGGACCGACGATCCCCATCTCCTCCATCCGGTCGATGAAGTTGGTCGCCTTCTGGAACCCGATCCGAAGTTTCGTCTGGATCTTCGAGGTCGAGATCTGTCCGAGATGGACGGCGATCTCGACGGCGGCGATGAACTGCGGATCGCGGAAAATATCCTCGTCGTCGCCGAACTCGTCGTCTCCGTCGCGCTCGGCGCGCTTGTCTTTCGGGGCGCACTTCTCGGCTTCGCGCTCGATGTTCGCCATGATCTCGCTGTCGTAGGCGGCGCCGTCCGCCACGCCCTGTTTTAAGAAACTCGTGACGCGCTCGACCTCTTCGTCGTCGACGAGCGACCCCTGCACGCGGATCGGCTTCGGCGCGCCGACCGGGAAGAAGAGCATATCGCCGCGGTCAAGCAGTTTTTCCGCGCCGCTCGTGTCGAGGATGGTGCGCGAGTCGACCTGCGACGCGACGTGGAACGCGAGCCGCGAGGGAATATTCGCCTTGATGACGCCGGTGATGACGTCGACCGACGGGCGCTGCGTCCCGATCAGCAGATGGATCCCGGCGGCGCGCGCCTTCTGCGCGATCCGGCAGATCGCGTCCTCCACCGCGTCGCGCGCGCTCATCATCAGGTCGTTCAACTCGTCGATGACGATCACGATCTGCGGGAGCGGCGTTCCGCCGAGTTCGGGATGCTCGCGCACCACCTTGTTGTACCCTTTGAGGTCGCGGACGGCGGTCTGCTCGATCAGGTTGAAGCGGCGTTCCATCTCGCCCACCGCCCAGACCAGGGCGCCCGCCGCTTTCTGCGGCTCGACGACCACCGGGACGAGCAGGTGCGGGATGCCGTTGTAGACGCCGAGTTCGACCTTCTTCGGGTCGACCAGGATCAGTTTTACTTCGTCGGGGCGCGCCTTGTAGAGCAGACTGATGAGGATCGAGTTGATGCAGACCGATTTACCCATACCGGTCGCGCCGGCGATCAGGGCGTGCGGCATCTTCGCGATGTCGCCGTAGACCGGGTCGCCCGTGACGTCCGATCCGACGCAGACCGTCGTTTTCGACGACGCCTGCCGGAACTTATCGTTGTCGAGCATATCGCGGAGCCGGACGGCGGTCGAAACGCGGTTCGGCACCTCGACGCCGACGGCGGCGACCCCCGGGATCGGCGCCTCGATCCGGATGCCCGGAGTCGCCAGCGCCATCGAAATATCGTCGATCAGGTTGGTGATACTGCGGATCCGGATCCCCTTGTCGGGGCGGAGTTCGTAGCGCGTGATCCGGGGACCGCGCGAAACGTGGTTGATCGTCGCCGCGATGTTGAAACTTTCGAGCGTCTCGATCAGGTTCTCGGCGTTCCGCCGGATCTCCTCCTCCGAGGAGGCGGTCATCTTCGCTTCGCCCGGTTTCAGGAGCGAGAGCGGAGGCGGGCAGTAGTCGGCGTAGGGATCCGACGGCTGCGGCGTCATCGACGCCGGGATCGGCTCGCCGACGGGTTCCGGCGACGCCGCGTCGGACACCCGGCTGGTCTCGATCGAGAGCCCCGAAAGTCCCCCGTGCGCCGAGTCGGTGACGTTCCGCTCGGTCACGGTATAGGAGAACGGATTGCGCGGCGCGACCGCCGGTTCCGGCGCGGACTGCGCCGCGGGCGGCGGAACGGGTTGCGCCGTTTGGATCGGCTGCGCTGTGGGGCTCATTTGAACGGCGGGCTGTGCCGCCGGGGTCTGTACGGGGGTCGTCGGCTGCGCGTATCCGCCCGCCGGAACGCCCTGCGTCTGGGCAGGCGGCGGGGTCGTCGGTTGCGCTTCCTGCCCCTGCGCCGGGGTCGCCGGCGCGTATCCCGTCGGCGCCGTCGGGGTTGCCGTCGGTTGAGGGGCGGGGGTGGCGGGTGCGCTGCGGAAGGTCGGAACGTAGGGGGTTCCGGCTCCGGCGGAGGGGGAAGCCCCCGCCGACGAACCCGTCGGAACGCCGCCGCTCCGCGCCGTGTGGTCGGTGAAGGTCGGACGGTAGGCGGGCGGGATCGGCGAATGATCGGGGATGAAGGTCGGGGGATCGCGCCGGATCGGGGTCGCCTCCCGCGGCGTTTCCCGGACGACGGGGGCGCGGAGCGGGACGTTCTCGTCCTGCCGCACCGAGGGGGGCGGCGTCCGGTTGAATTCCTCGGTGAAGGCGAAGCCCGGTTTCCCGAAGAGTTCCGCGGCGGAAACGACGTCGGGCGACTCTCCGCCCGAGGGCGACGAGATCTCGGCGCGCGTCAGGATCAGTTCCTCTTCGGGCAGGGGGTCGATGTCGACGTCGACCTTGCCGCGCTTGTCCTCGGGGTCGATCGCGTCGGGAGTACCCTTGCGCTCGGCGCCCGTGCGCTCCTCTTTCTCCATTTTTGCCCGGATCTCCGAGAACGATTCCTCTTCGCGGTGGGCGACGGGATAATATCCGTCCCCTCCGACGATGGTCGGTTTGGACTGACGGGAACTCATGGACGACTCCTTTCTGACTGTCTTTTGCGCGGGCGGGTCGCGCCGCTCCGCTTCCCCGGATCGGACGGGAAAGAGAGAGGGGAACGCAAACCGACGCGCAGGGGGAAAGAATACGAAGTAAAACAGAACGACGAGAAGAGGGAAGAGCAGGACCCCGACGGGACCGAGAGCCGATTCGAGCGCCCCGCGGAGCAGAGCGCCGACGGCGCCGCCCCCGGAGAGATCGGTCCCGTGCGAGAACGCCTCGCGGACGGGCATCCGCTTCCCGAAAATAAGCGAGATCAGAAACAGAAACAGCAGGGTGAAGACGGCGCGCGAAAGAAAGCGTCCCGCGGGGATGTCTTCCCGCGCCCGGAGCGAGAGGAAGACGAGCAGAAGCGGGATCAGGGCGACCCCCGCCCCGAACAGCCCCGAGAGAAGCAGGATCAGCCGCCGTCCGAGAAACCCGACGTCGAATCCCAGCCGCACGCCGAGAAATGCGAGCGCGGAGAACAGGGCGACGACCGAGAGCAGGGGCGGAGTGAGGCGGTCGCGCCGTTTCCCGTCTCCCGGAGTTTTCTCCGGCGTCTTCGGTTTTCGTTTCGCCGGTTTCCTCATCCGAAAGACGCCCCCTTTTTATCATATATTATTATTTTATCATATTATCCCCGCCAAAATCAAGGGGGTGGCTTTGATTTTCCCCGAAAAAACGAAAGTCGCGACGCCCCGCCGTCCTTCGCCCGAAATCGTCGGTACGCCGCCGCGCTTTTTTGCCCGCCGTCCCCGCTTTTCCGCATTCTTCGGGAAAAACGATTGACAGAACCGTATCAATCGTGTATAATAAACTATACTGTGTCAGTATATTTTCCCCGAATAAAGGAGTGTGGTTTTTCTTTTTATGGACCCAAGCAGTACGCTGTGCCTTTTGAGTTGTCTTGCTTTACTCGGTCTCAGCGCATTTTTCTCGGCGTCCGAGAGCGCCTTCGTCGGCGCGAACCGGATCAAACTGAAAAGTCTCGCGGAGAACGGCAACCGGCGGGCGGCGCTCGCCCTGTCGATCTCCGACAAATTCGACGCTACGCTGACGGCGATCCTGGTGGGCAACTGCCTTGTCAACACCGTCTGCGCGTCTCTTGCGACGGTACTCACCCTGCGTCTGTTCGGTGAGATGACCGCGGTGCAGACGACGGTCTCGACCCTCGTCACCACCGCCGTCGTCATCCTCTTCGGCGAGATCACGCCGAAGACGCTCGCCAACTCCGACAACGACGCGGTTGCCGTCGCTTTCGCGCCTTTTCTGCGCTTTCTTCTCTGGATTCTGACCCCGCTGACCCTGCTTTTCTCCGGGCTGACCGTCCTCGTCGCGAAGATCTCCGGCGGCTCGTCCGAACCGACCGTGACCGAGGACGAGATCTCCTCGATCATCGAGACCGGAGAGGAGGAGGGGGTCATCGACGAGGAGCAGAGCGATCTGCTCCAATCCGCGCTCGAATTCGGCGGCACCCGCGTCGCCGACGTTCTGACTCTCTGGGACGACGTGACATACGTCTCGCTCTCGATGACGCAGGACGAGGTGCTCGAACTCATCCGCGGCACCAAGTATTCCCGCCTGCCCGTTCTGGAAAAGGATCAGGTGGTCGGCATCCTGCTCGTGCGCAACTACCTGCGCGCCTACGTCACCACCGGACGCGCCGATCTGCGCCGCCTGATGACCAAACCGACCTTCGTTCCCCTCGACGCGCCGATC
Source organism: Clostridia bacterium (assembly GCA_017961575.1). Taxonomy (GTDB): domain Bacteria; phylum Bacillota; class Clostridia; order Oscillospirales; family CAG-272; genus UBA1740. The sequence continues at coordinate 8,226 of JAGCXA010000048.1, read as the reverse complement.
GACGATCTGCTCGACGAGATGAGCCGGAACAAGTGCTGTATGGCGATCGTCCGCGACAAGAACGGCAAGACGATGGGACTCGTCACCGTCGAGGACTTCTTGGAAGAACTCGTCGGCGAGATCTACGACGAGGACGACGAATTCAACCCCGATTTCGCCAAACTCGGCGGCAACTACTTTGAAGCCAGCGGAAAACTCACGCTCGGCGCGCTCTTCGACGGGATGGGGTACGAGAACGCCGACAAATTCCCCCGGAGCAAGCGCATACATACCTTCCTGCTCGAACGGATGGGGCGCCTGCCCGAGGAGGGCGAGGAATACGAGATCGGCGACCTCACGTTTACCGTCGACGAGGTGACCGAGGACAGGATCGCCCGCGTCACCGTCAAACTCGAAACCCCCGAACTTGAACTTCCCCCGATGGAGGAGGACGGCGAGGAGGTGGAGAAAGAATGAATTTCCCGCTTTTCTTTACCGTCTCGGCAATTTTCCTTCTCTTCTGCGCCTTCTTCTCGGCGACCGAGATCGCCTTCACCAGTCTCAACCGCAAGCGGCTCGAAAAGCGCGCCGAAAAGAGCGGAGGCGCGAAGGTCGCGCTCCGCGTCAGCGACGGGTTCAACGTCGCGCTCTCGACCATCCTGATCGGGACCAACCTCGTCAACATCGGTCTTTCGTCGCTCGCGACGGTCATCTGCGTCAACCTGCTCGGGCAGGGGCTCGGCGCCACGGTTGCGAGCGCGGCTGTGACGGTCCTCGTCCTCGTTTTCGGCGAGATCATCCCGAAAACGGTGGCGAAGCGTTACGCCCTCGTCTCGGCGTGCCGCCTTTCGGTGCCGATCCTCGTCCTGATGATCCTGTTCCGTCCCCTGACCTGGATCATCGTCGGTCTGGTCGATCTTCTGACCGCTCCGCTCCGCAAAAAGAAAAAGCCCTCGGTCACAAACGAGGAACTCGCCACGATGATCGAGACGGCGGAGGAGGAGGGCGTGATCGACGAGGACAAGAGCGAACTCGTCCAATCGGCGCTCGGTTTCGCCGAAACGACGGTGGAGGACATCCTGATCCCCCGCGTCAAGGTCGATATGCTCGACGCCGACGACGATTACGAAGAGAATCTGAAAAAGATCCTCGCCTTCTCGCACTCGCGCATCCCGGTCTACCGCGGCACGGTCGACCACATCATCGGCATTCTCTCGGTCAACCATTTCTATAAGAAACAGACCGAGGCGGAGGGGATGCGGATCCAACTCTCCGACCTTCTGCTCGAACCCTGTTTCGTGCATAAGACGATGCGCCTGCCCGCCGCGCTCTCCGAAATGCAGAGCCGGCAGACCCATATGATGGTCGTCCTCGACGAATACGGCGGGACGATGGGGATCGTGACGATGGAGGACATCCTTGAACAGATCGTCGGCGACATCTGGGACGAGAACGATACCATCACCTACGAGATCACCAAGACCGGCGAGAACACCTACGACGTCGACGGTCTGGTCTCGATCGACGACTTCTTCGACTATATCGATATGGATCGCCGCGACCTCGAAAGCGAGTACGTGACGATGGGCGGATGGGCGATCGAAATGCTCGAATCCGACCCGCACGAGGGCGACAGTTTCACCTGGCGCAACCTCTGCGTCATCGTCACCGAGATCAAGGACTACCGCGTCAGCCGCCTGTCGGTCGTGGTCAACCCCGAGAGCGACGAGGACGGGGAGGAATAACCCCCGCGCCGCCTTTTTGCCCGCGTTCGTCCGAACAGAAAACGCCGCGCCGGAAATCCGGCGCGGCTCTTTTTTCTTGTCGGTTTCACTTTCCGAACGCGATCTTGACCATCACGTCGGCGATCGTCCGGGACGAGATATCGAAGAGGGTGTAATCATAAGGAACGCCCGTCTTGTTGAGGAACGCGACCAGTTGGCTTTCGTACTGCGATTTCCAGGTCGAGTAACTCATCCCGTCGTAGAACAGCGTGACGGTGCGGAACTCCGGCTCCCGTGAGAACACGGTCGCGAGCAGATGGTCGTAGTAGTGCTGTGCCTCGGTCTTGCTCGTAAGCAGCAGATCGTGCGTCCCGTCGTACGTAAACTCGCGCAGGTAGTTGAACAAGCCGGGGTTGTACTCGTCGGTTTCGGCGTAGAAGTCGGGATCCGGGTAGTTCGACGCCCAGACCTTGCGATGCTCGGCAAAGGACAGTCCGATCGAAAAATCTCCGAAGATACTGACGTCCTCGTAGGATCCCGTCGCTCTGTTCAGTACGGACGCTTTTTTCTCCCCGACGTGGGTCGGATCGAAAATGTAGTCGTATCCGTCGACGCGAAGATAGAGATAGGAATGGATCGCGATGCTTCTTCCGTTTTTGGGCAGGATGCATGACCGCCCCGGCAGAGTATGGTCGAACGCGACGACCCGTCGGAGTTCGATCCCCTCCAATCCGAGAAGCAGCGCCGACGCCTTCGCGAACCCGAAGCACGCGCCGACCCCGTAGAGCAGGGGTCCCTCGGCTTTGAAAGAGATCAGCCGCGAGGAGATCGCCTCGGACTCCTTGGCGACGTCCGCCGAACGGAGCGTTTCGCCTCCCGCCCAATGCTCGGCTTGGTCGTAGGCGGCGTGATCCATCAGCCAGACGTAAACGCGGTAGGCGATCTGCCACTCGGTCATACTGTCGTCAACCATTTCGGCAAGAATGGTTTTCGCCGTGTTCACAATGCTTTCCGCCGGACTGCCCGGGATGGGGGAGATCGCGTAGCCGTTCGCCAGGGCGTAGCACGCCTGCTCGCTGTCCCACACCGAAACGCCGTGCGCGGGATCCAGTCCCGGGAGGGTGTCTTTCCCGTTCGGCGGGGCGGTCTCGACGGCGATATACTTGGCGGGGGTCGTATAACGGGGGCAGGCGAGATAACTCTCGGGATAGAACTTCAGATCAACGGTCAGCACACCGTTTTCGAGCGATCCGAAGAGCGAGCATTGCGAGGCGAGCAGATCGCTGTGCCGCCAGAGATAGTTGAGTTCTTCGTCGACGTCGCTCGCCGCGTAGCCGAGCTTGACCGAAAAGCCGCTCTCACGGTAGAAGGCGTGCCAGTTCACGATTTTCAGCAGTTCCGCGCGCGTCTCCGCCCGGTCGAGGTCGAGGGAGATCGGGAAACGCCTTTCGTAGGCGACCCCCTCCCGCGAGGGCGCGTTTACGATGCGCGCGCCGGACGTGGTGAGTTGCTTTTGCAGGATCTTCGCGGTATAGTAGTCGGACGTCGGTTGATAGGGCGTCGGCGTATAGGGATCGTCGGGGACGGGTTTCTTCGTCCGCTCGGTCGGGTCGGGCGGATCGACCTGTTCCGCCGTCGTCGCCGCGGTGGTCGAGGTCGTCGATTCCGCCGTCGTTTGAGTCGCCGTCGTCGAGGTCGTTTTTGCGGTTGTGTTTGCGGTCGTTTTCGCCGGCTCGGTCTCGTCTTCGCCGTTCGTTTCTTCCACGACCGACACGAGCGAACAGCCCGACAGGACGGGCGAGAGGAGCAGGATCAGCGCCAGGATAAGCGCAAGCGGCGTGCGGAAACGGTTCATCGTTTTTCTCCTTGATTATTTACCGAACGAGATCTTGACCATCACGTCGGCGCCGGTCCGGGAGTTGACGGCGTCCTTCCTGATAGATTCGTAGGGAACGCCCGTACTGTTGAGAAACTGTTGCAATTTCTGGGAGGAATAGGCGGCGGAGGTATAGAACAGGGTGACCGAGCGGAACTCCGCCCCTTGCGAGAAGACGGTGTTCAAAAGGTAGGTATAGTACGCTTGCGCCTCCGCTTGACTCGAAAGCAGGAGCGCGTGCGTTCCGTCGTAGGTGACGTTCGTGAGGTAGTGGTAGGAGCCGGGGTTGTATTCGCCCGACCGGGTGTAGGGATCGTCCGGGAACTCCGGATAGACCGTCAGATGCTCCTCTTTGGAGAGCCCAACGCAATAGTCCTTCGTGCTTCCGAGGACGGCGTCGGGACCCGACGTGGTCGCGACCGACAGTTTGTTGTCCTTCGCAAACGACAGATCGAAGAGGTAATCGTACCCGTCGATCCGGAGGTAGTTGTAGGAATGGACCTGAATGGTATCGCCGAACGTCCAGGTGCGCCCCGGCTGCCATCCGAGATACTCCTCGGAGAACGAGACCACGCGGCGGGCGTCGATCCCTTCAAGTCCGAGCAGCAGGGCGGCTGCCTTCGCGTATCCGAAGCAGACGCCGACCTCGTAGAGGATCGGACCTTCCGCGCGGAAGGACGCCATCCGGGCGGGGACCATATCGGGCTGATACGCCTTGTCAAGCGAATTGCCCGCCCAACGGTCGCCGGCGTAGTCGTAGGCGACGTTTTCCACCAGCCAATGGTAGACGCGGTAGGCGATCTGCCATTCGGTCATCGTGTCGTCGATCATCCCGGCAAGGACGGTTTTCGCCGCGTTCACGAGGCTCTCCGCCGGGCTGCCCGCGATCGGCGAGATCGCGTACCCGTGGGAGAGGGCGTACGCCGCCTGCTCGGAATCCCAGACCGAGACGCCGTGCGCGGGATCAAGCCCCGGAAACGTATCGGTCCCGTTCGGCGGGGTATTCTCTCCGCCGAGGACCTTCGCCGGAATCGTGTCCCGCGGGGTGATCAGATAGGATTCGGGATAAAAGATCAGGTTGACTTGGAGAACCCCGTCGGCAAGCGAACCGGAAACCGAACAGAGAGAGGGCAGAAGATCGCTGTTGTAGTAGAGATAGTCCAGTTCCTTATCCGCGTCGGTCGCGGGGTAGCCGAGCGTGACCGAGAACGACCCCTCGCGGTAGAAACCGCGGAAGGACGCGATCTCGACGAGTTCGTCGCGCGTTTCGGCGCGGTCAAGGGAGCAGGAGAGCGGTAGTTTTCTTTCGTAGGTCGTGACCGTGCGGGCGGGATCCGAGTATTCGGAGGCGCCGAGTTCGGTTTTTCCCTGTTGGATCAGGTCTTCGTATTCTTCGTCGTACTCCGGTATAAAGAGCGTCGGCGTATAGGGATCGTCGGGGACCGTCTTCTTCGTCAGCACGGGAGGCGGGGGCGGATCCGTGTGATCCCCGGTCGTCCCCTCGGTCGTGACGGCGGTCGTCACCGTCGTCTCCGTCGCTTTCGCGGTCGTGTTCGCGTTCGTCTTTGCCGGCTCGCTCTCGCTCGCCTCGCCGTCGGTTTCGGTAACGACCGACACGAGCGAACACCCCGACAGGATCGGGGAGAGCAGAAGGATCAGAGACAGAAGGATGAGAAGCGGTTTTTTTGCTCGTTTCATTTTCGTTATGCTCCTTTTGATTACGGATCGAATTCTTCAAAGAGGGAGGAATATTTTCCCCACCCGCTGTACGCGTTGTCGAAGGCGGAGGTCGTTCCGCGCGGGATCCGGATCCGCAGGGCGGGCGACGCGCCGTCGAACGCCCCCGATTCGGGGATGGTGAACGGAGAACTGCCGAGGATCCTGATTTCGGTCAGTTTTTCGCATCCGGCAAAAACGCCGTAACCGAGTCCGTTGATCTTGTCGTGGAGCGTGACCGACGTCAGGTTTTTGCAGTCGGCAAAACAGCCGTCCGCGATCTGCTTCACCGGCAGTACTTTGTCCTTCGGCTCCTCCGAGGATTCGTCGGGCACCGTCACGGTCGCGGGTACCGTCACGGACGTGAGCGTCCCTTTGACGCTCTCCTCCACGCCGACGAGCGCGGCTGACCACGCGGTACATTCGTAGAGGAAGGTCCCGTCGGAACGGATCCGGTCGTCCTTTTCCTCTTCGGCGGGGGGATCCGGGATCTCGAACCCGACCGTCTCCTCCATTCCGAGATACGCTTTCAGTTTCAGAAGCGTCGTCGCGGTGTGCTTGGGTGCGCCCGCGTCGTTCAAGTGATAGTTGGTGTCATAGAAATAGGCGGAGTCGTAAACCGTGTCGGCGACCGAGCCGAGCAGGGGAACTTCGAGTTTCGCTTTCAGGGTCGCTGTGAACCGCTCGGCTTCCTTGTCGGTGAAGTGGACGGCGGCTTGGTTGATCGGCGGGAACCAGAAGAGGATCGTCGCCCCGCGCTCGCGCACCTTCTTCGCGTAGGCGTTCACCTCGTCGAAAAACTCCTGATTATTGAGCGCGGACAGCGAAACGGGATTCGACGCGTCGTACCCCCTCACCATTTGGTTCCGGTCGCGCGTGACCGAGATGTCCCCGTACTCGTCGAAACTGCTTCGCGCGTAGAGTTCGCTCTCGGGGACGAGCGGATCGTTCCGCCGCCGGATCCGGTCGAAGAGCGCGGGGTAGTAGACCAGCGCCGTCTCCCGCCGCCGGGCGGGGGAGAGCGATTTCAGGAGGTCGGTGCGGTCCCCGACCGACGCGCGGAGCAGCCGCGGCGTGAAGTAGTCCGAGTAGAGCTGCGGGTCGGTCTCGGGCGCGAGGATCACGAGATCCCCCTCGGAGATCCCCGAGAGCGAAAGGTCCATCATCACGACGGTTCCGAGCGTGGCGTAAAGCCCGAAATCGACGGCGGAATAACCCGGCATCTCGCTCTCAACGAGATCACAGCGAAGCCCGAAGGGAAGCGAACTGCCCCCGACGAACACGATCTTTTTCCCCTCCGCCGCGTTCAGACGGTCGTACTTGTCGACGATGGCGGCGGTGTAGTCGTTTTCGTGGCTGTTCCGCGGCAAAACGGCGCCGACGGCGGGCAGGACCCACAGCGGCGCGGAAATCAGCAGTACGAGCAAAATGCAAAGGACGGGGAACAGAGTTTTCCGTACGGTTTTCATCCCGATCCACCTCATATTCAAATTCTATCTTCCATTATAACACGCGCGTGGGCGCGTTGTCAAGGTGCGCCCCGCCTTGACAAAAAAAGCGGACGGTGCTATAATCGGAGCGAAGGAACCCTTCGCCGCGCGGGCGAAAAAACCGGCGGCGCAACTAAAAAACCGATAAGGAGACTTCAAATGATGGAAGGCAAAACCAGATTCTTTTCCAAATTTGCCGGGATCCTCAATATCGCGGCGGCGCTCTTCCTCGTCATCGTGCTGATTTTCTTTCTGACGATCGGCAATCTCGGTATTCTGAATTCGAACAGTTCTTCGGAGTCGGATACGAGCGAGAGCGCGAAGACCGAAGAAGAGCAGAAGGAGGCGGCGGGCAAGGCGCTCGGCTTCGCCATTTCGCTCATCTTCTTTTTGCCGCTCATTCTGATCCTGCTCTATCCGCTCGGGCTCATCAACGTCATCGAGGGGCTGGTGATGGGTCTGCATCTCTTCAAGGCGCCGCCGAAGACCGGGGCGGTGATCTTCTCGCTGATCCTGAAGATCCTGACCATTCCGGTATTCGGCTTTGCCGACGTTCTGATCGCCGCGGTCGGCGACGCCGCCGACTCGTCGGTACCGGCGCTCTTCCCGGCTCTGATCGCCGTTTACCTTCTGACGATCGTCCTCGCGCACGTCTTCGAGTGGGCGGCGAACCGCTCCGCGCTCCGCGACTGAGCGTTTTTACAACGAAAAAAGCGCCCCGACGCTTGACAATCGGGGCGCTTTGTGCTATCATTCATTTTATACGGAAACGCCCCGCCGAGAGCGGGCAGTAAACGGAGGACAGTATGCTTGATCTGCGTTTCGTCCGGGAGAATCCCGACGTTGTCAAAGAGAATATCAAAAAGAAGTTTCAGGACAAGAAACTGCCGCTCGTCGACGAGGTGATCGAACTCGACGCGCGCTGCCGCGCCGCCAAGAAAGAGGGAGACGACATCCGCGCCGACCGCAACCGCATCTCGAAACAGATCGGGATGCTGATGGCGCAGGGCAAACGCGAGGAAGCCGAGGCGGCGAAGAAGCAGGTTTCGGACGAGGCGGCGCGCCTTGCCGCCCTCGAAGCCGAGTGCGCCGAACTGGAAGAGAAGATCAAACGGGATATGATGACCATCCCGAACATCATCGACCCGTCGGTTCCCGTGGGCAAGGACGACAGCGAGAACGTCGAGCGCGAGAGGTTCGGCGAACCCGTCGTTCCCGACTTCGAGATCCCCTATCACACCGACATTATGGAGAGTTTTGCGGGCATCGACCTCGACAGCGCGCGCCGCGTCGCCGGCAACGGCTTCTACTACCTGATGGGCGATATCGCGCGGGTGCATTCCGCCGTGATCTCCTACGCCCGCGACTTTATGATCGACCGCGGCTTCACCTACTGCGTCCCGCCGTTTATGATCCGCTCCGACGTCGTGACCGGCGTGAT